>JAETSB010000001.1 GCA_021769865.1 Oscillospiraceae bacterium
AGATTCCTTTTTGCCGCGCTTAAGTTTGCCCTGCTTGATGAGTTCTTCTTTCTCTGTCCGGATGTGCTCCAGCAGGACGGAGGCGGGCTCGTCAGCGGGATTTTGCGGGACAAGTTGGCCTCGAATGGCGAGGTCGAGAATTTTGGATTTTGCAGTTGCAATTATTGTTTGTAAATCCAGCTTTTCCCGTTCAATTGCCTCGATGACTTTTATAGACTCTGCTATTTTTTCTCCAATTTGCACTTGTTCCTGTGTTGGCGGAACGGGAACAAATACATTGAGTACATTAGCAATAGACAATCCCGGCTGTGCTGCTCCGGTTGCATACTCGTTAAGCCGTAGTGCCTCTAAGGTGTAATTGCTCCAATTAAAATTTATCCCATAAAACAGACTCGTAACCACAGCGTGTTCTGTTGCATAGAACTTTCCAGAAGCAATATTGATGTTTCCGCACAAAGCACCTTGGCGACCAACTATACTGAATCTCCCATCTTGGTTATATTCATCCACATATCCCCGTATACCATTTCCGCCGAAACACGGATAGCTTCCCTCAAACGGTTCTGCTTTTATTTGATCCGTTGGCTTGGATTTGCCCGCGGACATCATACAGATGTGTTTTAATCTACACCATTCCCACCCCTCCGGCAGTTCAAATGGTATCTCATCCTCGATACATTTCACGCTGCCGTCGGCGAACTTCTCATAATGTAAACTGTCTCAATGTATTTAGATTGGACTGAGCCCGTACCAGGAGCCACGCTGCTTGGCATGGTACTCTTTCTGGGCTTTCTTGCTGCGCTTGTTCAGCGGCACCTGCTGCACCATCGGAAACCCTCCTTTCTAACGGTTTTGTTACAAATCCGCAAAACACCTTGCCACTTCACCCTCATTCTGCTATTCTGCACTACTGTCAGAATGGAGGCGATTACCATGTATTTCAACCAATTCCCCGTCATCGACCTTCCTGCCACGGGGGCCAACATCCGCCGCCTGCGGCAGACGAAAGGCCTGTCCGTCCGGGATCTCCAGCAGTTCTTCGGCTTTGAGGAGCCCCAGGCCATCTACAAGTGGCAGCGTGGCCAGAGCCTGCCCACGGTGGACAACCTCTACGCCCTGAGCACTCTGCTGGATGTGTCCATGAACGACATCCTGGTGGCGGCCAACACGCCTCAACTCCATATTTGTACCATGAGCGGCAGGCCGGAGCCTGCCGCTCATCCTTTTGTCCCCCAGGCGCAGGGGGCATGGCGAAATTTCAAAGCCGCTTAGGCCCTTATCCGCCGCGTCTGGACCGGACAGCCCTCCGAGGAGCGCCGTACCTGCCCGGCCTTGGCGACTTGTACTTGTAGGCTGATCCAAGGCCAAAGCCCAGGGATCAGGTTCCAGAAAGGGGAAGCGTAAGGGCGGTTTTCCATTTTGCGTATGGAGAAGGGGGCAGTATCGTATTTGCGCGGAACGTAGGGAGAAGCGGCCGTCGCTTTCATTCCAATCAGCATTTTGCAGATGCTCTCCAATATGTTCTTCGCGATGTGCGGCATCATCATTCATCCGCACCTGAACCGGCCGTCACAGTTCCTCCATTCCGCCATGCCCGCCGCGCCCGGGGAGGGGCACTATACGGACTGCCGCTGGATGAAGTCGGACAGGATGGTTTCGAAGCTGTCGTTCATCTCAAAGGGGAGGGTGTAATCCACGGCGGTGTTGACCAGGCACTGGTCCAGCTTGGCGGACACCTCGTCGGCCTTACGCCCCAACTCGGTGGCCATGCCCCGGATCTTGTTCCGGTCGAAGTTGATGGTAGTCACCCGCTTGGCGTCGCAGCGGTAGCTCACCTGGTTGCCCTCGCCGTTGAACCGGTAGCCGCTGCCGCCGTTGGCGATCACCACCTCGCTGTTGCGCAGGACGGCCATCCGGCGGAAAGTGTCGGCCAAGCTCTGCCGGGCCCGGTTCAGGCCGGTCTCGCTGTCCATGTCCAGGGGCAGCTTGGACTTGGCGGCGCAGATGGCAGCGCTGAGCTTCTCCCGCTCCGCCAGCATGGCCATCAGGAAAGCGGCCACCTGGTTGATGTGCTCCGCATACTCGCTGGGGGCGGCTTCTTCAACCACAGCGTCCTGGGCCTCCGGCATGACCTTGCTGCGCAGATGGGTAGTGGTGACTTTCAAGGTGTTGCCCCGGTCCTGGAGGATATCGCCGGCCTCGTCCATCAGGGCTTGCAGCTTGTTCTGGGCCCGGAAAGCGTCCTTCAGATTCATCTCGTTCCACTCCTTTGCTCTGTCGTTGTGGCTTTATCATACAGGCAGAGGAACGGTTTGTCATTGAACTGGTGGTTTAATTTGTGAGGTAAAAAGCGACTCCCCGAACGCGAAGCGTCCGGGGAATATGATCAGTTTGTATTCAAATACGCCAAAATTTCCGCCGTATTGGTGTCCGGCTTCACCTTGGGCATTACTTTTTCGATCATGCCATTCTCATCAATCACAAATGTGGACCGCACCACACCCATGCTCACCTTGCCATAGAGCTTTTTCTCCTGCCATACACCGTAGGCTTGGATGGCGGTCAATTCCGGGTCGGAGAGAAGGATAAACGGCAGGCCGTACTTCTCCGCAAATTTCTGGTGGGAGGCCACAGAGTCCTTGCTGATCCCAATCACCACCGCATTGATCTTCTTGAACTCCTGATAGGCCCCGGCAAAAGCACAGGCCTGGCGGGTACAGCCTGGGGTGTTGTCCTTTGGGTAAAAGTACAGCACCACTTTTTTGCCCGCGAAATCGGTCAGGGATACAGCGTTGCCATCCTTGTCCGGCAGGGTAAATTCCGGGGCTTTGGTTCCAATTTCCAGCATCTGATTGTCCTCCTTTATCTTGTTACTCTATCGGCAAATAGTTCGCATTTTCTCTAGCCCATTTGCCGGTACCCCCAGTGTCCGCCCTGCCGACATTTGATCAGCTTGCCCTCAGCCACAAATCCGGCCATGATCCGGTTGGCTGTCGCCGCCGAGACACCGCAGAGCTGACGCACATCTGCGTTTTGAATGACATCGTGGCTCTCCAGAAACCGCTCAATTTGTTTCCAGCGTTCCGCTGCTTTATCTCTTGGAGCATCGCTCATTCCATCGCTCATATTTGCCGATTCTATGAGCGATGCTTTGATTGCCGCAAGCATGAATTCGATGAACGCCGTAGAGGACACAGCGGCATTGGAGGCGTTGATTGCCTCATAATACGCTTCCTGATGGTCATGGACGATGGACTCTACCGGGAGCCAGGCAAACAAAGGGTTCCATTTGGACAGCAGCAGCGTGTGCCACAGCCGGCCCGTCCTCCCGTTGCCGTCGGCGAACGGATGAATCAGCTCAAACTCATAGTGGAACACACAGCTCCGGATCAACATGGGAAGCTCGCTGCTTTTGACCCACTCCAGCAGATTTGCAACCGCCTCCGGCACATACTGGGGCAGCGTCCCAAAGTGGACGATCTCTCCCGCCTGATTGACCACGCCCACCGGTTTGGAACGGAACGCTCCAGCTTCTGATTCCAGCCCCCGCATCATCACCCCGTGGGCCGTCAAAAGATCATCTGCGGAATAGGGGTCCAATTCCTCCAGCCGGTCGTAAATTTCAAAAGCGTTGCGGACCTCCGCGATGTCCTTGGGCGGAGCCAGTACCCGCTTGCCGTCCAGAACCGCTGTAACCTGATCCAGCGTCAGCGTGTTCTGCTCGATAGCCAATGAGCCGTAAACCGTCTTGATCCGGTTGCTCCGGCGCAAAGCCGGGTTTACAGAGAGGCGGTCCGTGGAAGATACCCGTCCTACCAGCTCCGCAATCTTCGCCACAAGGGAAACGATCTGGCCGGTCAGTTCAAAGGGTGGATTTTTCATAGGCACCTCACACAATCATCAATGGAAGTATTTCGTATTTTTTCCGTTCTCTCTCTTTTGAACCAATCCCAGCTCCAACAGCTTCTTCAGCGCCCGAACCGTCACACTTTGAGACAGCCCCGTCGCCGCCTCAATCTCCGCTCTTGAAGCGGACGGCTTGGCGGAGATATACTCCAAAATCCGCTGTTCCTTTTCAGACAGCGGTTTCTTCTGGACAGATGTCTCCGCCTCGTAGTTCACATTGGGCAGCGTAATTTTGAATGCGTTCTCGGAAGCCTCCACAGCGGGCTGGCCGGGACAGCCAGCATAGCACTCCTTGATCTTTAGCATCCCGGTGCCAAATGCCTCAATGAGGTGCAGGCGGTAAAAAATGTTGGCCAGACGGCGGTTCCGTGGAACCGAGACCCCCATCATCACGTCGCTCATAGCGATTTCTTTGGGCAGTCCGCCCAACGTCACATACTCGATCCGGTCATCGAAGATGCTGATGAAGGTGGAGGCGCTGTAGGAGTAGTCACGGTGAACGATGGCGTTGAGCATCGCCTCCCGCACAGCTTCCGGCGGATAGTCCCGGGTATCCACCCGCTTCAGGCCGGGAAATTCGGCACGGATCCGGCTAAACCGGTCAATGTAGGCATAGATATCCTCCATCTGTTTGAACAGGGAACCGGAGAACTCCGCCCGATCCTTGAACACCGTCTTGCTGGAGCCCTGGAAAACCGCCAGCTTCGTGGTGTGCGTACACTGGTCGGAGAGGAGTAGGCCCAGGTTGGTAAAGACCCCATCCTCGCTGACAAGTCCTAAGGTACGCTTTTGCTCCTGCTCAAACGGGACATGCTCCTCCTCAAAAAAAACGTGCCGCATCCTGAAAGGTCAGTTCCTGATTCAGGGAGCGGGCCGCCTCGTAGTCGTCCCAGACAAAGACATCCTCCGGATGCAACCCCTTAGCCGCTAAGTAATAAGGGCAGTCCGTTGTCATTCCTTCTGTCACAGCAGCTCACCTCACTTGGATGTTATCCTTATTATATGCGTTCTAACCAAAAATGTAAAGAAAAGTGATTCAAATCGCTTCGAAGCGTTTCGAACCAATTCGAGGCAGTATTTGGCATACCGTCCCTACTCTTATATGGCCATTTGGATCCTTAAAACCAAAATCCCACCGCAGTTCATTCACACATTGCGGCGGGATTTTTTGATTTTAGCGGGCCGATTCACCTAAATAAGTAATTTCTTGTCATGGTTTGTCAAATTGCGTTTTCCCTGTTTTAAGATGGTACAGATACAGCAAGGTCGGAGGCGGCCTCCATCTTGAACTTATCCATGGCGCTGCGGGCCTCGGGGACGTTGAGCTTGTTGGTGTTCTTGCTAGACATAATTGAATCTCTCCTTTTCATCAAATCATGCGTTTGCGGTCACTTGGGTATCGCGAGCATAGTTTAACTCGAAAAGGGGGGAGTATGCTGTTTTTTTGGCGGTAATTTTTTCTTGATTTTACGAAAGACCGGCCCTAGGTCACCTAATACTTTGCGGTCCTCTGCGGACAGACCCTCTGGTGGAAAGCTGTCCGTGTCCGACGCCATTTTTTTGGCGGGTGCGATGAAGATGCGCATGGTCCGATCGGCGCTCCTTTTTAACGGGAAGATTGTAATATGTTCAGTAAAATATCACAAATTAGAGAAAAAGAAACAAAAAAAGTATACATTCCGAGATTCCAACATATGTATATATTTTCCAGAAAACAAAAAAACAAAAAAACAGTTGCATTTTTTACAAGGCTTGCTATAATAAAGCATGTAAGAAGCATATAAGCTATGGAGGTAAAAAGCTGGTGGACGCAAACCCCGTACGGGGTTTGGTGGTTTCTGGAAGAAACCACCAGGCGCCTTTGCAAGAACTGGCTTTATAACAGCGGGGAGGTGACGCTACGGCCAGTTGGAGAAGAGACCGAAAGTACTGATATGCTATTATCATATATTATTATATGAAGTATGTATGAAATTTGGCCTTCCTCTCATCCGGCGCGGCAGTGCCGGCAGGAGGTACATCGCCGCACCAGCGGCGCGCGGCCCATACAAAACAGCGTGCTGGGAAGTCATTGGATGGCAGCCCGGCTTTGCTGGCGAAACCAACAATGTATGCCAATATTTTTGTTCAAAAACACCATCTTCCTTTGAAAAGCGGGTATTGGGCAAAAATTGTCACGGCCGTCGGCGGCGATACAGGCACACTCAGCGCAAAGTGTCCTGGCGCCGCATCCGACCGCGTGGCTATCCCAGCATGAACCTTACCGCCGTGAAGCAATTTTCCGCCCAAGGTGTTTTTTGAACGCCGGAGACAGCCTCGAACTGTACCGGGATTCTGAACATCAGGGGTGGATATTCGCTTTTTGGAGCTCTTTAGCGCATTAAAAGCCTATGCGCCGCGCGGCTTGCCGAACTGATCGAAAAAGGAGAACCGACGCCATGACGGATAGAGAACTTCAAAAGCTGGGACGGCGGGAGCTGCTGCAGCTGCTGCTGGAACAGGCCAAGGAGGCCGAGCGCCTGGGCAAGCGGGCGGCGGAGTTGGAAGAGCAGCTTCGCCAGACAGAGGAGGGCTATGAGCGCCTCCGGGACCGGCTGGACAGCAAGGACGCCCAGATCCACGAACTGCAGGACACACTGGAGGCGGAGCGGGAAAAGCGGGAGATCGACCTGGAAAACGTGGGGTCCATCGCGGAGGCCGCGCTTCGTCTCAACGGCGTTTTCGATGCGGCCCAGCGCGCCGCGGATTACTATTTGCAGAGTATCCAAACCCTCTATCCCCTGCCGGAGGGCGTGGAGCTTCCCCCGCCCCCTGAGCCGCCGCGGGCACAGGAGGCGGCTCAGCCTGTCCCGCCGCCTGCGGAAAAGCCGGTGCAGGCCGCGAAGGAGCCCGGGGAACCCGCCGACAAACCGGCGTCCCCCCCTGAGCGCGCCGCCCGGCGTCCCTTCGGACTGAAGAGCAAGCAGGAGAAGGGAAAGTGGACGCTGTTTGTGGGCTGGCAGCATGACTGATAAGGGACGCGAACCATGAAGAAAAAAAAGGAGAAAAAGCTGGAAGTCCCCTCCATCGCCCAGCTGGAGGTGGAACTGAACCGGGAGAAGTACCGCTGGCGGTTTCGCCGGGTACTTCGCAGCACGGTTTACGCGCTGGTCACTGTGGCGGCCGTCGCCGTACTGGTGGCGACGCTGTGGATGCCGGTCCTTCAGATTGGCGGCAACTCCATGGCCCCCACGCTGACGGACGGCGAGATTGTGGTTTCCTGGAAGGGTTCCAGCTTTGAGACCGGAGATATTATCGCCTTTTATCACAACAACAAGATTCTGGTCAAGCGGGTCATCGCGGGGCCGGGGGACTGGGTGAACATCGACGAGAGTGGAACGGTGTATGTCAACGAACAGGAGCTGTATGAGCCCTATCTGGTGGAAAAAGCTCTGGGAGACTGCGACATTACGCTGCCCTATCAGGTGCCGGAGTCCAAGATCTTTGTGATGGGCGATCACCGCAGCGTATCGCTGGATTCCCGGAACACGGTTCTGGGTTGCGTCTCTTACGACCAGGTCGTGGGGCGACTGCTGGTCCGTGTATGGCCCTATGATGCTATGGGGTTCATTTAAACGATTAACCGCGTAACGCGTGATGTTCTCAGCGTATTTTGAAAGAGAGGAGGGTGCGATACCTATGGGCGACAACTTGTCTTCCCAGGTCTCACGCTGCATTGATGTCCACCAGCGAAAGCGGCGGGGCCGTCAAGTGCTGACCGTTCTGGCTGCGATCGTGGTATTTTGTACGGTTTATGCGCTGATGATGCCGGCGGTTACCATGTCCAATCAGGTTATCTGCGGCATGGAGGCTCATGTCCACAGTGAGGACTGCTGGACGGTGGAGCTCTCCGGGCCCAGGCCCGAGCTCGTGTGTGACGCCATGGACTACAGCGGCGTGGTCATCCACCAGCACAACTCTTTCTGCTACGACGAATACGGCGAGCTGATCTGCACCCTGCCGGAAACAGAGCTTCACGTCCACGATGAGAGCTGCTATCAGGAGCAGCGGGAGTTGATCTGCCAGGAGCGCCAGGAGGTGGGCCATGTCCACGACGCCTCCTGCTGGGCCTATGACCGGGGCGATCTGATCTGTACCGAGGCGGAAGGAGAGGACGCACATACCCACACTGATGCCTGCTATCAGACGGAGAGCCGTCAGGTGCTCACATGCGCCCTCCCGGAGGAGGAGCCCCACACCCATGACGACAGCTGCTACACCATCCAGACACGCCGGGAGCTCACCTGTACCCTCCCCGAATCGGACGATGTTCTGGATGAGGAGGGCAACGTCCTGGAGCCCGGATACCATCATGACGATTCCTGTTACACTGAGGTCGAGGAGAGAGAGCTTTCCTGCACCCGAGAGGAGACGGAAGGCCACCGCCACGATGAGAGCTGCTACACCACGGAGGAGGAGCGGACGCTGATCTGCGGCCATACCGAGACTCCCGGCCACGAGCATGGCAAGGAGTGCTATGAGTGGACGCAGCGGCTGGTGTGCCAGGAAGAGGAGCGGGAGACCGGACATGTCCATACGGACGAGTGTTATCAGATCACCGAGGTTCTGGCCTGCCGCCGGCAGGAGCTGGCACCCCACACTCACACGGAAAGCTGCTACAATGAGGAAGGCGGACTGGTGTGCACCCGGCCCGAGGCCATTGTTCATGACCACGACGCCTCCTGCGTCCATATCCCGGAGGGGGCGATGGAGGAGATTCGCGTCCTGACCTGCGGAAAGCAGGAACACGAGCACACTGAGAACTGTTATGTAGAGCTGGTCCCCAAGGAGGACGACGGCTGCCTGTGCGGCAAGCCGGCGCATTTGCACACCGCAGAGTGCTACTTCGAGGACGGGACGCTGTGCTGTACCATGGAAGAGCACATCCATACGCTGGCCTGCATGCAGGAGGCCCCGCCGGAGGAGCCCAAGCCGGAGGAGCCCACAGGTCTGTGGCTGGCAGGGGACTATACGTATGAAAACGAGGAATTCCACCTGACCTTCCACATCAACGGCTATGCTCCCTTTGCGGAGGGGGAGGACGGTGTTCTTCCCGATGGGCAGGAGCCTGCGGTCCCGACGGAGCCCGAGACCACGGAACAGCCTGAGGTTCCGGAACAGCCTGAGGTCACGGAGAAGCCTGCAGTCACGGAAAGACCCGCTGTTACGGAGAAACCCACAGTCTCGGAGAGACCTGTTGTTACGGAAAAACCTGCGGCCCCGCAGAGACCTTCCTCTGCGGAAAAGCCCGCAGTCACGGAAAAGCCCGAGGTTTCAGAGGAACCTGTGATTTCTGAGACGCCGGAGACGGCGGAGCCGTCTTCCCCGCCGGTAGTGGTGATTCCCGAGACGCCGGAACCGGTGGAGCAGACGCCGCCGGTAGTGGTGATTCCTGAGATGCCGGAACCGGCGGAACAGACGCCTCCGGCGGTGGTGGTCCCAGAGCCGGAGCAGCCCGAGGATTGGGGTATTGCCACAAGTACAAGCACCTTCTTCTCCCTGCCCAGCATCGGGGTTTCCGGCCTGGCCGACGGCCCGTATGCTGCCGGTTCCGATACGGACGGCGGCGATGTGGACTACTGGGCGGACCGCTATGTTCCCATCGGGGAGGAGCAGGGCGTGCCCGCGGAGCTGGACCCGGCGGACGTGGTTTTCTCCGTGGAATTCCATGAAGAGGGCGAATCCTATGAGAACCTGGCGACCCGGGCCGGGGAGCTGAGCGAGGACGAGGTGCTGCTGCTCCGGGTCCTGACCCTGTCCGCCGCCATTGACGGCCGGCCGCTGGATCTATCCTCCTGCACGGTGGAGGTGGAGGTGACCCTCGCCGAGCAGATGCTGGAACAGATCGAGAGCTTCAGTGAGAACCAGCCCATGGCCATTGACGGGGACGGCGAAGACGCTGTGGACGGCGACGAGGCCGGGACGGCGGCGCCGAATGTGACCCTGGTGGCCTACAGCGGAGAGGCCGACGGCGAGCTGAGCGAGTTGGGAAGCGTGGAGGTGGACGAGGCCGAGCCCCGGATGACCTTCACCACCCGGGCCAGCGACCCCATGGGGCTGTCCCTGCTGATGAACGTGTATCCGGTGTTTACGGTGGAGTACTATGCGTGGATCAAGAATCCCGCCACGAGCGGCGGCGCCGCCTCGCTGTCCTTCATCGACACCAGTGCGGAAGGCAACAACAGCGAAGGACCGAAGCTGCCCCAGAACGGCACGACGCCGATGACCATGAACCTGCAGCTGAACGGGGACGGGACCGTTTTGTTTGCCTCGCCGGAGATCACGCAGGTATATAAGGACAAAAAATTCCAGTTTAACCCCAACGAGGAGGAGCTGACCATCGAGAAGATGTTCGGCATGATGGAAAACACCCATTACGACATCAGCGAACTCTGGGTGCTGAAGGACGACGTGGACCTTGAGGCGGCCGAGGCGGTCAAGACGGCCGAAGAGGCGGCGCAGTATTGGGAGATCTACAGCGGAAACCTGAGTGAGCTGCGCTTTACGAACAACCCCAAGGCGGCCAGCGAGACGGTGATTCCCATTACCTCCACCACCCGCTTCCGCCTGATGTACACCCAGCGCTCCGGAACGACCGTGAACAGCGAGTCGGTGTTCTATGACTACGACATCACGGACGGGACCCGGACCGGAAGCAATCCCATCACGGTGAATTCCAATCGGCAGGGGATCAACAGCCCCAGCAACTACCCGGAGGGCACATCGGACGCGAAGTTCGGCTTCGGCAACGCAAACACGGGCTCCGGCTTGGAGAACGAGATTTGGCTCAAGAACAAGATTAACCAGGCGAACCGAGACGTGGGCTATGAGCTCTGTACCTTCGGCCTGGTGAAGGGCTTTGCCGGAGGCACCATCGTGTACAGCGACGGCGTGACGGGGCCGAATCTCTTCGGCGGCACGCCGGCCACCGGCAAGACCTGTTATGACCAGTACTCCCTGAAGTTCCTGCAGGAGGGCGACACCCATACGCTGAGCGCCGTGCTGGAAGGTGGAAGCGTCGTTCTCGGCAACCTGGAGAACTTTGGACATCCGGGAGGTTACAGCATCTGGACCAACGGCGTCCGCGACGGCGCCGTGGGCTTCTGGCCCCTGGACGGGTTGAACCGGGAGGGCGCGGACCCGGAGTTTGGCGGGAAAAATGAACCCGTGGTGAAATCTCCGACTTATCAGGGTGGGTTCCCGCCCAGCGACAACGGTAAAAACCACAACGCCTATTTCGGCATGAACTACTCCGTGCAGTTCGAGCTGTCGGAGGAGTACGTGGGCCCCCTGGAGTACTACTTCTACGGTGACGACGACATGTGGGTGTTCCTGGGCGACAAGCTGGTGTGCGACATCGGCGGCGTCCACAAATCCGTGGGCGAGTACGTGGACCTGTGGGACTACATCCCCGGAGGCCGGGAGAATCATAAAGCAAATACCTACACCCTTTCCGTCTTCTACACCGAGCGGGGCGCCTCCGGCTCTACCTGCTGGATGCAGTACACCCTGCCCAACGCCATCGCGGTGCCGGTCATCAAGGCTCCGAACCAGGAGAACACGCCCCTGACCATCAAGAAGGTGGTGGGCGGAAACCTGGCGAGCGACGAGCTGCGCGAGACCTTCTACACCTTCGACCTGACGCTGCTCAACACCATGGAGAACTATCAGGCGACGGTGTACGACGAGCAGGACCGACCGGTGCTGATGAAGAAGCAGGAGGACGGCGTGCTGATCTTCGACGAGGAGCACAACGACGACGCGACTTTGCCGCACTCCTTCACGGTTTCCGGCGGGGAGAAACTGGTCTTCACCCTGCGGGACGGCTGGTATCTGCGGATCGCGGACCTCTCGCCCTACGCGGGCTATGACGTGAACGAGCGCTTCCCGGACGACAAGCCGCCGGAAGGGTGCGCTACCACCGTGCAGGTGACCAAGGGGTCGAACGTGGGCCAGGCGGCGTCCGGGACCAACGGCCACGACGAATCCATGGGTATGGATAAGACAACGGTCACCTTTACGAACACATTTGAGTACGAGCTGCCCGAGACCGGAGGGTCCGGGACCGTCCCGTATGCTTTGGCCGGAGGGCTGCTGATCACGGCGGCGCTTTGGCTGTGGTATAGAAAGAAAACCGCGGAAGGGAGGGGGGCAGACACGACATGAGGGCGGAATGCCCCTTATCCCAGGCAAACTACCATGAGAGAATCCAAGCGTAAGAAAGGAGATCATAGGATGAAACACATGAAGAAGCTGAGCAGCTTGCTGCTCGCCCTGGTCCTGGCGCTGGCTTTGGCCGCGCCGGCGATGGCGGAGGACTTCGCGCAGTTCAAAAAGGCGTCGGACAGCACGACTGAGTACGAGCTGTTCAAGGTCATGGACGCTGAGCTGAGCGGCAACTCTCTGAAGAACTTCAGCTGGCCTAGCTCCAGCGCGCAGTTTGACAGGGCCACATTTGTCAACGGCATGAAGAACCTGGAGGGTACGGGAGCCGTAGAGACCCGGGCCAAGGAGCTTTTCAACGCCCTGCCCGAGAGCTATACGGACGAGGACATCGCGAAGGCGCTGGACACTCTGCGCAATGCGTATCCCAACGACGCGGGCGATGTTGTCGCTGACGCGCTGGAGGAGGCGCGGACCTCTATTCCGCCGACGGCCCTTGGCACCCAGCTTACCCCCGGCTACTACATGATCAAGGCCACCTTCGCCAACGGGACCACCAGAAATTATCTGTACAACATCCTGGGCAGCGAAGGCGAGATTCTCATCCAGGATAAGGAAGTGCTTCCTCCGACGACGCCTGAGGTCTTCAAGAAGGTGCAGGACTCCGACGACCCGACTAAGTGGGTAGACGCCACCGATTACCCGGAGGGCCAAATCTTCCAGTTCCAGCTGAGCGCTCCCATCAAGAGCTATACCCCCGGCAACGGCGTGACCCATGTGATGACCTTCCACGACCAGATGGACGGGAATCAACTGGAAATCCCCACTCGGGAAGATATCAAGGCCGTCTATATTCTCCGCACGGATGAGGATGGAACCACGGCCCGGGCGAATGTTACCAATTATGCCTTTGACACGGAGCAAAAGGCGGAATGCGGAAATAAGAACACCAATTGCTCGTTCCACGTGTCCTTTGACGCCGCCGCCGCCGCGATTCGGTTCCCGGACGGCACCGGCATCCAGAACGGCGACATGGTCTATGTGGAATATGAATCTCAGCTGCTGCCGGGCGCCAATGTAGGCACCGCGGGCAACAAAAACGGCGTGTGGGTGGAGACCCCCACCGGTTCCAGCCCCGTAACGGAAGTCACCGTGTACACCTTCACCCTGGTGGCCAACAAGGTGGACGGCGGAAACAACAATGCCCCCCTGTACGGCGCGACCTTCCAGCTTTCCAAGCAGGATGCCAATGGCAGCTGGGTGGCCGTCGGTGAGGAAATCGGTACGCCCGTCCGTGTGAACGCGGAAGGCAAGCCCATTGACGACCAAGGCAATCTTGTAGCCGAGGGCGGCCCGCTCTGGTACGTGGTGAAGGGCGAGGACGGCACTGAGACCTATACCACCGATACCGCTCAGGCGATGGCTACTTTCAACTTCCCCAAGCTGGGCGAGGGCAAGTATAAGCTGGAAGAGGTCAAGTACCCCATGACCCCCGACGGGAAGACTTACAACCAGGCGGGTCCCTACTTCTTTGAGGTCACGGCTACTTATAATAAGGATTCGGCCGGAAATAATATCAGCCTGGCGAGCATTACCATCACGGTCCAGGACCAGAACGGCAACGCGATCACTCAAAACAAGCCCATCGAGCTGGGTGTTGGCGGTGACGGAGGCACGATTTCCACCGAAATTGTGAACAACACCGGATTCCAGATGCCCGAGACCGGCGGCATCGGCACCACTATTTTCTACATCGTGGGCGGCATCCTGGCCGCGGGCGCGGTCATCCTGCTGATTACCAAGCGGCGCATGCGCGTCGAAGAAGAGTAAGCCCCCTTTCCGCCGCGCCGCGGGAAGACCGCGGCGCGGCGGAGGAAGTGAACCTGCATGAAAAAACATCTGTCCACCGTACTCCTCCTCCTGGTCCTGCTGGCGGGGGTGGGGCTCCTGCTCTACCCGACGGCCAGCGACTACTGGAACTCCTTCCACCAGTCCCGGGCCATCGCCGGTTACGCCGAGAGCGTCTCCAGCCTGAACGCCATCGACTATGAGCGCATCTGGCAGAGCGCCCGGGAGTACAACGAAAAGCTCCTGGAGCGGCCGAACCCCTTCCGGGTCCTGGAGGAGGACGAGGCGGGCTATAACGCCGAACTGAATGTAAGCGGCAACGGAATCATGGGCTACATCGAGATTCCCAGCATCGAGGTGAGCCTGCCCATCTACCACGGCACCAGCCATGCGGTGCTGCAGGTGGCCGTGGGTCACCTGCAGGGCAGCACGCTGCCCGTGGGCGGGCCCTCCACCCACTGCGTCCTTTCGGGACACCGGGGACTGCCCAGCGCGAAGCTCTTCACAAACCTCGACCAGCTGGCCGAGGGCGATATCTTCATGCTCCGCATTCTCAACGAGACCCTCACCTATGAGGTGGATCAGATCCACATCGTCCTCCCGGACGAGATGGGGGACCTGGTGGTCGAGGAGGGAAAGGACTACTGCACCCTCGTCACCTGCACCCCTTACGGCATCAATACCCACCGCCTCCTGGTCCGCGGAAAGCGGATCGAGACTCCGGAGGCGGCCTCCTCCGCCCGCATCACCGCGGACGCCATCCGCATTGATCCGATCCTGGTGGCGCCGGTGGCGGCGGCCCCCATGCTGCTGGCCCTCTTTATCTGGGCCATCGCGGCCCCCGGCGGGGGAAAGAAGAAAAAACCCTCCGGCAAGCGCGTCAAGAAGTAATTGTTGGAAAGGCAGGCGTACTATGATGAAGCTGAGACAAGGATTCAAACGGGCCGCGGCGGCGACGCTGGGTCTGCTCCTGTGCGCCGTCTGCCTCATACGGCCCGCCGGAGCCGTCATAAACCGGAACATTCCCGTGACCTCCGGGGAGCCCTGCAGTCTGACCCTGAACTTCAGGGACCCCGGCGTCACGTTTCACCTTTACCGCGTCGCCAGCGTCAGCGCCGACGTGCGCTATACGCTGCTGCCCACGTTCTCCGGCGACCGGTATTTTCCCCGGGTCATGGACTTCAACAGCGTCACCCGGGCCAGTCAGTGGGCGGACCTGGCCTCCACGCTGCGGCCCTATTTGGAGCGGTATTACTCCCCGATGAGGACCGTCATGACCAACCGGAACGGCACGGCCGTGTTCGACGATCTCCCCGTGGGGCTGTATCTGGTCACCGGAGACCCCTACACCGTGACAAAAGCGAACGGCGAGGTCTGGGACTGCCAGCCCTCCGCCTACTTCGTGTGCCTGCCCTACTGGACCGACCAGAGCGGCCGGGGGGAGGAGTGGGTCTACGACCTGGTGGTAAACGGGGCCAAGAAGGATGAGTTCCCTCACGAAACCGTCTCGCGGCGGGTCATTAAGATCTGGTCCTCCGGCACCCGCAGGGAGCCGGTAACCGTGGAGCTGCTGCGCAACGGCCGGGTGGTAGACACCGTGGAGCTCTCCTCCCGCAACAACTGGCGCTATGAGTGGACGGACCTGGAGCCCGGCTACCGTTGGGAGGTGCTGGAGCAGTCCGGCTCCTACCAGGTCAGCATCTCTCAGACCGGCGGGACCTACCGGATCGTCAACTCCAACGCGCTTCCGCCTCAGACGGACCGGGACAACAATCCCCCCACCACGCCGACGACGCCGGACATACCCCTGGAGGACCCGGAGGTGCCGCTGAATCAAAACCCGGATGTGGACCCGGACCTCGATCCCGACCACGATCCCGACGACGAGATCGAGCTGGATGACGAGGACGTCCCTCTGGCGAGACTGCCTCAGACGGGACAGCTCTGGTGGCCCGTGCCCCTGCTGGCGCTGGGCGGCATGTGCCTCTTCCTCTTGGGCTGGGGCTGGCACAGGAGGGAGGAGACCAATGAGGAATAGGCGGGGCGTATTCTGCATGGCGGCGGGATTTCTGCTGGTACTTGCATCCTTGCTGCTGACCGGGTATAATGTATGGGACGAGGGCCGGGCCGGCGACGCCGCCGACGTGACCTTTCAGGCGCTGAAGCTCCAGACCGTGGAAAATCAGGAGGAGCTTCCGGAGTATATTCTGCCGGACTATCTGGTGGACCCCCGGTTTGAAATGCCGACGGTGGAGATCGACGGCTATGACTATATCGGCTACCTGGATATTCCGTCCCTGGAGCTGAATCTTCCGGTCATGAGCGACTGGAGCTATCCCCAGCTGAAGATCGCTCCCTGCCGCTATACGGGATCGGTTTATCTGGATAACATGATTCTTGCCGCCCACAACTATGACCGGCACTTCGGACGCCTGAAGAACCTGGAGGCCGGAGCGCTGGTCCGGTTTACCGACGTGGACGGGAATGTATTTGACTTTTCCGTGAGGGAGCTGGAGCTGCTCTGGCCCGAACAGACGGAGGAAATGCTCTCCGGTGAGTGGGACCTGACGCTTTTTACCTGCACCCTGGGCGGACGGCAGCGCGTCACCGTGCGCTGTGACCGGATCGAGGACGCGGCCGGCTGAGAAAGGAGGCCACACGCGATGCGCGACAGCAATAAAATTCCGGTGCTGCTGGCGCTGTGCCTGCTGTTGTCAGGCTGCGCCGGAACGGCGACGGACGAGGCGGCCTTCGGGGGTTCCGGCGGCGAGCCCCTTTACACCAGGACTGCTACGGACGAGGAGGCGTTTGGCCTTCCGGACGGCGGGGAAGCGAAGACAATGGAAAGCGTCGGACCCGTTGTTCAGGCGGCGCCCCGCGCCGGACAGAAGCCTGCGGAGGACGCCATGGAGACGGTGACGCTGGAGGACGAGGAAGCGGTGCCCCTGGCGGCCGCGCCCATGCTGCTGCCTGTGGCGGGCGGGACCGCCGTGGAGAGCGGCGGCGGCGCGGAGATCGACTACTCCAATATTTCAGATGGCTACGTGATGGTCCGCCACGCCGCGGCCAGCAGCAAACGGCTGCGGGTGCAGGTGGTGGGACCCAATACCACCTATACTTACGATCTGCCCGCCGGCGGCTGGTCCACCTACCCCCTGTCGGACGGCAACGGCAGCTATAAGGTGACGGCCCTGCAAAATACCGAGGGGAAGAAATACGCGAAGCTGGCGTCCGTCAGCTTCCAGGTGGCACTGACAAACGAGTTCGCCCCCTTCCTGCGGCCCAATCAATATGTGGATTACGCCTCCGCGCCCAACACCGTGGCAAAGGCGGCGGAGCTGACGGCGAGCAGTACCGACGGTCTGGACAAGGTGGGCAAGGTCTACGACTTTGTGATCGGAAACCTGACCTATGACGAGAAGAAGGCCGCGACGGTGAAAAGCGGCTATCTGCCGGTGTTGGACACGGTGCTCTCCGTCAAGACGGGCATCTGCTTCGACTACGCGGCGCTGATGACAGGCATGCTGCGCTCCCAGGGCGTCCCCTGCAAGCTGGTGGTGGGCTATGCCGGCACACAGTACCACGCCTGGGTCAGCGTCTGGACGGAGAAGACCGGCTGGGTGGACAACATTATCTATTTCGACGGCACCTCCTGGCAGCGGATGGATCCCACGTTTGCCTCCTCCGGGAAGAGCAGCGCGTCCATCATGCAGTACATCGGCGACGGGAAGAACTACACCGTCAAATATCTCTATTGAGGAGCATTGCATGAAACAGACGTTAAGTTATGGGGAGATCGCCGAAGTGAGCCTGGAGCTGTCTTTGCTGCTCCACGCCGGCGTCGGCACGGGGGACGCCCTCTACCTGCTGGCGGAGGACTCGCCGCGCAAAAAGCTGTTGTCCGCCATGGCGGGCGAGGTGGACGGCGGGGCGACTTTGGCCTCCGCCATGCGCGGCAGCGCGGCGTTTCCCACGTACGCCTGCGGCCTGGTGGAGGTCGGCGAGCAGACCGGACGGACGGAGGAGGCGCTGGCCGCCCTGTCCGGGTACTATGAGGACCGGGTGCGGATGGACCGGCGGGTCCGCAGCGCGTTGCTGTACCCGGCGGTGATGCTGGTTTTGATGCTGGCGGTGATCGGTGTGCTCCTGGTGAAGGTCCTGCCGATTTTTGACGATGTGTATGCCTCCCTGGGCAGCCGGCTCACCGGCGTAGCCGCGGGACTTTTGACCATGGGCCAGTGGCTGGAGCAGGTCCTGCCCGTTTTCTGGGTCGTGCTGGCCGCTCTGGCGCTGCTGGGCTTCCTCTTTACGGCGGTGGGGCCGCTGCGGCGGGGCCTGACGTCCTTCTGGCAGCGCGGCCATGGGGACCGGGGGATCAGCCGGAAGCTGAACAATGCCCGCCTGGCCCAGGCCATGGCCATGGGCATGGCCAGCGGGCTTCCGCTCGAGGAGGCGCTGGGCCTGTCCGCCGGGCTGGTGGAGGGCGGCGCGAAGCGTCGGTGTGAGGACTGCCGCCGGCGCCTGGAGGGCGGCGAGGCCCTCAGCGCCGCGCTGAAGGCCAGCGGCCTGCTGCCGGCGAACCAGAGCCGGCTTTTGGAGCTGGGCCAGCGCAGCGGCGCCGGGGACGCGTCCATGGAGAAGATCGCCCGGGACCTGAGCGAGGAGGGCGAGGCCGCCCTGGACGCCGCGGTGAGCCGGGTGGAGCCCGCGCTGGTGCTGCTCTGCTCCGTGCTGGTGGGGCTGATCCTGCTGTCGGTCATGCTGCCCCTGATGCACATCATGGCGGCCATTGGGTGAGGATATGAGAAGAAGACATTCCCTTCTGCCCTCTTTGCTGAGGGGCTTGCTGCTGCCGGTTCTTGCGGCGGCGGCTTTGCTGTGTTTCGCCATGGCCCTCAACAACCTTGACGGCGGGCGGGCGGAGGAGGACCGGCGGCAGCTGGAGGAGACGCTGCGCCGGGGGTGCGTGGCCTGCTACGCCGCCGAGGGCGTCTATCCGCCCACGCTCTCCTATCTGGAGGAGCACTACGGCCTGCAGATTGACACGGAGCGCTACACCGTGCGCTACTCCGCCTTTGCGGAAAACCTGATGCCGGACATCACGGTCCTGGAGAACGTGCCATGAGGAGACGGGGAATACAACATCACCTGGACGGCCTTCTGGCGCTGCTGCTGTTCGGCATTTTTGCCGTGTGCGTCCTGTCGGTGCTGCTGACGGGGGCGCGGGCCTACCGCCGCCTGACGGACCGGGACCAGGCGTCCTACAGCCGCCGGACCTGTGTGCAGTATATCGCCACCCGGGTGCGCCAGGCGGACCGCCTGGGCGGCGTGTCGGTGGAGCCCTTTGGGGACACCAACGCGCTGACCCTTACGGAGGACGGCTTTGTCACCCGGGTCTACTGGCATGACGGCTATCTGATGGAGCTCTACGCGGGAGAGGACGCGGAGCTGGCTCCGGAGGACGGAGAGCGGATCATGAAGGCGGAGTCCCTGTCCCTGTCGGTGCGGCGGGGACTGCTGACGGTGGACGTCACCGGAGATTCCGGCCAGCCCGACCGGCTGCTCCTGTATCTCCGAAGCGGAAGGGGGGCGGTTTCATGAAGAGCCGCGCGCCCCTGGCCCTGATGGAACAGATGGTGATGCTGCTGGTGTTTGCCCTGGCGGCGGCGCTGTGCCTTCAGGCCTTTGTAAGATCGGACAATATCTCCCGGCAGAGCGAGGCCCGGGACCGGGCGGCCATGCTGGTCCAGTCCGCCGCGGAGGCCATCCAGTCCTGCGGCGGAGACGCCTGCGACGCCTTTACCGGAGCGGCGGAGCTGCTGGGCGGACAGTATGAGCAGGGCCTTTTCTGGCTGGACTACGACGAGGACTGGAATCCCGGCGGAGACGCCTACCGGCTGGAGGCCCAGGGCATCCTGTCGGACAATCCCGCCCTGCGGGAAGCCGTCGTACAGGTGGTAGACGCCCGGGGCAAGACTATTTTTTCCATTCAGATCGCCTGGCAGGGGGAGGTGCGCGGCAATGGGTAACGAGAAACGCACCCTCCCGCCTCCGGTGGGCGGCAGTTCCCTTTTGACGGTGTTCGCCGTGCTGTGCCTGACGGTGTTCGCCCTGCTGTCTCTGTCTACGGTCCAGGCGGACGCGCGGCTGGCGGAAGCCTCCATTCAGACCGTGGCGGGCTATTACGAAGCCGACCGCGCCGCCCAGGAGATTCTGGCCTGCCTGCGGAGCGGCGCTCCCCTACCGGAGGGGCGCGCGGTGCGGGCCACCCACGGCCCCGACCACAAGGGTACGCTCTTTTCCTATACCTGCCCCATCTCCGACACCCAGTGCCTGGAGGTGGAGGTCATCGTGGAGGAGGACGGCGGCTATACCGTCCTGCGCTGGCAGGCGTGTCCCACCGGCGAGTGGGAGAGCGACGATTCCCTGGACCTGTGGGACGGCGTAGTGTTTTAAAGGAGGCTTTCTATGTCAGAGCTGTTGGGATACTTGCAGCGCGTGGTGACCGACAAGGCGTCGGACCTGTTCCTGGTGGCGGGCGGGCCGGTCTGCGAGAAGCTGGAAAAGCGGCTTCAGCCGATCAGCGAGGACCGGACTTACCCGCGGGAGACGGAGGCGCTGATCCGGGAGATCTACCAGCTGGCCGGCCGGTCTATAGACCGGTATCTCCGGCAGGGGGACGATGATTTCTCTTTTTCCGTGGCCGAGCTGGCCCGCTTCCGAGTCAACGCCTACCGGCAGAGGGGGTCTATGGCGGCGGTGGTGCGGGTGGTGGCCTTTGACATCCCCAACTGGAAGAGTCTGGGCATCCCCGAGCAGGTGATGGACCTGGCGTCCGTGGACCACGGCATGATATTGGTTACCGGCACCGCGGGCAGCGGCAAATCCACCACCCAGGCCTGTGTCATTGACCGCATCAACCGCACCCGGGAGTGTCACATCATCACCCTGGAGGACCCCATCGAGTACCTCCACCGGGACCGCAAGAGCATCGTGAGCCAGCGGGAGATCTCCATCGACACGGAGGACTACCCCTCGGCCCTGCGGGCCTGCCTGCGGCAGGCGCCGGACGTCATTCTGCTGGGGGAGATGCGGGACCAGGCGACCATCCACACCGCCATGACGGCGGCGGAGACCGGACACCTTCTCATCGCCACCCTCCATACCAAGGGCACGGTGAATACCATCGACCGTATCGTCGACACCTTCCCCAGCGGCCAGCAGGATCAAGTCCGGGTGCAGCTGAGCATGGTGCTGCACACCGTGGTCTCCCAGCAGCTGCTGCCCGGGACCCGGGGCGAGCTGGTGCCCGCCTTTGAGATCATGCACATGAACAGCGCGATCCGGAGCCTGATCCGGGACAGCAAGACTCATCAAATCGACAATGCCATCGCCGCAGGGAGCAGCGAGGGCATGATCACCATGGACCAATCCATTCTGACCCTGTGCAAAGAGGGGGTCATCACGCCGGAGACGGCGCTCAACTACGCGGACAACCCGGATCAGCTGCGCCGCCGTTTGGGCTGAGCCGCAGCTGGGACGCGAGAAGGGGGGAACGGGAGATAGAGAAGAGATTTATGCCGTTTTTGCTGGGCCTCCTGGCCGGGGCCATGCTCTTTGGGGGGATCACGGCAGTGGCCGCCGGCGTGACGGCCGAGCCCTCCAAGAACACGATTTATGTGGACGGACGGCGGGTGACCATGACCGCCTATAAAATCATGGGGAACAACTATGTCAAGCTCCGGGATATCGGCAAGGCGGTGGATTTCAACGTCTACTGGCAGGACGGGGTGCAGATCGACACTACCGCACCCTACACCGGCAGCCCGCCCGCCTTCCTGGACGATGAGCCGGTTCCGCAGGCTGCTTTTCCCGCTGATGAGGCGGACGCGGTCTGTCAGGATATCATTGACCGCACCAACGCCCTCCGCAGGGCCAATGGCCTCCCCGCCCTGGAGACGGACCCCATGCTGATGGCGGCGGCCCAGGTGCGGGCAGACGAGATGGCCGCCACTTCCATCTACTCCCACACCCGCCCCGACGGCACCCGGCGCACGACGGTGACGGACTGCCCCTATACCACGGAGAATATCCACTGTATCGCCGCCAGCCGGGTAGAGGACCCGGCGAAGGACCTAGGGCGGATCGCGGTGGAGGAGTGGAAGGCGTCAAAGAGCCATCGGGACGGGATGCTGGACAAGACTCGGTCCGGCATCGGCGTCGGCGTGGCCAGGGGCATCAGCCCCGCCAGCGGCGAGCCCTGCTGGTACTGCGTCCAGTGGTTCCTCCGGGACGGCTACGAGATCACCTGGGTGGACGAGCCCCTCACACAGCAATAGACGACGGAGCCGCCGCAGAGGAAACGCCCTGCGGCGGTCCGTTTTTGCGGGAGAGCGGCGCGTTTAAAAAATTTTTCGAAAATCGCCGGGTCCATCTTGACAACCCCTCCCCGCTGTCCGTTACAATAGGAGTGAAAAATCCGATCATGAGAGGTGCCTTTATGAAACTGGTTTCCTGGAACGTCAACGGCCTCCGGGCCTGCCTGAAAAAGGGCTTTCTGGACTTCTGCGCCTTTGCCGACGCGGACGTCATCTGCCTGCAAGAGACGAAAATGCGCCCGGAACAGGCGGAGTTCGACCTCCCCGGCTACCAGTGCTTCTGGAACAGCGCGGACAAGGCGGGTTACTCCGGCACCGCCGTCTTCACCCGGCGGGAGCCGCTGAATGTCACCTATGACTTCGGCATTGACGAGCACCGCCACGAGGGCCGGATCATCACGGTGGAATTTGAGGACTTTTACCTGGTCTGCTGCTACACCCCCAACTCCAAGGACCAGCTTCTCCGGCTGGATTACCGCATGGCCTGGGAGGACGATTTGCGGGATTACCTGATGGAGCTGGATGCGGTAAAGCCGGTGGTCTACTGCGGAGACCTGAACGTGGCCCACCAGGAGATCGACCTGAAAAACCCGGGCCCCAACCGCCGGAATCCCGGCTTTACCGACGAAGAGCGGGAAAAAATGACCCAGCTCCTGAATTCCGGCTTTGTGGACACCTTCCGGGCATTGTACCCGGACAAGACCGGGGCCTACTCCTGGTGGAGCTACCGGGGACGGGCCCGGGAGAACAACACGGGGTGGAGAATCGACTATTTCATCGTCTCGGAGCGTCTGCGAGGCCGCATTCGCAGCGCCGACATCTGGAGCGAGGTCCAGGGCAGCGATCACTGCCCGGTGGTGCTGGAATTGTCTTGACGTTCCGCCTGGTTTATGCTATCATGATTTCCAGCAAGCCCCTGCGCCGTCCCCGGGAAGATTTTTCTGACCGGAGGACCCGATTTCATATCTGTCGATCTGGCGGCAAGGTGATTCCGCGCCGTAAGAGGAGAGAGCAGGACGCGGAGAGAGATGGTCTCCGGGTCTCATTGCGGCTTTACAGCCCCTCTGCCGGTCGGCGGAGGGGCTTTGTTTTTTCAAAGAAGGAGGGAAGACTATATGGAGAACCGCGTCGCCGTCCTGGCGGTTATCGTCCGGAAGGCGGATTCCGTAGCGGCGCTGAACGGCCTGCTGCATCAATACGAGAGCGCCGTTATCGGCCGGATGGGCGTCCCCTGCCGGGAGCGGGGGATCCGGCTCATCAGCGTGGCCCTGGACGCCCCGGCGGACGTGATTTCCGCCCTGTCCGGGAAGATCGGGCGGCTGCCCGGCGTGACGGCGAAAACCGTCTACGCCCCTCCTACTTTTTCTTGAAAGAAAAAGTAGGCAAAAAGAACTTTCATGCGCTCTGACTGCCTGGCGAATGACCGGGCCGAAGCGACGGCAACGAAGAAATGCTTGGAGGAAAACAACGATGAAACCCTTGAAAACACTGGCCCTGATTCTGGCTCTAGCCCTGACCCTGACCGCCTGCGGCGTGATCCGCAGCGACGACGGCCCTACAGAGGTGGTGGGAGGCGCCCGGCCTGCCGAACCCCAGGAGACCGCCCCGCCGGAGGAGACGGCCCCCCAGCCCGCCGGGGAGGACCCCATGCAAACGGAATCCATTCGGGTGGGGGCCTTGAAGGGCCCCACCGCCATGGGCCTGGTCCGCATGATGTCGGATGACGGCGTCAACCAGTATACGCTGGCGGGCTCCGCCGACGAGCTGACGCCCAAGCTCATCAAGGGGGAGCTGGACGTCGCCTGCGTCCCCGCCAACCTGGCGGCGGTGCTGTATAACAAGACCGAAGGCCGGATCGTCACCCTGGCGGTCAACACCCTGGGGGTCCTCTACATTGTGGAGAACGGCGGGGAGACCGTCCAGTCCATGGCGGACCTGAAGGGCAGGACCCTGGTCGCCGCCGGAAAGGGCTCCACGCCGGAGTTCGGTCTCCGCTACCTGCTGGAGCAAAGCGGCTTGGACCCGGACAAGGACGTGACCGTCGACTGGAAATCCGAGCACGCCGAGTGTGTGGCCGCCCTGGCGGCAGGGACGGCGGACCTGGCCCTGCTGCCCCAGCCCTTTGTCACCGTGGCCCAGGGGAAGCTGGGGGACGGCCTCCGGGTGGCCCTGGACCTGACGGCGGAGTGGGACGCCCTGGACAACGGCTCCGCCATGATTACCGGCGTGGCGGTAGCCCGGCGGGACTTCGTGGAACAGAACCCGGAGCTGACCGGGCGTTTCCTGGAGGAGTACGCCGCTTCCGTGGACTGGGTGAACGAGAGCCCCGCCGAAGCGGCGGAGCTCATCGCGGCCAACGGCATTATCGAGAGCCCCGCCGTGGCGGAAAAGGCCCTGCCTTACTGCAACATCGTCTGCCTCACCGGACAGGAGATGTTTGAGAAGCTCTCCGGCTACCTCCAGGTCCTGGCAGAGGCGGCCCCGGAGTCCGTGGGCGGGGCGCTGCCCGGAGACGACTTTTACTACGGTGTCTAAGCTGAAGCCCTGGGCCGTCGCCGTCTGGCTGCTGGCCTGGCAGGGGGGGAGCATGGCCCTGGCGGCGGCACACCCCGGTGGGGGGCTGCTGCTGGCCTCGCCGGTCCAGGCGGCGCTGCGGCTTTTGGAGCTGCTGCCCAGCGCCGCCTTCTGGCGGGCGGTGGGGAACTCGTCCCTCCGCATCTTTGGGGGCTTTCTGCTCTCCTGTGCCCTGGCGGCGCTGCTGGCGGCCCTGGCGGCGGGGCGGCCCTGGTTCCGGGACCTGCTGGCCCCGCCGGTGGCGGTGGTGAAGGCGGTGCCCGTGGCCTCCTTCATCATCCTGGCCCTGGTGTGGCTGGATTCCAGGTCGCTGTCCCTGTTCATCTCCGGGCTGATGGTGTTTCCTCCCGTATACCTCAACGTGCTGGAGGGCCTCCGCCGGACGGACGGGAAGCTCCTGGAGCTGGCCCGGGTCTACCGGATTCCCCTGGGGCGGCGGATCTGGGGGATCTATGTGCCCCAGGTCCTGCCCTATTTCCGCTCCGCGGCCTCCCTGGCCCTGGGCCTTTGCTGGAAGGCGGGGGCGGCGGCGGAAGTCATCGGCCTCCCGGCGGGGACCATCGGTGAGCGCCTCTACACGGCAAAGGTCTATCTCCAAACGCCGGACCTCTTTGCCTGGACCGCCGTGATCCTGATGCTGTCGGCGGGTTTCGAGCGGCTGTTTTTAGGGGTGGTGGACCTGCTTGCGGGAAAGGCGGGACGGTGATGGAAATTCGCGTGGAAGGACTCTGCAAGTCCTACGGCGGCAAGGCCGTGCTGACGAATCTGACCGCCGTGTTCCGGCCGGGGATCACCTGCGTCGCCGCCCCCTCTGGGACGGGAAAGACCACGCTCCTCCGCCTCCTGCTGGGGTTGGAGCGTCCCGACAGGGGGAGCATCCGCGGCGCGGACTGCCGCTGGGCCGCCGTGTTCCAGGAGGACCGGCTGCTGGAGGACCTGCCCGCCGCCGGGAATCTCCGCTTTGCCCTGGGGGAGGTCCCCGGGGAGGCCGAGGCCCTGCTGGCCCGCCTGGGGCTGGACCTCTCGGACCCCAAGCCCGTCCGGGTCTGGTCCGGGGGCATGAAGCGGCGGCTGGCCCTGGCCAGGGCGCTGCTGGCCCCTTCAGAGGCCCTGGCGCTGGACGAGCCCTTCACCGGCCTGGACGGGGAGAACCGGGCCCGGTGCCTGGAGCTCATCCGGGAGAGCGGGAAGGGGAAGCCTGTGCTGCTGGCCACCCACGACCTGACCGGCCTGGAGGACGCGCCGGTGGTGCACCTGGGGGGCGGATAAGAAAAAACTCCGCTGAGGCGGAGTTTTTTCTTGTTTTTGTTGGAAATGCCCTTGAAAACCGGGGAACTTTGCCGTACAATAAACGCTGTATAGACTGCCGTTTTCAGGAGGGACCGCCATGCGCGTCATCACAGGGTCCGCCGGGGGCCGCCGCCTGCTGGAACTGGAGGGGCTGGAGACCCGCCCCACCACAGACCGGGTGAAGGAAGGCGTGTTCAGCGCCCTGCAGTTCGATATCGAGGGCCGCCGGGTGCTGGACCTCTTCGCGGGCACCGGGCAGATGGGCATCGAGTGCCTGAGCCGGGGGGCCGCCTCCGCCGTCTTCGTGGACCGGCGGAAGGACGCGTTCGAGCTGGTGAAGAAGAATTTGGCTCTGACGGGCCTCCAGGACCGGGCCCGAGTGGTCAACGGGGATTCCCTGGCGTTCCTGGCCGGGACGGGGGAGACCTTCGACCTGGTGTTTCTGGACCCGCCCTACGCCTCCGGCCTGCTGGAGCGGGCGCTGGAGGGGCTGACCTCTCCTGGATTTGACATTCTGGCTCCTTATGGTATAATCGTAGCGGAACACCCGGCGGACCGCCGCCTGGCCGTCCCGGCGGGGTGCCGCCTGCGAAAGACCTATCGCTACGGCAAGATCGCCGTCACCCTCTTTTGCCGGGAGGGAAACGAATAGAACGAGGAAACCGCTCATGAGAACAGCCATCTGCTCCGGCAGCTTCGACCCCATCACCCTGGGCCACTTGGACGTGATCCGCCGGGCCGCCGGATGCTTTGATCAGATCTGGGTCTGCGTCAGCCCAAACGCGGAGAAGCGGAACCAGATGTTTACCCCGGAGCGGAAGCTCCAGATGGTCCGGGCCGCCATCCGGGACCTGCCCAACGTAGAGGCGGAGCTCTGGCCCGGCCTGCTGGCGGACTTTGCCAAAAATCACGGGGCCTGCGCCATTGTCCGGGGGGTCCGCAGCGTGACGGACTTCGACGGGGAGTACCAAATGGCCCAGATCAATCGGGAGATCTGCCCGGGGCTGGAGACGATGCTCCTGCCCGCCAGCGCCCCGTATCAGCACTTCAGTTCCTCCATGGCCCGGGAGATGATCCGCTACCGCCAGCCGCTGGGGCGGTATCTGCCCGCGCCCGTCATCCCGCTGGTGGAGGAACTGACAGAGAAAGAGGGAGGATCATACCATGGCCAATGACATCAACCGTCTGATCGACATGATCTACGAGCGGATCGAGGACGCCAAGGCTCCCGCCTTGAAGCCCAGCATGAGCATCGTGGACCGGGACGAGCTGCTGGACCTGCTGGACGAGCTCCGGGCCCAGCTCCCGGCGGAGATCAAGCGTGCCCAGGAGCTGCTGGCCGCCCGGGAGAAATTCGTGGAGGACGCCAAGCGGGACGTGGAGCGCATGATGCGCCAGGCGGAGCTGGAGGCCAAGACGAAGATCTCCGAGAGCGAGGTCATGTACGCCGCCCGGGAAAAGGCCCGGCAGATCGTCACCCGGGCCGAGGAGCGCTCCCGCCAGCTCTACCAGGTGGCCAACAGCTACGCCGAGGACGCCCTGGCCCGGACGGAGGAGGCCGTCCAGGCCGCCCTGGACGAGGTGAAGCAGTCCCGGGTCCGCTTCCGCACCACCTCCGCCGCCAAGATGCAGGAGCAGAGGCAGAAATTGGAAAAACAGAACGAGGAGAACGAGGGCTGAGTACCATATAACTAACAAAATTTTGTCTAAATTGACGAAACTTTTTGTGAAACAAAACTGTCCATCGCTAAATGTGGGGAAAAACTGAAGAAAGTCCGCCCGCGGCCGCAAGATGTTGCGCCCGCGGGCGATTTTTTTTGCGTGGAAATCGGGATGAAAAAAGTAGAACGCCCGTTTTATTTTCCAGAAAACGGGCGAAAAACCGAGGATACGCGAGAAAAGGGCCGGTTTTCTGTCGGAAAAAAAACCTTGCTTTTCGGTTTCCATTTTCGTATACTAGGAAACACAGGTGGGGAAAAGTGGGAATGAAAGACAGCTAAGTGGAGGCTTACCCCATTTTGTCCCATAAAGAGGGGAAAGGGGGCGGCTCCATGGCGAGGCTGCTGGGCAAATCGAATAACAGTATCGACGCCAAGGGCCGCCTTGTGATCCCTTCCGCCATGCGGGAGGCGCTGGGCGACACCTTTTTCATCACCATCGGCGCCGAGCACTGCCTGACCATCTATCCCCAGGCCAAGTGGGAGCAGATGTCCGACGAGATGGACGAGCTGCCCTACACGGAGGCCCGGGCTCTGAGCCTCCTCTACGCCAACGCTGTCCAGTGCGAGCCGGACGGCCAGGGACGGGTGCTGATCCCCGCCACCCTGCGCAAGTACGCGGGACTGCAGAAGGCCTGCACCATCGTGGGCCTGAACACCTTTGCCGAGATCTGGGACGAGGAAACCTGGGCGGAGCGGGAACGGAAGATGCTGGACGAGGAGGACATGGCCGCGGCCATGGACGCCCTGGCCCGAGCCCGCCGGAACCGGGGGTGAGCCCCGGTGGAATACACACACAAGCCCGTCTTGCTGGACGCGTGCATCGAGGCGCTATGCATCCGCTCGGATGGAACCTATGTAGACGGCACCCTGGGCCGGGCGGGACACTCCCGGGAGATTGCGAAGCGGCTGACCACCGGGAGGCTCATCTGCATCGACCGGGATTCCGCCGCCATCGAGGCGGCCCGGGAGCGGCTGGCCCCCTGGATGGAGCGGGTAAAGCTGGTTCACAGCAATTTCTCGGAACTGGGAAGCGTCCTGGCGGACGAGGGGGACGTGGATGGAATGCTCTTCGATTTGGGCGTTTCCTCCCCCCAGCTGGACGACCCGGAACGGGGCTTTTCCTATATGCACGACGCTCCGCTGGACATGCGGATGGACCGTACCTCCCCCCTGACGGCGCGGGAGGTGGTCAACGCTTGGAGTTTCGAGGAGCTTCGGCGCGTTTTATTTGACTTTGGGGAGGAACGGTATGCCCCCGCCATTGCCCGGGCCATTGTGAGGCGGCGGGAGCAGCGGCCCATTGAGACCACCTTGGAGCTGGTGGACGTCATCAA
Source organism: Oscillospiraceae bacterium (assembly GCA_021769865.1). Lineage (GTDB taxonomy): Bacteria > Bacillota > Clostridia > Oscillospirales > Oscillospiraceae > Oscillibacter. The sequence goes on from JAETSB010000001.1 coordinate 29,254, forward strand.
ATCCGCCATGCCCCCGGCGGCGCTGCGGGAGAAGCAGCACCCCGCCAAGCGGAGCTTCCAGGCGGTCCGCATCGCCGTCAACGGCGAGCTGGACGCCCTGCCCCCCATGCTGCGGGCGGCGGCGGACAAGCTCCGCCCCGGCGGGCGGCTGGCGGTCATCACTTTCCACTCGCTGGAGGACCGGATTGTGAAACGGACCCTGCGGGAGTTGGCCCAGGGCTGCACCTGCCCGCCGAATTTTCCGGTGTGCGTGTGCGGGAAGAAGCCGCTGCTGCGGTTGGACAAGCCTGTGACGCCCACGGCGGCGGAGGTGGCGGAGAACCCCCGGGCCAGGAGCGCCCGGCTTCGCACGGCGGAGAAACTGGACACGTTCGATATCTGAATCTGGATTACTTTCAAAATGGCTGAAGGGGGGCGGCTCCATGGCGGCGGCGGCGCGGGACTTGCGGAATCGCGGGCGGCATACGGTCAACGGCAGTCTGGCGTATGATTTGGACTACGCGGTTCGGGAACGGGAACTGCGCCACGCGGGGGAGGCGCCCCGGGCGCAGGAAAAGACCAAGGCAAGGGTCTATGAGGCGCCCCGGGTCCTGATCCGGGCCCGGCAGGTCGTGTCCCCGCTGGCGCTGCTGAGCGTGGCGGCCATCATGGGACTGGCCCTGCTGGTGCTGATGAGCTACGTGCAGCTGACCCGGCTGTCCGCGGAGACCGTGGAGCTGCGCAGCCAGCTGACGGAACTGGAGACGGAAAACGTGAGCCTCACCGCCCAATACCAGCAAATGTTCGACATGGCCTCCGTGAAAGAGGCGGCGGAGGCCGCCGGCATGACCAAGCCCAGCGGCACCCAGATGAGCCGCCTGGACCTGTCGGCGGGGGATTCCGCCGTAGCCTACCGGCAGAAGGAGCCAGGGCTCCTCACCCGCATTCTCTCGTCCCTCCACGGCGGGGTCTACGCGGTGGTGGAATATTTTGACTGACCGGCGCACTATAATGAGCTGACAAAACCTTCGGCCTTGGCAGCGTTCGGAGGGGAGCGGGAGCCTTCCCGCTCCCTCCCTTCATAATTTTGGAATTCCCCGATTTAGGAGGCAGCAGCATGGCGAATCGTTCCCCTCACCCCCTTGTTCTTCACCGGAAGAGCGAGTCCGCCCGCCGGGCCAATCAGATTATCCGCGGGCGGACGCTGCTGATGATGCTGGTGCTGGGCGTGGGCACATTTCTGCTGCTCTTCTGGAAGCTCTACGACCTCCAGATCAACCAGCACGACGAAATGCAGGCCCGGGCCGTCCACCAGCAAACCCGGGAGGTCTCCGTCAACGCCTCCCGGGGGACGATCTACGACAAGAACCACAACATCCTGGCCAGCTCCACCACGGCGGAAACCGTGTGCCTGGACCCCCGGGGGCTGGACGCCTTCGTCAAGGCCCAGGAGGAGGCCCAGGACGAGGCCGCGGCCAAGGCGCTGGAAAAGGGGGAGACCTACACCCGCCAGGCGATTCGGGACCAGAGCTACATTGCCCGGGGATTGGCCCGCATCCTGGACATGGACCAGGAGGCCATTGAAAAGAAGATGGAAAACACCCGCTCCCAATACGTCATCCTGAGGAAGAAGACGGAGAAGGAGCCGGCGGACGAGATCCGCAAATTTATCAACGGGCAGATCGACCCGGAGGGAAACGAGATCCCCGAGGGCCAGCAGCGCTCGCTCACCGGCGTCTTTCTGGAGCCGGACTCCAAGCGGTACTACCCCTACAACGCCATGGCGGCCAACGTCCTGGGCTTTGTGGGGGCGGAGAACAAAGGCGCCGTGGGGCTGGAGGTCAAATACGACAGCGACCTCTCCGGCGAGGCGGGCATGACCGTCTCCGCCAAAAACAACCGGGGCCAGCCCCTGCTGTTCCAGTACGAGCAGTACTTTGACGCGGAGGACGGCAGCGACCTGGTGCTGACCCTGGACATCAATGTGCAGATCGCCCTGGAAAAGGGCATCGAGTCCATGCTCAGCAAATTCGACGCCGCCAACGGCGGCACGGGCATCGTCATGGACGTGAACTCCGGGGCGATCCTGGGCATGGCATCCTACCCCAACTACGATTCCAACCAGTACGGCGACCTCTACGAGGGGAACGAGAAGCTGAAAAGCAAGCTGGAAAAGGAATTGACGGACCTGGAGAAAAACCGGGCGAGCTACGAAAGCGAGGAACAATACGAGGAGGCCGTCACCAAGGCCAAAACCGACACCATCCAGAGCCAGTGGCGGAACAAGTGCATCGACTCCACCTACGAGCCCGGCTCCACCTTCAAGCCCATTACCCTGGCGGCGGCGCTGGAGGAGGGGGTCATCAACATGAACTCCACCTACGAGTGTTCCGGCTCCGTCATGGTCAAGGGGTGGGATAAACCCTTCTACTGCTCCCGGCAGAGCGGCCACGGCCACCAGACCCTGAAGCAGGCGGTGGGCAACTCCTGCAACCCGGCCTTTATTAAAATCGGCCAGACCCTGGGCACCAGCAAGTTTTACGAATATCTCAAGTCTTTCGGCCTGATGGAAAAGACCGGCGTGGACATGATCGGCGAGGCCCAGGGCATCTTTACGGACGAGAAAAGCTTCAACTCCAACATCGTCTCCCTGTCCTCCTACGCCTTTGGCCAGACCTTCAACGTCACCCCCCTGGAGCTGATCCGGGCCCAGGCGGCCTGCGTCAACGGGGGCTACCTCTACGAGCCCTATGTGGTGGAGCAGGTGCTGGACGGGGAGGGGAACATCCTCCGCCAGCACGAAACCAAGTGCATCCGGCAGGTCGTCAGCGAGGAGACCTCCGCCAAGGTCCGGGAGTGCCTGGAGTACGTGGTGGCGGAGGGCACCGGGCGGAACGGCCAGGTGACGGGCTACCGCATCGGCGGCAAGACCGGCACCGCCGACAAGACCGGAACCAAAACCGCCAGCAATCCCAAGGGCGACATCGTGGTGTCCTTCATGTGCTTCGCCCCGGCGGATGATCCGCAGGTCATCATGCTCATCACCATGGACACCCCCAGCCGTACCACGGGGACCTTCCCCTCCGGCGGCAACATGGTGGCCCCCACGGCCAGCCAGATCATGAGCGAGATCCTCCCCGCCCTGGGCGTGGAGCCGGACTACACCGCCGACCAGCTGGCCGGGGCCGACGCCGCCGTGCCCAACGTGGTGGGCCAGGACCTGGAGACCGCCAAGAGCAAGCTGGAAAACGCGGGCTTTGCCTTCCGCACCGTGGGCGATGGAGCGGAGGTCACCGCCCAGACCCCTGAGGGCGGCGCCATCGTGCCCAATAACGCCTCCATTGTCCTGTACCTGGGGGAGGAGAAGAACAACGACCTCCGGGCGGTGCCCAATGTCCTGGGGATGACCGCCGCCGAGGCCAATCAGGCGCTGACCAACGCGGGGTTCATCATGCGGGTGACCGGCGCCACCAGCGCGGAGTCCGGCAACGTCAAGGCTATCTCCCAGGATCGGGCAGAGGGAACCGAGCTGTCCCCCGGCACGGTAGTCACCGTTCGCTTCGGCGACAGTTCAGTTCGAGACTAAGAGCAGGTTTTGCCAGGTTTTTGACAGAATATACCGTATACAATGCGTTTTATTTGGGTTATAATCATCCAGAACGTATTCGACTGGATGGAGGTTTACCAAGTATGAAGCTCAAGAAATTGCTGGAGGGATTGGAAATTCTCTCTGTCAGCGCGGATTTGGAGACGGAGATCTCCCAGGTCTGTTACGACTCCCGGCAGGTAAAGCCCGGGGACCTCTTTGTGGCCCTCAGCGGCTACACGGTGGACGGACACAAATTTATCCCCCAGGCCATGGCCTCCGGCGCGGCGGCGGTGCTCTGCCAGGTCCCGCCGGAGGGGGAGGGGATTCCCTATGTTCAGACAACGGACTCCCGCCGGGCCCTGGCGGCAGTGGGAGCCAACTACTTCGGCCATCCGGCTCGGGACATGACCATGGTTGGGATCACCGGCACCAACGGGAAGACCACCTCCACCTATCTCCTCAAGGCCATTCTGGAGGCCCGGGGGGAGACGGTGGGCCTGATCGGCACGAATCAGAATATGATCGGGCAGGAGGTCCTGCCCACGGAGCGGACCACCCCGGAGTCCTTCGAGCTCCAGAAGCTCTTCTCCCGGATGCGGGACGCGGGCTGCACCTATGTGGTGATGGAGGTCTCCTCCCACGCCCTGTTTCTGGACCGGGTCTACGGCGTTCCCTACAAGGTGGGGGTCTTCACGAACCTGACCCAGGATCACTTGGATTTCCACAAGACCATGGAGGACTACTGCGACGCCAAGGCCATCCTGTTCCGGACCTGCGAGACCGGCGTGGTGAACGCCGCGGACCCCTGGACGCCCAGGCTCTTGAAGGACGCCATGTGTAAAGTAGTTACCTTTTCCAGCACCGGGGAGGCGGACCTCCGGGCGGAGGACGCCGTCCTGGCGGCGGACCATGTGACCTTCACCGCCGTTCACGGCGAACATCGGGTCCCCGTCCGGGTGAACATCCCCGGGCATTTCATGATCGACAACGCCCTGGATGTGCTGGGGGCGGCCCTGGCCCTGGGGATTCCCCTGGAGGAGAGCGCCGCCGTTCTGGCCCGGGTGCCCCACGTGAAGGGCCGGGTGGAGGTGGTGCCCACGCCGGGGAAGGACTACACGGTTCTCATCGACTACGCCCACAGCCCCGACAGCCTGGTGAATGTCCTGACCACCGTCAGGGGCTTCGCCAAGGGCCGGACCGTGGCCCTCTTCGGCTGCGGCGGGGACCGGGATAAGGCCAAGCGGCCCAAGATGGGCCGGGCCGCCGCGGACCTGGCGGATTTTGCCGTTGTCACCACCGACAACCCCCGGACAGAGCGCCCGGCGGACATCATCGCCGACATCCTGCCGGGGCTGGAGGGGACCGGGACTCCCTATGAGGTCATCGAGGACCGGGTGGAGGCCATCCATTGGGCCCTGGACCACGCCCGAGCGGGGGACGTGATCGTCCTCTGCGGCAAGGGTCACGAGACCTACCAGGAGGTAGGCCATGAGAAGCGCCACATGGACGAACGGGAGATCGTCGCGGATTATCTGAGCAAGTGAAAAAAGCCGCCCGGCGGGCCGGGCGGGGGAGAGGGAAAACTATGATCGTTACGCTGCTACTGGCCGGTGGAATCAGCTTTCTGCTGACCCTGGTCCTGGGAAAATTCGTCATTGCGGAGCTGCGGAAGCTGAAGGCGGGACAGGAGATCCGGAAGGAGGGCCCCTCCTGGCACGCCGGGAAGGCGGGCACGCCCACCATGGGCGGCGTCATGTTCATCGTCGGATCCGGCGTGGTGGCCTTCCTCATGGGCTGGGAAAACATGCTGCGGGGGGAGTTCGCCCACCTGTACGTCTACCTGTTCGCCCTGATCTTTGGACTCATCGGCTTTGTGGACGACTACCGCAAGGTGCGCCAGCACCAGAACGAGGGCCTGACGGCCAAGCAGAAGTTCATCCTCCAGCTGGCGGCGGCGGTGCTGTTCCTGAGCCTGATGCGCTATGAGGGCCTGCTGACCAACGCGCTGTATGTCCCCTTCCTGAATATCACCCTGGAGGTTAACTGGATTCTCTATCTGGCCTTTGCAGCCTTTGTCATTGTGGGCTGTGTTAATGCGGTAAACTTAACAGACGGGATTGATGGGCAGTCCTCCAGCGTCACCTTTGTGGTGATGGTCTTCTTCACCGCCGCCGCGGCCAAATGGGAGCTCATGCCCCTGGCGCTGTTCCCCGCCGCCCTGGCGGGCGGGCTGGCGGCCTTCTTCTGCTACAACCACCACCCCGCCAAGGTCTTCATGGGCGACACCGGCAGCCTCTTCATGGGCGGCGCGGTGGCGGCCCTGGCCTTCGCCATGGATATGCCCCTGATTCTGATTCTCGTGGGCATCATCTACATTCTGGAGACCCTGTCCGACATCATCCAGGTGGCCTACTTCAAGGCCACCCACGGCAAGCGCTTTTTCAAAATGGCCCCCCTCCACCACCACCTGGAGCTCTCCGGATGGAGCGAGGCGAAGCTGGTGACGGTGTTCTCCGGGGTGACCATCCTGTTCTGCGTCCTGGCCTGGTTCGGCATCCAGGGACGCTATTGAGACTGAAATTCTAGGTAGAGGAGGGAGCATATGGCGGCACGCGGCAGTTCAGCGGCCCGGCGGGAACCCCGGCCGGAGCCTCAGCGGAGGCCCGCCCAGCAGCGACGGAAGCCCGTTCAGAGCCAGCAGCGCCGCCCGGCGCAGCCCCGGCAGAGCGTGGTGATCCCCTTCCCCATGCCGGAGCGCCAGCCGGTGAAGCGTCCCCGCCGCCGCCCCCTGAGCCGGGAGGAGGCCCAGCGCCGTCAGGAGCTCCGGCTCCGCCAGCAGGCGCTGGAGGAGGAGGGCAAGGAGCTGGCCAGAGGGCCCATCGACCTGCCCTTCTGCCTCCTGGTGCTGCTTCTGATGGCCATCGGCCTGGTGATGCTGCTGTCCGCCAGCTTTCCCTCCGCGTATTACAACACGAAAAACAACGACCCCACCTACTGGTTTGTCCGTCAGAGCATTTTCGCCGTCATGGGCATTGCCGGTATGCTGTTCATCGGCAAGATCAATTACCGGCGGTTCCGGGGCATTGCGAAATCCCTGCTGTACGTGTCGATTTTCCTCCTCATTTTCGTGGCGATTCCCGGCAACCCCTTTGCCGTCACGGTAAAGGGCGCCACCCGCTGGATCGGCGTGGGCGAGCTGTTCAACTTCCAGCCCTCGGAGATCGCCAAAATGGCCATCGTCATCTACTTCTCCGACAGCATCTCGAAAAAGAAGGACCTCATGCGCTCCTTCCGGTACGGCGTGCTGCCCTACGCGGCCCTTCTGGTGGTCACGGCGGGTCTGGTGGCCATCGAGCCCCACCTCTCCGGCGCCATTTTGATCCTGGGCGTGGGCGCGGCGCTGATGCTGGTGGGCGGCATCAACTGGGCCTGGGTCTTCGGAGCCATGGGCGCGGCGGCGGGCCTTCTGTACTTCGCCCTGTTCGTGGTGGGCTACAACACCTCCCGCATCCAATACTGGCTGAATCCCTGGGCGGATATGAAGGACAAAGGCTACCAGCTCTCCCAGAGCCTCATCACCATCGGGTCCGGCGGCCTCCTGGGCGTGGGCCTGGGGAAGAGCCGCCAGAAGTTCCTGTTCCTCCCGGAGGAGCACAACGATTTCATCTTCGCCATCATCTGCGAGGAGCTGGGCCTCATCGGGGCCAGCGTCATCATGCTCCTCTTCGCGGCGCTGATCCTCCGGGGCTACTGGATCGCCCTTCACGCCCGGGACCGCTTTGGGAGCCTCCTGGTTATCGGCGTCACCACGCTGATCGCCATGCAGACCTTCCTGAACATCGGCGTGGTAACGGGCCTGCTGCCCACCACCGGCATTTCCCTGCCCTTTTTCAGCTACGGGGGTACGGCGCTGTCCATCCAATTGGCGGAAATGGGGGTCGTGCTGTCGGTATCCAGGCAGATGAAACCCACGAAAGCCGGATAGAGGAGGCGCTTTCAATGTCAAGACCTTTGCAGCGGGTCATCTTCACCTGCGGCGGCACGGCGGGGCACGTGAACCCCGCCATCGCCCTGGCCCAGCTGACCCTGGAGAAGAACCCCCAGGCGCAGATTTTGTTCGTCGGCGCGGAGCGGGGCCTGGAGAAGGATCTGGTGCCCAAGGCGGGCTATGAATTTAAGACCGTCCACATCTCCAGTTTTCACCGCTCCTTTCAGCCTGCGGAGATCAAGCACAACCTCATCTCCGTGGGCAACCTCATCCGGGCCCCCGGGGAGGCCCGGGCCATTCTCCGGGCCTTTCAGCCCGACGCGGTGGTGGGCACCGGGGGCTACGCCAGCTATCCGCTGGTGAAGGCCGCCGCCAGGATGAAAATTCCCACGGCGGTCCACGAGTCCAACGCCGTGCCGGGCCTGACGACCCAGATGCTGGAAAACTATGCGGACCGCATCATGGTGGGCTTCGAGTCCTGCCGGAAGCACTACCGCCGCCCCGAGAAGGTGGTGGTCACCGGGACCCCGGTGCGGGGCGATTTCTTTTCGATGACCAAGCCGGAGGCCAAGAGGGCCCTGGGCGTGGACGACGGGCGGCCCCTGATCGTCTCCTTCTGGGGGTCCCTGGGGGCCTCGGGCATGAACCGCCAGATGGCGGATTTTCTGGCCCTGGAGGCGGCGAAGCAGCCCTTCCACCACATTCACGGCGCGGGGAAGCAGGGCTGCCCCCTGATGCTGGAGGCCCTGCGGGAGAAGGGCGTGGACCTGGGGGCCTGTCCGGCCCTGCAGCTGCGGGAGTACATCTACGACATGGCCCCCGTCATGCGGGCGGCGGACCTGGTGATCTGCCGGGCCGGGGCCTCCACTATCAGCGAGCTGACGGCCCTGGGGACCCCCGCTTTGATGGTCCCCTCCCCCTACGTCACCAACAACCACCAGGAGAAGAACGCCCGGGCCCTGGAGGAGGCCGGGGGCGCGGCGGTGCTGCTGGAGCCGGAGTGCTCCGGCCAGGCCCTGTTTCAGGCGGCCTGCGGCATCCTCCACGACGAAGCCCGCCTCCGGGCCATGGAAGAGGCCATGGCTCATTTGGGCATCCGGGACGCCGCGGAGCGCATTTATCAAACGGTGCTGGAGATTCAAAAGTAACCAGAACTCCCCTCCGCCCATAGGATGGAGCGTTAGACCATTCTTGGAGCGGAGGGACGGACATGAGCCATTTTGTCATAAGAGGCGGAAACCGCTTGGAGGGCGAGGCCGGGATACAGGGGGCGAAAAACAGCGTCCTGCCCATCCTGGCGGCCACGCTGCTGACGGCGGACCAGGTGGAGCTGCGGGGCTGTCCCCGCCTGCGGGACGTGGACGCCTCGATCCGCATTCTGGAGGGCCTGGGCTGTACGGCCCGCTGGGAAGAGGAGAATACCCTGACCGTAGACGCCCGGGGCCTCAGCGGCTGCGCGGTTCCGGAGGCCCTGATGCGGGAGATGCGGTCCTCCGCCATCTTTTTGGGAGCCATCCTGGCCCGGTGCGGCCAGGCGGAGCTGAGCTACCCCGGCGGCTGTGAGCTGGGGCCCCGGCCCATCGACCTGCACCTCTCCGGCCTCCGGGACCTGGGGGCGGAGATCGACGACGCCGGCGGTGTCCTTCACTGCAAGGCCCCCCGCCTTCAGGGCCGGGAGATCGTGCTGAGCTTCCCCTCCGTGGGGGCCACGGAGAACCTGATGCTGGCGGCCTGCGGCGCCTCCGGCGTCACCACCATCGCGGGCGCCGCCCAGGAGCCGGAGATCGTGGACCTCCAGCGTTTCCTCACCGCCTGCGGGGCCAGGGTCTCCGGGGCGGGGACCTCCACAGTGTCAGTGGAGGGCGGGCGGCCCCTTCACGGCTGTACTTACATGATCATGCCGGACCGGATCGTGGCGGCGACCTATCTCTGCGCGGCGGCCTCCGCCGGGGGAGAGATCGTTCTCCGCCGGGCCCGAGAGGAGCATTTGTCCACCGTCACCGCCGCACTGCGGGAAGCGGGCTGTTCCATCCGTTCCGGCGAGGAGGGCCTAGCCTGTGTCTGCCGGGGCCGCCTGAAAGCGGTGCGACCGGTGCGGACGGCCCCCTATCCCGGCTTCCCCACCGACGCCCAGGCCATTTTGATGGCCGCCCTGCTGAAATGCCGGGGGGCGGCGGTGTTCGAGGAGAACATGTTCTCCAGCCGCTACCGCCACGTCGACGAGCTTGGGCGCATGGGGGCGGATATCCGGGTCTCCGGCCGGACGGCGGTGGTGACGGGGGTGGAGCACCTCCACGGCGCGCCGGTGCGGTGCACGGACCTCCGGGGCGGGGCGGCGCTGTGCGTGGCGGCCCTGGCGGCGGAGGGGGAGACGGAGGTCTCCGAGACCGGCCACATCGACCGGGGCTATGAGGACATCGCGAGGGATCTCCGGGCCCTGGGGGCGGAGATCGTCCGGGCGGGAGATTGAAGAGGAAGAGACGCGGGGGCCGCGGAGGCGGTCCCCCTTTGAAGATAGAACTGGAGCGAAGGTCATGGCGAGACGGAAGCACACAAAGCGGCGAAGGGGACGGGGAAGTTTCGGCTTCCTCTATAAGCTGTTGTCCGTTCTGGTGATCTGCGGGGCCATTCTGGCGGCCATGACGCTGTTCTTCCGGGTGGACAAGATCGTCGTCACCGGGCAGAAGCGCTACACGGCGGAAGAGATCCAGGCGGCCTCCGGCGTGGAGCTCGGGTCCAACATGTACCTCTTGAACAAGTACGAGGTGGTTCGCTCCATTACCCGGGAGCTGCCCTATATCGAGGATATCCGCATCAACCGGAAGCTGCCGGACACCCTGCTCATCGAGGTCCGGGAGAGCGGGCGGCCCTTCGTCCTGGTCCAGGACGGCAGCGCCTGGCTCATCAGCGCCGGCGGCAAGATCGTGGAGCAGCTGCCGGAGTCGTCGGCGGGGCAGTACGGCCTGATCTCCGGCTGCCAGCTCCTGGCTCCCTCGGTGGGGACCACCCTGGCCCTGGCGACGGAGTACGCCTCCCAGCAGTCCAGCCTGCTGAGCCTCATGGAGGCCCTGGACGACGCGGGACTGACGGAGAACGTGGACGGCATCCGCCTGGACGACCTGAGCTGCTTGAAGATGGACTACATCGGCCGCTTTACCGTGTGGATGGCCTACGGCGCGGACTACGAGTGGGAGTTGAAAAAGCTGACGGCCACCTTGGCGAACGAGAAGATCCAGGACAACATGACCGGCACCATTGACCTGCGGCTGAACAGCAGCGAGGTGCGCCTCATCCAGAACGTGCGCTGAGGTTCCGTTATGTTTTTTTGAGAATTTGCGTCGAAAACGAAACAGGCACTTGACCGCGGGGAAAAAGTGGCTTACAATAAGAAAATGAATAGAGTTTCCCCGTCTCAAGGCGGGAGACGGTGGTTCGCAGCGCCCCGGCGGGGCGGCCGCACAAATGATAGCAGGAGGCAGCAATATGGCATTTGGTTTGGAAAGCAGTCCCGATACCGTTGTCAATATTAAGGTGATCGGCGTCGGCGGCGCTGGAAATAATGTGGTAAACCGCATGGTCAGCTCCGGGACCAAGGGCGTGGACTTCGTGGCGGTCAACACGGACAAGCAGGCGCTGAATATCTCCAGTGCCGCCTACAAGATTCAGATCGGCGAGAAGCTGACCCATGGACAGGGGGCGGGCTCCGACCCGGAGGTGGGCCGCAAGTCCGCCGAGGAGAGCCGGAATCAGATTGCCAAGGCCCTGGAGGAGACGGACATGGTCTTCATCACCGCCGGCATGGGCGGCGGCACGGGCACCGGCGCGGCCCCCATCGTGGCGGAGCTGGCCAAGGAGATGGACATCCTCACCGTGGGCGTGGTGACCAAGCCCTTCGGCTTCGAGGGGCGCCGCCGGATGCAGCAGGCCGAGGGCGGCATCGAGGAGCTCAGGACCAAGGTGGACTCCCTGGTCATCATTCCCAACGAGCGGCTCAAGCACGCCACGGATCAGAAAATTACCTTTGCCAACGCCTTTGAGATTGCCGACGACGTGCTGCGCCAGGCCGTGCAGTCCATCTCCGACCTGATCCGGGACACGGGCTACATCAACCTGGACTTTGCCGACGTCACCGCCATCATGAAGGACGCGGGACTGGCTCACATGGGCGTGGGCCGGGCCGCCGGAAAAGGCAAGGCCGAGGAGGCCGCCAAGCTGGCCGTCTCCAGCCCGCTGCTGGAGACCAGCATCAACGGCGCCCGGGGCATTCTCATCAACGTGGCCGGCTCCCCGGACATCGGCCTGGAGGAGATCGAGCAGGCCGCCGGGCTGGTCCAGGCCGCCGTCCACCCCGACGCCAACACGATTTTCGGCGCCACCTTCGACGAGACCCTGGACGACGAGATCCGGGTCACCGTCATCGCCACGGGCTTCGACAAGGCCCCGGGGCAGCTGCCCAACAAGATTACGGAGGAGGCCGAGAAAACCGGGGAGGAGGCCCCGGCGGGTCCCGAGCCCCTAGGCGAGGAAGACGTGCCCAAGCCGGAGGTCCCCGAGGACGACCCCTTCGAGGACATCTTCAAGATTTTCAACAAGCGGGATTGACGCGTTTTTCTGAAAAAAACTGGAAGGCCCTGGAGGCGTTTGCCTCCGGGGTCTTTTTCGCGCCTTGGAGCGCCGGGACAGGCAAACGCCGCCATGGACGCGCTTCCGCTTTTTGCTTGTGGTGGATTTCTGCTTTTCGCAAATGATAATCAGGCCGGAAACGGCGTTTGACATGAAAAAGGAAGGGGTGGTTTTTTTGTATGGACCTTCAAGATTCGCGAAGCGGGCGCTGGGCGCCGGGGCGGCGCTGGCGCTTGCGGTTCTGCTGTGCGCCGGGGGAATGCCGGTAAAGGCGGCGGAACCCCGGATGCTGGTCCCGGTGGGCCACACGGTGGGCATCAAGCTCTTCTCCCGGGGCGTGGTGGTGGTGAAGCTCACCGACGGCGGGACGCCCGCCAGGGAGTGCGGCCTCCGCACGGGGGATGTCATCGTCAAGTGCGGCGGCGACGCCGTGACCTCCACGGAGCAGTTTCAGTCCCTCCTGCAAAAGAGCGGCGGGAACGCCTCGAATCTGCAAGTTGACCGGGCGGGAAACAGCGTGACCTTGTCGGTGGAGCCCTCTCAAAACGACCAGGGCGTCTACTGCATCGGCGCCTGGGTCCGGGACAGCATGGCGGGAATCGGCACCATGACCTGGTACGACCCGGCCACCGGAGTCTTTGGAGCCCTGGGCCACGGCGTCACGGATACGGATACCGCGCTGCTGATGCCCTTCTCCAACGGTTCCATTCTGCCCTCCACCGTCAAGGCGGTGAAGCGGGGCGAGGCGGGCTCCGCCGGGGAGCTGCGGGGAGACTTTGATCTGACGAGCGACCTGGGGCCGCTGTACGCCAACACCGGCAGCGGTATTTTTGGAAAATTAGACGAGCCTCCCCAGGCGGGAGCGGCCGTCCCCACCGGGACGGCGCTGCCGGGCCCGGCCACGATCCTGGCCAACGTCCAGGGAGACGAGGTCCGGGAGTATGACGTCGAGATTTTAAAGGTGGCCTCCGCCTCGGCGGACGGAAGGGACCTGGTCCTCTCCGTCACGGACCCGGCACTGCTGGAGACCACGGGAGGCATCGTGCAGGGAATGAGCGGCAGCCCGGTCCTGCAAAACGGGAAGCTGGTGGGCGCCGTGACCCATGTACTGCTGAACGACCCGACCAAAGGTTATGGAATTTTGATCGAAAATATGCTGAGCGCGGCGGAGGCGTAACGAAAGAGGAGCGGCTTTGCCGCTCCTCTTTCTCCGGCCGGAACCGGCCTTATTCATCCAGGTCGATGGAAATATGCTCTGTCCCGTGCTCGTCGAACTCGTCCAGATACGTGTCGATCCGCTCCATGAGGGCCCCGTAGTTCTCCCGGGTCAGGGGCTCGCCGTCCAGGTCCCGCAGGGCCAGCTCCTCCGCCAGGATCTCGTAGAAGACCACGTCCTCGTAATTTTCGATGGCCTCGTGGATGCCGCCGTTGGCGAAGGCCCGGGAGGGGATCAGCTCTCCCTGGTACAGCTCCACCAGCTTTCCCATGCCGTGGCGGAGACAGTGGGAAAAGATCAGGCTCTCCACCTGGTCGTACTCTTGGATGCGGTCGTCCTCACGGGTGGAATTGAGGACCCAGTTGCCTATGTAGACCAGGTCCAGCAGATAGCGGTATTGCCGTTCCGTCAACTCGATTTTCATGAACAGGCCCCTCCTCACAGCGCCGGCGGCGGTTGGTTTCAGCATACGGCATGATTATAACAGAAGTCTCAGAGAATTTCCACATAAAAAAGAGGGCAGAAAGACTAAAATCTGTCTTGCGGCAAAGGAACTCTCATAGTATAATACATAACTCAGAGTGATTTGTGACAGGGGGCCGCCTTTCCGGTCCCCCAACGAGAGGAGTGACGGAAATGGATACACGCCCCATCGGCGTGTTTGACTCCGGCCTGGGGGGCCTGACGGCGGTGCGGGTGCTGCGGCGCATCCTCCCGGAGGAGGACCTGGTCTACTTCGGCGACACCGCCCGGGTGCCCTACGGCGGCCGGTCCCGGGAGACCCTGCTGAAGTACGCCAGGCAGGACCTGCGCTTTCTCCGGTCCTTTGACCTCAAGGCGGTGCTCATCGCCTGCGGCACCGTGTCCACCACCTCCCTGGATGTGCTCCAGGCGGAGAACGACCTGCCCATTATCGGCGTGGTAGAGCCCACCTGCCGTCGGGCCCTGGCGGTGACGAAAAAACGCCGGGTAGGGCTCATCGCCACCTTGGCCTCCGTCCGCTCCGGGGCCTATGAGGCGGCGCTGCGGCGGCTGGACCCGGCGGTGGAGGTGTTCTGCCAGCCCTGTCCGCTGTTTGTGCCCCTGGTGGAAAACGGCCGGTTCCGTCCCGGGGACGTGGTGATCGAGACCGTGGCCCGGGAGTACTTAAGCCCGCTGCTGGAATGGGGGATGGACGCCCTGATTCTGGGCTGCACCCACTACCCGCTGCTGGAGGAGGTCATCGCCTCCGTCTGCGGGCCCGGGGTGACCCTGGTCTCCGCCGGGGAGGAATCCGCCTTTGAGCTCAAGCGCCTGCTCACCGCCCGGGACCTCCGGGCCCCGGCGGACGGCCGGGGAACGGCGGAATTCTGCGTCAGCGACCGGGCGGAGGACTTCGAGGGTGTGGCCTCCCTCTTTTTGCAGGAGGACATCCATCACATGGCACGGAGGATCGACATTGACCAGTATTGAGACGAACGGGCTGCCCGTTCTGCTGACCATCCGGTCGGAGCAGCATTTCGAGGACACGGAGCCCGACAGCATCGAGCTGATGACCGAGGGCACCCTGACCCCCACGGAAGAGGGGGGCCTGGTCCTCTCCTACCAGGAGAGCGCCCTCACCGGGCTGGAGGGCACCACCACCACCTTTGAGGTCCGGGGCCCCCAGGTGATTTTGAGCCGGACGGGGAGTGTGAACTCCCAGATGGTCTTTGAGGAGGGGAAGCAGCACACCTCCCTCTATGAGACCCCCTTCGGCGAGCTGGCCATCGACATTCAGACCAGCCGCCTCCGCCACAGCCTGACGGAACAGGGGGGCCTGATGGACCTGCGGTATTCCATCTCGGTGGACCACTCCGTCACCGGGCGGAACGCCTTCAAAATTCGCGTACGAAGGAAGCATGAGCCCCGGGAAATCGGGCAATCCTGAACCAAAAGACACATGAAAGAGGGTTTATCCATGACGAACATGATCCAAAACGCCAAGGACCAGGCCGCGGCCCTGGCCATGGCCGCCTACCGGGCCGCCGCGGAGGACGGGTCCCTGCCCCAGGCGGAGGTCCACACCGCCCCGGTGGAGGTGCCCCGGGACGCCGCCAACGGCGATTTCACCACCACCTTCGCCCTGGCGGCCTCCAAGGCCCTGCGCCAGCCCCCCCGGGCCATCGTCCAGGCCCTGCTGGACCACATGAATTTGGAGGGCAGCTACTTCGCCTCCGCCGAGATCGCCGGGCCGGGCTTTCTGAACTTCCGGCTGGGACGGAAGTGGTATGAGGAGGTCTGCGCCGCCGTGGAGCGGGAAAACAAGGACTACGGCCGCTCCGACAGCCTGAAGGGGCAGAAGATCATGGTGGAGTTCGTCTCCGCCAACCCCACCGGCCCCATGCACATGGGCAACGCCCGGGGCGGCGTGCTGGGGGACACCTTGGCCTCCGTGCTCTCCGCCTGCGGGGCGGAGGTCAGCCGGGAGTTCTACGTCAACGACGCCGGGCACCAGATTGATAAATTTGCCCGGTCCATCTACGCCCGCTGCATGCAGCTCACCCTGGGGGAGGAGAATTATCCTTTCCCGGAGGACGGCTACCAGGGGGACGACATCCGGGAGCTGGCGAAGGGCTTCCTGGCTAAGGAGGAAAACAGATCCTTCCCAGAGGGGAAGGACGAGGCGGACTGGATGACCGCTATGGCGGAGTATGGCCTCAGCGTGAACCTGCCCAGGATGAAGGAAGACCTCCGGCGCTACAAGATCGAGTACGACACCTGGTTTTACGAGTCCAGCCTCCACAACAGCGGCGCGGTGGCGGAGACGGCGGAGCTGCTGACCAGGGCCGGGTGGACCTATGAAAAGGACGGGGCCCTGTGGCTGAAAACCGCCCAGATCATGCGGGAGAATCTGCTGAAGGCGGGGAAGAGGGAAAAGGACATCGAGAAGCTGGACCTGAAGGACGACGTGCTCCGCCGGGCCAACGGCTTTTACACCTACTTCGCCGCCGACATCGCCTACCACCGGAACAAGTTCGAGACCCGGGGCTTCGACCGGGTGATCAACATCTGGGGCGCGGACCACCACGGCCACGTGGCCCGGCTGAAGGGCGCCCTGGACGCCCTGGGGCTGGACGGCAGCGGGAAGCTGGACATCGTGCTGATGCAGCTGGTGAAGCTGCTGCGGGACGGAGAGCTGGTGAAGATGAGCAAGCGCACCGGCAAGGCCATCTCCCTCTCGGACCTGCTGGACGAGGTGCCGGTGGACGCCGCCCGGTGGTTCTTCAACGCCAAGCCGGACACCCAGATGGACTTTGACCTGGGACTTGCCGTCCGGGAGGACTCCGAGAACCCCATCTACTACGTGGAGTACGCCCACGCCCGCATCTGTTCGTTGGTTGAGAAGCTGGCGGGGGAGGGCCTGGCGGTGCCCGCCCCGGGGGAGGCGGACCTGAGCCTTTTGACGGCGGAGGCGGAGGAGGTCCTCATCAAGCAGCTGGCCGCCTGGCCGGACACCATCCGGGCCGCGGCGAAGAACTACGACCCCTCCCACGTGAACCGCTACCTGATGGAGCTGGCGGGCTGCTTCCACCGCTTCTATACCGCCTGCCATATCCGGGAGGAGGTCCCCGCCCTGGCGGCGGCCCGGCTGCGGCTGGCGGACGACGCCCGGATCGTTTTGAGGAACGGCCTGGCCCTCATCGGTGTGGACGCGCCGGAGCATATGTGATTACAGCCGGCAGAAGACTGCGTTGCCGTCGCTTCGGCTTGGATCGTCACCCAACTACCAGAGCGTGATAAAGTTCTTTTGGTTACTTTTCTTTCAAGAAAAGTAACTACGCATAATTTTTCCAGCCTCCGCACAGAATGGAGAGGCGGCGTCGCCGCGACTTCATCCGGGCGGAGGCTGGTTCTATGAGGCGGAAGCTGTTCTTTTGGGAGCTGGGGGGCTTCTTGTTTACCGGGGCGCTGGGGGTACTCCTCCACTTTTTCTATGAGTGGAGCGGCGGCAGCGCCCTGGCGGCCTGTGTCTCCGCCGTCAACGAGTCCGTCTGGGAGCATATGAAGCTGCTGTTTGTGCCCCTGTTCCTCTTCTCCGTGGTCCAGGTCTGCCTGCTGGGGCGGAACTACCCGAACCTCCCGGCGGTCCGGGCCGTCAGCGCCTTGACGGGGATCGTCCTGATTCCCGTGCTCTTCTATACCTATATCGGGGTTCTGGGCCGCAGCATCGACTGGGTGAACATCGCCATTTTCTTCCTGGCGGACCTGGGGGCCTTCCTGCTGGACTTCCGGCTGCTCCGCCAGGGAAGGCTCTCCCACCGCTGGATGCAGATTTTAGGGCTGGCGGTCCTGTGGGGGCTGGCCTTCTGCTTCGTGTGGTGCACCTTCCGCCCGGTCCATCTGCCCCTGTGGCGGGACCCGGTGACGGGTATCTACGGCATTTCCTGAAAACGCCCGGCCGGGCGTTTTCGCCTTTTTGGAATTTACTGTGAATTTGTCCCCCTCCGGCTTGACCAACCGCCGGATGGGGGAGTATAATATAGGAACTTGCGAACTGCGTGACGAATGGAGGTTCTTCTATGACGGCCAAACGAAAGCCCGTCGCCCCCTTTTACGCCGTGGGGCTGCTGTGGCTGCTGGGCGGGCTGTTCCTGCCTTTGTACACCGCCTCTGCGTACCTTCTGCTGGCGGCGGTGTCGGCGGGAGTGTTCCTCCTGGTGAACGGCATCTGCCAGGGCGGGGGAACCGTGGCCGGGTCCGCCGGGGCGGAGAAGGAGAAAACGCCCAAGCCCGCACCCTCTACCGGAAATGAGGAGTTGGACAAGGTCATCAAGGACGGGAACCTGGCCCTCAGCGAGATGAAGCGCCTGGACGACAACATCGCCGACCCCGGCGTCTCCGCCGACATCGTGCGGCTGAGCCAGGTGTCCGAGAAGATCTTCCAGGCCGTGAGGGACGACCCGGACAAGCTGCCCCAGATCCGCCAGTTTATGAATTACTACCTGCCCACCACCTTGAAGCTGCTGAATGCCTACGACCGCATGAGCGGCGCGGGAGTCTCCGGGGAGAACATCGACGGCACCAAAACCAAGGTGGAGGACATGCTGAAGACCATCGTCCGGGCTTTTGAAAAGCAGCTGGACGCCCTCTACGGCTCCGACGCCCTGGACATCTCCGCCGACATCCAGGTGATGGAGACGCTGCTTGCCCGGGAGGGGCTGAAGGAGCCCGAGATGAAGGCGGACCCCGTCCAGGCCGACGGGACGGACATCAAGCTGGAGCTGTGACCCGTGCGGAAAAAATAAGGAGGAAGAAGCATGAAAAACCGAAATCCCGTATACCTGTTTATCTCCATCCTGGAGGGGATGCTCTCCGGGGGCTACTTCTACCTGGCGAAGAAAGAGAAGGACCCCCTGCACCTGCTGACCGGCTGCGTGTGGCTGGCCGTCTCCGTCTTCCACGGGCTGCTGAGCGTCCGGGAGGAGGAGCACATCCTGCTGGTGGAGGAAGACGACTATGAGTGACAATCAAATTCCCGAGCTGCCCCTGGACCCCACCGCGGCGGCGGAGGTTCCTTCTCTGACGCTGGACCCGGCCGCGACCCCTGCCGCTCAGCAGACGGCTGCCGTCCCGGAGCCGGAAAAGCCCGAGGTCAAGCCGGTGGAGCTGGACGACTCCATGCTCTCCGAAGCGGAAAAGAAGGCCGTGGAGGAGTTCTCCAAGAAGATCGACGTGATGGACTCCAACCTCATCCTCCAATACGGCGCGGCGGCCCAGAAGAACGTGGCGGGCTTCTCCGAGAGCGCCCTGGCCTCTGTCCGCACCAAGGACCTGGGAGAGGTGGGCAAGTCCCTCTCCGAGCTGGTGGTGGAGCTGAAGGGCTTCGGCGAGGAGGAGGAGAAAAAGGGCCTCTTCGGCAAGTTCAAAAAGGCCGGGAACAAGCTGGAGGTCATGAAAGCTCAGTACTCCAAGGTGGAGAGCAACGTGGACAAGATCGTCCGGGAGCTGGAGCAGCATCAGGTCACGCTGATGAAGGACGTGGCCATGTTCGACCAGATGTACGAGCTGAACCTCAAGTACTATAAAGAGCTGACCATGTATATCCTGGCGGGGAAGAAGAAGCTGGCGGACGTGCGGGAGAACGAGCTCCCCGCCCTCCGGGCCAAGGCCGAGCAGACCGGCGCCCAGGAGGACGCCCAGCGGTACAACGACCTGGTGCAGATGTGCGAGCGCTTCGAGAAGAAGCTCCACGACTTGGAGCTCACCCGGATGATCTCCATTCAGATGGGCCCCCAGACCCGGCTGCTCCAGAACAACGACACGCTGATGGTGGAGAAGATCCAGTCCTCCCTGGTGAACACGATCCCCCTGTGGAAGAGTCAGATGGTCCTGGCCTTAGGGATGGAGCACGGCCGTCAGGCCACCGCCGCCCAGAGCGCCGTGACGGAGATGACCAACGAGCTTCTGAAAAAGAACGCCGACATGCTGAAAATGGGCACCGTTCAGACCGCCAAGGAGGCGGAGAGGAGCGTGGTGAGCATCGAGACCCTCCAGCACACGAACCAGCAGCTGATCTCCACTCTGGACGAGGTGCTGAACATCCAGCGGGAGGGCGCCCAGAAGCGGAAGGAAGCCGAGGTGGAGCTGGGCCGCATCGAGGGCGAGCTCCGGGCGAAGCTGATGGAGCTGCACAAATAAATACCCGCCCCTACGGGAGCTCCCGCGCGACAGAGAGGGCAGCCAGAAACATGGCCTCCTGTTCCAGCTCCTGCTGATAGCGGCAGGCATCCTGGTATTTTTCCAGGGCCTCCAGCTGAGAGGAGGAAAGCCCCTGCCGGAGACAGTCCAGGCTTCCGGCCTCCAGTTCTTTCAGCTGGTCCAGGGCGGTCTGGTTCAGATAGCGGGGAAACCGCCGGGACCAGGTGTATTCCAGTAAAGTCTGTAGGATCTGCGTCATGGGGAAGCTCTCCTTATGTAACTTTATTTCATTTTAACATGCAATAATATTGATTGTCAAGGGGTAGCGGATGCAAATATTATCGGAACGTTTAAAGACCTTGCGGGAAGGCCGCAGAATTTATCAAAAAGAAATGGCGGAATTGCTTGGTTTGTCTCTCCGAGGCTATCAATGTTATGAAGCGGATGAAAGCGAGCCCAAGCTGGCGACCCTGATTGCCATTGCCGACTACTATCAAGTATCCATCGACTACCTGGTGGGCCGGACGGACGCGCCGGACTTCCAGGTGGTCAAGACAGAGGAATGAGCCTATGAAATTCTTCCAAAAGCGCACCGTGGCGGCGGTCATCATGGTCCTGGCCATTCTGGCGGGCGCCGCCCTGGGACAGGCGCGGAAGCCCCATGTGGAGCCCGCCCTCACCGGGGAGTTCCTGTATCTCATCCACAACGAGGGCGGCGTGATTTCCCAGGATACCGCCGAATACATCGAGGCCATGAACGCCTCCCTCTTCGCCCAGACCGGGGCCCAGATTGCCGTGGACGTGGTGCGGACCACCGGAAGCGAGGCCATCGCGGACTACGCCGAGCGGACCTTTGAAGACCTGGGCGTGGGGTCCCGGGAGCGGGACAACGGCTTTTTGCTGGTGCTGGCCCTGGAGAACGAGTACAACGGTGTGCCGGACGGGAATTACTATCTCGCCTGGGGCAGCGGGTTCAGTCCCAGCGAGCAGTCCCGGTTGGGGGACATCCTCTATTACGCTATGGAGGAGGACTTCGCCGCCAAGCGCTATGACGCGGGAGTCCGGTACACCTTCGACGCCCTGACGGCTTACCTGGAGGAGCTCTACGGCGTGACGGTGACCACCGCCCCGCCGTCTCCCGACGCTATGGGGAACTATCAGACCATTTCCGGCGGCTATCAGTCCACCGGCACGGGGGTGGATCTGGAAGCAGTGATTGCGGGCATCGTGGTGCTGGTGATCATCCTGTTTGTGCTCTGGGTGCTGCTGGACGGAATGCGCTGGCGGAGCTACCGGCGGCGGTACTACGGCCCCACGGTGGTCGGCATCCCAAGGCCGGTGTACTATCCCGTCTTCTGGGGCCGTCCCAGGAGGCCCCGGCGGCCCCCGCCGCCTCCCCCGCCCAGGAGGCCCGGCGGGCCGGGCGGTCCCGGAGGATTTGGGGGCGGCTCCTTTGGGGGAGGCGCGGGCCGGAACACCCGTCCCGGCGGCCCGGGACCGGGCAGCTTCGGCGGCGGTCTTGGCGGGTTCGGCGGCGGCTCCTTCGGCGGCGGAACGGGCCGGAGCGGCCGTTCCGGCGGGGCCTTTGGCGGCGGTTCCTTCGGCGGCGGCGCCGGAAGGGGCGGGTTCGGCGGCGGGCGTTCCGGCGGCTTTGGCGGCGGCTCCTTTGGGGGAGGCGCGGGCCGGGGTGGCGGAATGCGCGGCGGTGGAGGCCGCAGATAAATGAAAGAACGGCCCCCGGCTATACGCCGGGGGCCTCATGTTGTTCCATTAACTTAATCTAAAACCTGCACCGCCGCGCCCAGGACGCCGTCGCCGATGTAGACGCTGAGGGTTCCGTCGATCTCGCCGTCCCAGATGTGGTCGTAGTCCGGCAGGGCGGCGGTGAGCTTCTGCCGGACGAGCTCCATTTCGGCGGGAGCCCCGCCGTTGGCGATGGCCAGGTTATACTTCTTGTGGTTTCCGCAGCGGTCCACCGTCATGGCCACCAGCTTGTCGATGACCTGATTCCGGCCCCGGACCTTGGCGATGGACTGGAGCTGCCCGTCGGGGGCGAAGGTGATAATGGGCTTGATCTGGAGCAGGGTGCCCGCCGTAGCGGTGACCTTGCCGATGCGCCCGCCCTTCATCAGGTACTCCAGGGTATCCACGGAGAAGAAGGGATAGGTGCCCGCGATGAGCTGGGGGGTCCGGCGCTCCACCAGGGTCTCCCAGTCCATGCCGCTGCGGATGTCCTCCGCCAGCTGGAGCACCGTCAGCCCCTGGCCCAGGGAGCCGCTGATGGAATCAAAGACCTTGATGGGGAACTCGTCCCCGCTCTCTTCGGCGATGAGGCGCACCAGGTTGTAGGTGCCGGAGAGGCCGCTGGAGAGCATGACGGCGATCACGCCGTCGTAACCCGCGGCCCGGATCTCTTCCAGCACGGCCCCCGCGCTCTCGGCGGAGGGCAGGGAGGTCTGGGGCAGCTCCCCGGCCTTGAGGCGGCGGTAGATGTCGGCGCCGCAGATGTCCACGCCGTCGGAATACTCCCCGTCGGCGCAGAGGATGCGCAGAGGGACAATGTAGATGTTGTTTTCCGCCGCCAGACGGGGGGACAGGTCCGCGCAGGAATCCGTCAGCAGCGCGATCTTTTGAGGGGCCACGTGTTCCCAACTCCTTTTTTCAATAGGGCCGCCGCCTTTCCGCAAGGGACGGGCAAACCATCGGGCTTTAGGCGTTACGGCTATTATCCCACAAACCGGCGAAAACTGCAAGAGCGATTTCAAGGATTTTCCTTCCCCGGGGAAAAATATAGGGGAATCAAGAGATTTTCCCTTTACCTGCCGGGGGTTTTCTGCTATAATATACGCGCTATATTTTGCCCGGATACCGGGCCGGAGAGGGGGACGCTTTGGTGAAATATCAAAAATGGAACATCGGCGCCCCCAAGGAGGCGGACATGGCGGCTCTGCGGGAGGCGGGGTATCCCTACCTCATGGCCCTGGTGCTGACCTCCCGGGGCATCGCCTCCCCGGAGACAGCTGCGGAGTTTTTGGACCGGGACCGGAAGCTGACCCTCTCGCCCATGCTGATGCGGGACATGGACAAGGCCGTGGCCCGGATTCAAAGGGCCATTGGGGACGGGGAGACCATCGCCGTCTTCGGGGACTACGACGTGGACGGCATCACCTCCACCGTACTGCTGATGGACTATCTGAAAAGCTGCGGGGCCAAGTGCCTGCGCTATATCCCCCGGCGGATCGAAGACGGCTACGGCCTGTCCAAGCCCGCCATCCAGGGCCTCCGGGACCAGGGGGCCACGCTGATGATCACCGTGGACTGCGGCATTACCGGGAACGAGGAAGTGGACTTCGCCAATTCTCTGGGCCTGGACGTGGTGGTGACGGACCACCACGAATGCAAGGAGTCCCTGCCCAAGGCTGTGGCCGTGGTGGACCCCCACCGGCCGGACTGCCCCTATCCCTTTAAATTCCTGGCGGGCTGCGGCGTGGCGCTGAAGCTGGTGCTGGCCCTGGGGGGCGAGAACCGGGAGGACGCGCTCTTTGCCCGCTACTGCACCCTGGCCGCCATCGGCACCGTGGCCGACGTGATGCGGATGGAGGGGGAGAACCGGGCTATCGTCTCCTGCGGCCTGGAGGCCCTGCCCCACACGGACTTCGTGGGGGTCCACGCCCTGCTGCGGGAGGCGGGGCTGGAGGGCAAGCCCGTCACCTCCATTCAGATCGGCTTCGTCCTCTCCCCCCGGATCAACGCCGCGGGGCGCATGGGGGCGGCGGACCTGGCGGCGGACCTGCTGGAGACCAGCGACCCCGCCCGGGCCGAGGAGCTGGCCCGGGAGCTCTGCGAGCTGAACCGGGAGCGCCAGGCGGTGGAGCAGGCCATCTGCGCCGACGCGGTGGAGCAGATCCAGGCCCTCCGCCAGGAGGAGCGCAGCGCCCTGGTCCTCTCCAGCGAGGAGTGGCACCAGGGGGTGGTGGGCATTGTGGCCTCCCGCCTCAGCGAGAAGTACTCCTGCCCCAGCTTCATGATCCACTTGAAGGACGGCACGGGCCGG
This sequence comes from Oscillospiraceae bacterium, assembly GCA_021769865.1. Taxonomy (GTDB): domain Bacteria; phylum Bacillota; class Clostridia; order Oscillospirales; family Oscillospiraceae; genus Oscillibacter. Next base: position 53,363 of record JAETSB010000001.1, read on the forward strand.
GGGTCCTGCCGGTCCTACGGCGGGTTCAACCTCTTTACGGCCCTGGAGTCCTGCGCGGACCTGCTGGACGGCTTCGGCGGCCACGAGCTGGCCGCGGGCTTCACCATCCCGGAGGAGAACATCACCGCCTTCCGGGCGAGGATGAACCGCTATGTCCGCTCCGCCACCGGGGGAGAGCCGCCGGTGAGCTCCTTGGACGTAGACGCCGCCGTGGCCTCTCCCGCGGAGCTGACCCTGGAGCAGGCGGAACAGCTGGAACAGCTGGAGCCTTACGGCGCGGGGAATCCCCGGCCCGTCTTCGCCCTGCTGGGGGCCACGGCGGAGGCCGTGCAGCCCGTGGGGCAGGGAAAGCATCTGAAGCTGCGCCTCAGCAAGGGGGCCAGCCGCTTTGACGCCATCTTCTTCTCCGTCACGGCGGAGGAGTGCGGCATTATTCCCGGCAGCCGGGTGGATGCGGCCTTTTACCTCCAGGCCAACACCTTCCGGGGGAACACGACGCTGCAGTTGCAGCTGGTGGACGTGCGGCCCTCCCTGCTTCCCAGCCGGAACGAGGCGGAGGCCCTGGCCCTGGTCCGCCGGCTGACGGAGGAAAACGGGCCCGTCTCCCCCCAGGAGGCCCTGCGCCTCCGGGCCTCCCGGAGCCAGTACGCCGCCTGCTGGGTGGCCCTGGAGAAGCGGCTCCGCCAGGGGAAGGCGGAGGAGGACCGCCTGCCCTATCTCCGCCGCCTGGCGGCCCGGATGGGAGGGAGCGAGAGCTTCCTTCGGGCGGCTTTGGCGCTGGAGGTCTTCCGGGAGCGGGGACTGATCTCCCTGAGCCGCCGGGGGGACCGGCTGACGCTGTGCCTGATTCCCGTCCAGGGGAAGGTGGACCTCACCGCCTGCCCCTATCTTCTCCGCCTGCAAGGAAAGGAGGCGACCTGAGATGACCATACAGGAACAGTACGAGCTTTTGGAAAAGACCGTCCGCGGCTACAACCCGGCGGCCGATTTTGACCATATCCGTTCCGCGTTCGAGTACGCCGACCGCTGCCACGAGGGGCAGAAGCGCAAGAGCGGCGAGCCCTATATCATCCATCCCCTGGCCGTGGCCCAGATCGTGGCGGAGGAGCTGAAGCTGGACTCCGAGTCCATCGAGGCCGCCCTGCTCCACGACGTCATCGAGGACACTCCCGCCACTCATGAGGACGTGGCCCGGCTGTTTTCGCCCACCATCGCCAACCTGGTGGAGGGGGTCAGCAAGCTGACCCGCATCCAGTACGCCACCAAGGAAGACGAGCAGATGGAGAACCTCCGGAAGATGCTCATGGCCATGAGCAAGGACATCCGGGTCATTCTCATCAAGGTCTCCGACCGGCTCCACAACATGCGGACCATGGAGTACCAGTCCCCGGAGAAGCAGAAGCAGAAGTCCTTGGAGACCATGGAGATCTACGCCCCCATCTCCCACCGCCTGGGGATGCAGCGCATCAAGTGGGAGCTGGAGGACCTGTCCCTCAAGTACCTGGACCCGGTGGGCTACAACGAGATCATCACCCGGCTGGACGCCAAGAAGCCGGAGTACGACGCCTTCCTCCTCCGCACCCAGACCCAGATGGACGACCGGCTGACGGAGCTGGGTATCCGGCACATGGTTTACGGGAGAATCAAGCACCCCTACTCCATCTATCGAAAGATGTTCAATCAAAACAAGTCCCTGGACGAGATCTTCGACCTCTTCGCCTTCCGGGTGCTGGTGGACAGCGTGGGGGACTGTTACAATGTGCTGGGCGTCATCCACGACATTTACAAGCCCATCCCGGGCCGGTTCAAGGACTATATCGGCACCGAGAAGCCCAACGGCTACCAGTCCCTCCACACCACCGTCATGGGCCCCGACGGCCTGCCCTTCGAGGTGCAGATCCGCACCTGGAAGATGCATGAGGTGGCGGAGTACGGCGTGGCCGCCCATTGGAAGTACAAGCAGCACGGCCAGGGGGCGGGGACCGAGGGGAAGTACGAGTGGGTCCGCCGGTTGCTTGAAAACCAGGAGGGGGCCGACGCGGAGGAGTATATCCACTCCCTGAAGGTCGACATGTTCGCCGACGAGGTCTTCGTCTTCACCCCCAACGGGGATGTGCAGAACCTCCCCGCCGGGGCCACGCCCATCGACTTTGCCTACGCCATCCACTCCGCTGTGGGCAACAGCATGGTGGGGGCTAAGGTGAACAACCGGATTGTCACCTTCGACCACATCTTGAAAAACGGCGACATTGTGGAGATCATGACCTCCAAGTCCGCCAAGGGCCCCAGCCGGGACTGGATGAAGATCGCCAAGTCCAGCGAGGCCCGGAGCAAAATCCGCCAGTGGTTCAAAAAGGAGAAGCGGGAGGAGAACATTGCCAACGGCCGGTCCTCCTTCGAACAGGAGCTGAAGCACGCGGGCCTCTCTATGAAGGACGTGACGGCGCCGGAGAACCTGCCGCTGCTGTTGAAGAAGGTGACCTACGGCAGCCTGGATGAGATGTACGCCGCCATCGGCTACGGCGGCTTTACGGCCCAGAAGGCCGTCAGCCGGATGAGGGGGGAGCTGCTGCGCATCTCCCGCCAGCACCAGGCGGAGGAGCTGGCGGTCAAGGCCGAGGAGGCCCCCATTCCCACGACTCCCAAGCCGGAGGGCAAGAGCGAGCAGGGCATCATCGTGGAAGGTCTGGATAACTGCCTGGTGAAGTTCTCCCGCTGCTGCACCCCCGTGCCGGGGGACGAGATCGTGGGCTTCATCACCCGGGGCTACGGCGTGTCCGTCCACCGGGCGGACTGCCCCAACGCGGCCCCGGAGCGCCGGGCGGGCCAGGAGGGCCGCTGGCTGAAGGTCACCTGGGGCAGGGACACCAACGAGAGCTACCCCACCACCATCGACGTGGTGTGCAAGGACCGGATGAACCTGATCCTGGATATCTCCACGGCCCTCTCCAGCACCAGCACCTTCGTCTCCGGCCTGAACTCCCGGAGTACGGAGGACGGCTTCGCCGTCATCCGCCTGGAGATCCGGGTCCGGGACGGGGCCCAGATGAAGGCCATCATGAACAAGCTGAATCAAATTTCCGGGGTGCTGCAGGTGACGCGCCCCGCCGGATGATATGGAAAGGAGGGACTGCCTATGCGCGCGGTAGTTACCCGGGTCAAACACGCCTCGGTCACCATTGAGGGAGAGGTCCGGGGCCGGATCGGAGAGGGCTATCTGGTCCTTCTGGGGGTGGCTCCCGGAGACACCGAGGAGACCGCCGGGAAGCTGGCGGACAAAATCTGCAATCTCCGGATCTTTGAGGATGAGAACGAGAAGATGAACCTCAATCTGGAGCAGGTGGGGGGTAGCCTCCTGGTGATCTCCCAGTTTACCCTCTTCGCCGATACCACCTCCCGCCGCCCGGGCTTCTCCGGCGCGGCGAAGCCGGACCTGGCGATTCCGCTGTACGAGAAATTCATGGCCCGCTGCCGGGAGCGGGGCTTTACCGTGGAGCACGGGGAGTTCGGCGCGAAAATGGACGTGGACTCCCTGAACCACGGCCCGGTGACCATCCTCTTTGACACAGAGAAGCCCTGACGGGCGGAACGAGTATCAAGAAAGGACGGGTGTTTCCATGGGACTGTTTTCCAATTTCTTTCAAAAAGAGTGTTCGTTGGGCGCCCAGCCCCACAGCGGCTGGAGCTGGAGCCTGTCGGTGAATGGGCTGTCCGTCACGCCTTTTGATTGGGAGGACATCGCCCGGGCCTTGGACGGCCTGGGGCCCCATGACGACAGCTTTGTGATTCTGGAGCAGAGGAAGGGAAGGGACTATTGGTTCATCCAGAGCGCCGTGGCCCTGGCGGGACCCCACACCGGCGAGTATGTGGTGGGCGTGGGCTGGAACGACGGCCGAGGCAAGCACTACATCGAGCGCTGCGGCGGGGCCGGGCGGGCCGTGGATATGTTCCGGGCCGCGTGGCAGGGGACCCCCCTGGATTTCTCCGGCTTCGAGGACCAGTCCGACCAGCTTCCCGGCGATTCCTGAAAACAAGGACCTGAGAGGGGAGGAGACTCCAATGAATGTCAAGATGATGCAGGTGGGCCCCATCGGCACCAACTGCTATGTCCTGGAGGACGAGAAGACCCGCGAGGCAGCGGTGATCGACCCCGGCGGGGACGCGCCGGAGATCATTAAGGCCCTGGAGGGAGCGGAGGTCCGGTATATCCTCCTGACCCACGGGCACTATGACCACACCGGCGGCGCGGCGGAGCTGCTGGAGGTGTTTCCCAAGGCGGCGCTCTATATCCACAAAGCGGATTTCCAGGACGTGGACCCGTCCCTGTTCCCCCTGCGGACCCAGGTCTCCGGTGTGAATTTTTACGACGAGGGGGACCGGATCGCCTTCGGCGGGGACGCCGTGAAGCTCCAGGTCCTCCACACCCCCGGTCACTCCGAGGGCAGCGTGACCCTCCGCTGCGGGGAGCTGTTGTTCTGCGGGGACACCCTCTTTGCCGGGTCCTGCGGCCGGACGGATTTCCCCGGCGGCAGCGTCCCGAAGATAATGGCCTCCCTCCGCCGGCTGGGAGAGCTGGAGGGGGACCTCCAGGTGCTGCCCGGGCACATGGAGACCTCCACCCTGGCGGCGGAGCGGCAGTACAATCCCTACCTCCGCCAGGCCATGCGGGAGGCACGATGAAGCTGGAATTTCACGGCCACGACGAACGTTATACCGTAGAGCAGAGCCTCTTGAACCTGTTCCCCGGCGAGCTGCCGGTCTACGAGCCCATCCGGCCCTTGGAGGAGACAAATTGGGCTATCGCCTCCTGGCGGGAGGACGAAAAACGGGGCCACGCCTGTGTGGAGCTGTGCTGGCAGGGGAAGTCTATCGCCTATAGCCGGGGCGTGCCCCTGGAGGGCCGCACGCCCTACGAGCGGGAGGGCCGGCGGCGTTACGCCATCGGCGCGGCCTTTTTCCTGGCCTATCAGAGCCTCACCGGGAACACGCCCCCCTGGGGGATGCTCACCGGTGTCCGGCCCGACAAGCTGGTGACCGAGGCCTTGACGGCGGGAAAATCCCCCGAGGCGGCCCGGGAGCTGCTGGAGAAGATTTATTACGTCACCCCCCGCCGGGCCGCCCTGGCCCTGGAGACGGGAACGGCGGCCTTCGAGGCCGCGAAGGGCCTGGGCCCCCGGGACATCGCCGTCTATATCGGCATTCCCTTCTGTCCCACCCGGTGTGCTTACTGCTCCTTTGTCAGCCAGTCGGTGGAGAAGAGCTTCTCCCTGGTAGACCCCTATGTGGACGCCCTGGCGGCGGAGATCGAGGCGGGGGGGCGCATGGTCCGGGAGACGGGCCTTCGGGTGAGGGCCATGTATATGGGCGGCGGCACGCCGACGACTCTGACGGCCCCCCAGCTGGACCGGGTGCTGACGGTGTTCGAGACTGCCTTCGGCCCCGCCCTGGACGCCTGCGGGGAAATCACCGTGGAGGCGGGGCGGCCCGACACCATCACGGCGGAGAAGCTGACGGTGTTAAAGGCTCACGGCGTTCACCGCATCTCCGTGAACCCGCAGACCATGGAGGAGAACGTCCTCCGGGCCATCGGCCGCCGCCACAGCCCCGGAGACATCGAGGCCGCCATGGACCTGGCGGCAAAGTGCGGCTTTCCACACGTGAACATGGACCTCATCGCGGGCCTGCCGGAGGACACGACGGAGGGCTTCCGCCGTTCCCTGGACCGCTGCCTGGGGTTCGGGACGGATAATGTCACCGTTCACACCCTGGCGCTGAAAAAGGGCAGCCGCATCCTGCTGGAGGGCCTGTCCATCCCCGGCCCCGAGGCCGTGGGGAAGATGCTGGACCACGCCGAGCCCGCCCTGCGGGCGGCGGGGTACGCCCCCTATTACCTGTACCGGCAGAAATACATGTCCGGCAGTTTTGAGAACATCGGCTGGACCCGCCCCGGCGGGGAATGCCTCTACAACATCTATATCATGTCGGAGCTCTGCTCCATCCTCTCCTTCGGCGCGGGGGGATCGACAAAAATGGTGGACCCGTCCCGGCGGCTGATCCAGCGGCGCTTCAACCCTAAGTACCCCAAGGAGTACACGGAACGCCCTGAGAAAACGCGGTCCAATCAGGCGGACTTCGCCGCCTTCTATGCCAGGTGAACGGAAAGGAGCCGAGCCCATGTATTCCCTGAAACAGATCAATGAAGCCGTCCGCAGCGACCCCGCCGCCTTCGCCCAGGAGTGCGACGCGCTGTTTGAGAAAAAGGTGGAGGCCGCCGCCGCGAGCATCGCGGACCACCGGGCGGAATCCCATATCATTCTCCTCTCCGGCCCCTCCGGCTCCGGAAAGACCACTACCGCGCTGAAAATCGAGGAAAAGCTGGTGGAGATGGGGATCGAGACCCACACCGTCTCCATGGACGACTATTTCAAGACCATGGACCCGGAGACCTTCCCCCGGAACCGGGAGGGAATGATCGACTACGAGTCCCCCTTCTGCCTGGACGTGGACCTGCTGAGCCAGCACTTCGCCATGCTGGACCGGGGAGAGCTGATTCACGTTCCCAAGTATGAGTTCGCCCGGCAGATGCGCTCGGACACCTTTGCCCGCCCCCTGCGGCTGGGGAAGGACGACATGGTGATCTTCGAGGGCATCCACGCACTGAACGACATCATCGTGGGGAAGAACCCCAGGGCGTTCAAGCTCTATATCGCCGCCCGGAGCGACATTCTGGACGAGGACGGCTCCCTGGTGTTCGACAAATCCTGGGTCCGTCTCTGCCGCCGCATCGTCCGGGACTTTAAGTTCCGGGGCAGCGACGCGGCCTTTACCCTGAAGCTGTGGGAGAACGTCCGCCGGGGGGAACGGCTGTATATCTCCCCCTACAAGGAGAACGCGGATTTGATGTTCGACTCCTCCCTGGCTCTCAGCGCCAGCGCCTTGAAGCCCTTTGTGGTCCCTCTGCTGGAGGAGATCCCGCGGGGACAGTACCAGGTGGTGGAGGACATCCTCCGGGGCCTGGAGAAGATCGAGCCTCTGGACGAGAACCATATCCCCGCCAAATCCCTGGCCCGGGAATTCATCGGCGGAAGCCCCTACGACAACCATTGAACGGAAGATGAAAGGAGCGGCACTTATGAGCAAACAGGAGAAATTCTATGACCTGCTGGACACCCTTCGGACCGGCGTGGAGGCGGCGGGAACCCTGGCCCTGGGGACTCTGGGCCTGGCCTGCCAGGGGGCGGAACGGTTAGCGGAGGGCGTGAAGCTCCGCTATGAGGCCGCCCGGGTGGAAGGCGAGATGGACGAGAAGCTGATGGAGGCCGGAGAGATGGTCTACGCCACCCACACCGGAAGCCCCACGGAGTCCGAAGAACTGCTGGAAAAGCTCCGGGAGATCGACGATTTGAAGGCCCAGCTGGCCGGGCTCAACGAGACCTTGGGCCGGAAGCCGGAGGGTTCCATCTGCCCGGGCTGCGGCGAGGCCGTGGAGGAAGGAGACCGCTTCTGCCGCTCCTGCGGCGAGAAGCTGGACTGAGGAGGCTGAACATGGAATTTTACACGTACCAACAGGTTCAGGAGAGCGCCCAGGCCCTTCGGGAAACGCTGAACGGCTTTCAGCCCCGGGTCCTGCTGATTTTGGGCTCCGGCCTGGGGGCCCTGGCGGATGAGGTGGAGAGCCCCATCGTCGTGCCCTATGCGGAGGTGCCCCACATGAAGCACTCCACCGCCCCCGGACACAAGGGTCAATTTCTCTTCGGGAAGCTGGAGGGGAAGGACGTAGCCGTCATGCAGGGCCGCCTCCACACCTACGAGGGCTGGTCCTTCGCCGACGCCGCCTATCCCGTCCGGGTCGCCCGGCTGCTGGGAATCGACACTCTGGTGGTGACCAACGCCGCCGGGGCGGTGAATACCGCCTGGACCGCCGGGGACATCATGCTGATCACGGACCACATCAAGCTCTTCGGCGTCAGCCCCCTCTGTGGGCCCAACATCGAGGAGCTGGGCCCCCGCTTCCCGGACATGAGCCGCGTCTACACCCCGGCCCTCCGGGAAAAGGCCCGGGAGGCCGCTAGGGCTCAGGGCCTGGATCTGAAAGAGGGCGTCTACATGTTCTTCCCCGGCCCCCAGTACGAGACTCCGGCGGAGGTCCGGGCGGCCCGCCTGCTGGGCGCGGACGCCGTGGGCATGTCCACGGTGCCGGAGGCCATCGCCGCCGCCCACTGCGGCATGGAGGTTCTGGGCTTCACCCTCTGCACCAACATGGCGGCGGGGGTTTTGGAGCAGCCCCTCTCCGGCGACGAGGTCATCGCGGCGGGGGAGGCCGCGGGCCCCAAGTTCACCGCCCTGGTAAAGGGCTGCCTGGAGCGCCTGTAAGCGTTTTCCAGGGCTTTCAATTCCGCATGGACTACGTTGCCGTCGCATAGACTAGGATGAAACCTAAGCCCGGTAGCGAGATAAAGTTCTTTTGCCTACTTTTCTTTCAAGAAAAGTAGGGGAGGTATGCTTTTTATGTCAGCTAAGAAAAAACAGTCCTTCCTGGGCGGCGCGGCCATTCTGGCCTCTGCGGTGGCCATTGTGAAAATCCTGGGCGCGGTATATAAGATCCCCTTCGGCAACATAGTAGGGCCTGAGGGGCAGACGTATTTCAATGTTGCCTACAACATTTACAACGTCCTGCTGACGATTTCCACCGCCGGCCTGCCGCTGGCCATTTCCAAGCTCACCAGCCAGGCCCACACCCAGGGCCGGGAGAACCAGAAGCACAAGATTTTCTCAACGGCTATCTGGCTCTTCTTCGCTATGGGATTGGTGGGCACGCTGCTGATGTACTTCGGCGCGGAGCGACTGGCGGCCTTTATGAACGAGCCCCTGGGCTATTGGCCCATCCGGGCGCTGTCCCCGGCGGTGTTCTGCGTGTGCTTGCTTGCCTGTATGCGGGGCTACACCCAGGGCCAGGGGAACATGACGCCCACCGCCGTCTCTCAGATTCTGGAGGCCCTGTGCAAGCTGGTTTTGGGCCTGGCGCTGGCCTGGTACTTTCTCAAGCTGGGCCTGGGCCTGGACATTGCCGCCGCGGGCGCGATCCTGGGCGTCACCGCCGGAACGGTCCTGTCCCTGCTGTACCTGATTTTCTATCTCCTGCGCCACCGGGACCGGGGGACCTCCCTGGACGTGCCGGACAGCGGCGCCGAGCTGATGCGGCAGATCCTGGCCATCGGCATTCCCATCACCCTCAGCAACTCCGCCATGAGCATCATCACCCTGGTGGACACCAAGATCGTCCTGGGCCGCCTGCGGGACATCCCCGCCCTGGCGGACTCGGCGGCGGAGCTGTTTGGCCAGTATACCTTCGGCATGAACCTCATCAATCTGCCGCCCTCCTTCGTGTTCCCGGTCACCATGAGCCTAATCCCCTTCGCGGCGGCGGCGCTGACCCGAAGGGACCACGCAGAGGCGGGCCGTATCGTCTCCTCGGGCTTCCGGATCGTGGCGGTGCTGGCCATTCCCGCCGGCGTGGGCCTGAGCGTGGTGGGCGGCCCGGCGCTGCTGCTGCTCTATCCCCGCCGCCAGGCGGACGCCTTAGCCGCAGGCCCCCACATGCGCTGGCTGGGCATCGCCTGTATCTTCATGTGCCTGATGAACCTGACCAACGTGATTTTGCAGACCTACGGCAAAGAGCTGATTCCCATTGGGACAGTGATTGCGGGCGGCGTCACGAAGGTGGTCATGAACTATATTCTGGTGGGGAATCCTGATATCAACATCCACGGCGCGCCCATTTCCACCCTCTCCTGTTACGTGGTGATCGTGGGATTGAACCTGTTCTTCGTCTGGAAGTATTCCCCGGAGAAGCCCCATTACCTCCAGATTTTTGCCAAGCCGGTGATTGCCTCCGTCCTCATGGGCGGCGCGGCCTGGGCGCTCCACGGCTTTGCGAGCCGGGCCCTGTCGGGACACTCCGCCTACGGCGCCAACGCCATTGCCACCCTCTGCGGCATCCTGGGGGGAGTAATCGTTTACGCCATTTTGGTGGTAGCCATGCGGATTCTGCGGGCGGAGGACCTGAAAACGGTGCCCCATGGGGCAAAATTGGCAAAATTGTTGCATTTGCGCTAAAACATTCGGAAAACCGGGAAAAGATATGGAAATATCCCAACTTTTTTCTCGAAATTTCTTGCAAAGGCGGGCAATCTATGGTAGATTTTCAATGTAAGCGCCGTTACGGCTGGGAGGACTTCCTGGAGATCATGCGCTTGCTCCGGGCCCCTGGGGGCTGCCCCTGGGACGCGGAGCAGACCCATAGGTCCATCCGCCGGAACTTCCTGGAGGAGACCTACGAGGCCCTGGATGCCATCGACCGGGACGACCCTGCGGACCTGTGCGAGGAGCTGGGGGACGTGCTGATGCAGGTGGCCTTCCACACTCAGATCGAGACGGAGCGAGGGCGCTTCACCATGGACGACGTGGTGAACGGCGTGGCTCAAAAGCTGGTTTACCGCCATCCCCACGTCTTCGGAACCGTGGAGGTGGCGGACAGCCGGGAGGTCCTGGTGAACTGGGAGGCGCTGAAGCGGAAGGAGAAATCCCAGACGACCACCGCCGACGCCATAGAGGCCGTGCCCCACACGCTGCCCGCCCTCTGGCGGGCGGAGAAGATCGCCGGCAAGACCGCCAAGGCGGGCTTCGACTGGTCCGGCGCCCTCAGCGCCCTGGGCAAGCTGGAGGAGGAAGTCCGGGAGCTGCGGGAGGCCCTGGAGGCCGGAGGCGCGGCGGACGGCCCCCACGGCGTCCGGGAGGAGCTGGGCGACCTGCTCTTCATCACCGCCAAGGTGGCCCAGATGTCCGGCGTGGACCCGGAGGACGCCCTCCACCGGGCCTGCGACAAGTTCGACGGCCGGTTCCGCCGGGTGGAAACCCTGGCGGACAAGCCCCTGGGCGAGTACACCGAGGCGGAGCTGGTGGAGCTCTGGAAATCCGCCAAGAATCAGGAGTCTTAACACGCAACTGCGTTAAGAATATCAGAACACAAATGATTGCAGGAGGATACCATTCATGAACAAAGCAGAACTCATCAACGTTGTTTCCGCGGCCGCGGAGGTCTCCAAGAAAGACGCCGAGACCGTCATTACCGCTACGCTGGACGCCATCACCGACGCCCTGAAGGAGGGCGAGAAGGTCCAGCTGGTGGGCTTTGGCTCCTTTGAGGTCAAGAAACGGGCCGCCCGGGTGGGCCGGAACCCCAAAACCAAGGAGCCCATCGAGATTCCCGCCTCCACCGTGCCGGTGTTCAAGGCCGGCAAGGTCTTGAAGGACACCGTGGGCGGCTGATCCGGGAGAACGCTCCGTTTTGAACAGCCGGCAGAGATGCCGGCTGTTTACTTTTGCGATGAAAGGAGGACGCGCCATGCGTCTGGATAAATACCTGAAGGTCTCCCGCCTCATCAAGCGGCGGACCATGGCCAACGAGGCCTGCGACAACGGGCTGGTCTCCGTCAACGGCCGCCCCGCCCGGGCCTCCTACGAGGTGAAGGTGGGGGATCGAATCTCCCTCCGCCTGGGGGCCCGGGAGGTGACGGTGGAGGTGCTCTCCGTCCAGGAGACGGTCCGCCAGGCCGACGCCGCCGCACTTTACAAACAGCTGTCATAAACGGGGCCCTCCCGCCATATCCTGTGGACAGGGAGGGACGAACCATGAACGATTACTCTGTGCCCCAAGCCGCCGCCCACCGCCTGGAGCTGGACGGGCGGGAGAGCCTGACCGTCTCCGGCGTGGAGGACGTGGAGCGCTTCGACGAGACCGGCATCGTCATGACCACCGCCGTGGGGACCCTGGTGGTCACGGGGGAGGACCTGCACATTGGGAAGCTGTCCCTGGACGGAGGCGAGCTCCACGTGGACGGGAGGATCGACTCCCTGACCTATGAGGACCAGGGCCCCGGCCGCGGCGGTTTCCTGGGCCGCCTGTTCGGCTGAGCATGGGAAATCAGGCGGCCCAGCAGCTGCTGGTCTTCGGGCAGTCCATTCTCTTGGGCCTGTCCGCCGGGCTGCTGTATGATCTGCTGCGTCCCTTCCGGGTCCGTGCCCCCCGGGCCACCGGATGGCTGGACGGGGCCTACTGCCTGGCGGTGGGCGGGGCCATGTTCCTCTTCCTGCTGCGCCGGGCCGAGGGCCAGCTCCGGGGCTTTGTGCTCCTGGGAGCGGTGGGGGGCGCGGTGCTGTACTTCTGCGCCTTTTCGGAGCTGCTGCGGCCCCTGTGGGGGTTCTGGGCGGATACGATGGCCTTTTTGTGGCGTTTGTTCTGCCTGCCTCTGCGGTGGACCAGAAATTTTTATAAAAAAATGCTCCGCCAGGGAAAAAACCTCTTTTATTTTTGGCGCAAATGCTTTACAATAAAAAAAAGTGGGTACGGGCCCGGGAAAGGAGACGGCAGAAATGGCAAAGCAGCGAAAAACGCCAAAGGCGGTAAAGCTCCGCACGGGCCTTCTGACCAAGCTGTTGATCGTGATTCTGCTGGCCGCGCTGGTCTGCGAGGTGTACGCCCTGCGGGAGAAGGTGTCGGCCGCCGAGGCGGAAAAGGAGCAGGTGGCCGCCGAGGTCGAGAGCCGGAAGCAGGAGAACGACGCCCTGGCGGCGGACATCGAGGAGGGCTGCACGCCTGAGAAGATGCAGGAGATCGCCCGCCGGGAGCTGGGCCTGCTGCTGCCGGGAGAGTATGTCTTTGAAGTGGGCAGCTGAACTTACCCCGCGAATCAAGGGAAGGAGAAACTAGAAACCGTATGGAGCCTCAGGTTGGGAGCATTCTGGAAGGCAAAGTCACCAGCATCATGAAATTCGGCGCCTTTGTGGCGCTGGAGGGAGGCGGCTCCGGGCTGGTACATATCTCGGAGATCGCCAATACCTTTGTGGAGGACGTCCATGACCACCTTCAGACGGGCCAGACCGTGAAGGTCCTGGTCCTGTCGGCGGAGAACGGGAGAGTGAACCTCTCCATCAAAAAGGCCCTGCCCCAGCAGGAGCGGCGGGCGCCCCGCCCGCCCAGGACGGGGCCCCAGGCCGGTCCCCGCCCGGCGGCCGCGCCCAAGGCCGCCCCGGCGCAGTTCCAGGGCCGGGGGAGGCCCGAGCCCCTGCCGCCGTCGGGGGATCAGGCCTTTGAGGACAAGCTGAAGCGCTTCCTCTCCTCCTCCGAGGGGAAGATGGCGGACTTGAACCGCAGCATGGACGGCAAGCGGGGGAGAAGAAGGAAATGAGGAAAACCGCCCGGCGACGGGCGGTTTTCCTTTCGGCATATCGTCAACTGCGTTGACTATAAAAAGGAGCCGCACGGTCAAACGCCATGCGGCCCAAGCGGGTGGGATATTGGAAAGCTTCCTATATCAAAGTACCATGTTTTCCAGATTTTGTAAATAGGAAGTTTTGCCGCTTTCCGTCTACTTTTGTCGAAAGCGGCCGTCCGGGGAGGGCGGCGGAAAATATTTGTGAATCTTTTGAAAAAACGCCGGTTTCCTCTTCCCATTTCAATACAAATATGTTATATTATACAAAAGGGCCTCCGCACAGCCCCCACCGGCCCTTTTTCACACGAAAGGAGCGATCTCGATGAAGTACACCTACGCTTGCAAGAAGGTCTCCCTCAACGATTCCATCAAGGCTTACACGGAAAAGAAAATTGCCAAGCTGGAAAAGTATTTCCGGGAGGACACCACCGCGTTTGTGACATTCTCGGTGGAGAAGGACCACCGCTGCACAGTGGAGATCACCGTTCGGAGCGGCGGCGCACTGCTTCGGGCCCAGACGGAGGCACCGGACGGCGATATGCGCGGCGCCGTGGACGCCGCCGTGGGCTATATTGAGCGTCAGATTTTGAAAAACAAGACCCGGCTCTCCAAGCGCCTGCGGAGCGAGGGCTTCCCGCCTCCCGCCCCCGTCAGCGATTTCGACGTGGCGGAGGAGAAGGAGTTCCCCGTGGTCCGTACCAAGCGCTTCGCCGTGAAGCCCATGAGCACGGAGGAGGCCATCCTGCAGATGAACCTGCTGGACCACAGCTTCTTCGTCTTCCGCAGCAGCGAGGATGACAGCCTGTGCATCGTCTACCGCCGGAAGAGCGGCGGCTACGGCCTCATCGTCACCGACGAAGAGGAATAAAAGAGACCGGAACATAAAACGGCGCTCCCGCGCTGACGCAAGTCAGACGCGGGAGCGTCGTTTTTCTTACGGGGTCCTCCACCGCTTCAAGGTGGGGAACCAGCTTCTCATCATGGCCTCCGCCTCTTTCTGAGGGCCAAAGGGATGGCCGTTCTCCTCATTGAATTTCAGGTTGAAGGCAATGATGTCGTCCATAGAGGCGCCGGGGGCGGTAAAGGCCCCGTTCTGGTAGCAGTAATGGCAGTAGTCGTCGCTGGGTGCGCCGTCCGCCTCGGTGCCCGCGTCCTCGGGTTTGTCCAGGGGCATGCCGCAGCACTGGCAAAATTTCCGTTCTTCCATTAAAAGACCTCCTCATGTTGGGCGGGCTCTTCTGTCCCGCCTCTGCCATAAGGATACGCCTCCAAACCTGACAGGGTCTGTCAGGTTTCATAGAGCGCCAAAGATTTTTTCATCTCCGTTGCCAAAATCTCCCGCCAGCAAGCCGGGGACAGCACCTCCAGCTGGCCTCCGAAGGAGAGGAGGAAGGACAGCAGCCACTGGTCCTCCGGAAAATTGCAGCGTACCAGCAAATGGCCGTCCGGCTCCCGGGTGATCTGCCTGGGGTGAAAATAGTCCCGCACCCGCCAGGCGGCGGAGGGCTCGAACCGCAGACGGAGGTCTGCGTCCCGGTATCCGGCGGGCGGGGGAGGCTCCAGCCGCTCCGGCGGACGGCGGGACGGGCAGGCCCCCTCCGCCAGGGCCAGCTCCTCCATCCGCACCAGGCGGAAGATCCGCCAGTCCTGCCGCTTTTGGCAGAAGGCGGACAGATACCAGCACCCGCTTTTGAAGACCAGCCGGGCGGGCTCCACGGTCCGGCGGCTTTTCTCCCCGGCGGAGCTGTAGTAGGTGAAGGACAGGGGGCGGCGCGCCAGAATGGCCCCTTTCACCAGGGCAAAATTCTCCCGCTCCGCCGCCCCGCTGCCCCAGTCGGTGAAGTCCACCTCCAGCCAGTCGCCGCCCTCCCGGCGGAACAGGGCGGTCAGCCGGGCCAGGGTGTCGTCCTCCGACCGGCCTCCGGTGGCCAGGGTGGCCTGGAGGGCAAACAGGATTTCATTCTGCTGCTCCTGGGAGAGGAGGGCCTTGTCCAGGACGAACTGATCCATCAGGCGGATGCCGCCGCCCTGGCCCTTCTGGGTGAACACCGGGATGCCGGCGGCGGACAGGGCGTCGACGTCCCGGTAGATGGTCCGTTCGGATACCTCCAGCCGGCGGGCCAGCTCCCCGGCGGTGACGGCCCTCTTTTCCACCAGGAGGTATAGGATCTCAAACAGGCGGCTGTTTTTCATCGGGCCTCCATTTCGTTACGGCTCGGTCAGGGCGGCTTGCCGCCGCCTGACAAACGGGCGGTCCTCTTTTGAAAGGGGAAGGGACCTGGACGGCTGGGCCTCCGGGGGCTTACACGCTCCGGACAAGGTTGGTGTAACCGTTGAGGTACGCGTCCACCTCCGCCGCCGCGGTCCGCCCTTCGGCGATGGCCCACACCACCAGGGACTGCCCCCGGCGTATGTCTCCCGCCGCGAAGACCTTTTCCACATTGGTGGCGAAGCTCCCCCCGGCGGTCTGCACCGTTTGATCATAGGCTACGCCGAAGGCGTCGCACACGCCGCCCGCGCATCCGGCAAAGCCGGTGGCGGCGATCAGCAGCCCGCAGGGCAGCGTGTCGCCATCTGTGGTGGTGACGGCGGTCAGTGCACCGTCCTCCGCCGTCAGCGCGCTCACCTGCACACCGAACCGCCGGGGATCCTCTCCGAACAGGGCGGCGGCCTCCTCGTGGGCGTAGTCCAGGGGCAGCTTTCCGTCTGCCAGATAGTCCTCCACAGGCCGCCGCACCAGCTGGACAACGGACCGGCAGCCCTGCCGCAGGGCCGTGGCCACGCAGTCGCTGGCGGTGTCGCCGGTGCCGACGATCACCACATCCCGGCCTTCCGCCGTGGGAACGGCAGGTGCTTTGCCGAACTGCTGCCGCTCCACAGCGGCTTTCAGGAACTCCGTGCCGTAGCAGATGCCGGAGATCCCTTCCGTCTCCAGGGCGAGAGGCCGGGGGCGCTCCGCGCCGCAGCAGAGGATCACCGCGTCATAGTCCCGGAGCAGCCGCTGGGCCACCGCCGGGTCCGCCGCGTCCACGCCGGTGACAAAGCTGACACCCTCGTCCGTCATCAGGTCAACGCGCCGCTGTACGGTGTCCTTGGGCAGCTTCATGTTGGGGATGCCGTAGGTCAACAGGCCCCCGGGCCGCTCCTCCCGCTCCACCACGGTGACGGAGTGGCCCCGGTGGTTCAGCTGGTCCGCCGCTGCCAGGCCCGCCGGGCCAGAGCCCACCACGCAGACCTTTTTTCCCGACCACTGGGGCGGGCGGCGGCGCTTCACCTCCCCGGCGGCAAAGGCGCCCTCTATGACGCTGAGCTCGTTGTCCCGGATGGTCACGGCGTCGCCGTACATGCCGCAGACACAGGCCCCCTCGCAGGGCGCGGGGCAGACCCGGCCCGTGAACTCCGGGAAGTTGTTGGTTTTCAGCAGGCGGCTCAGGGCGTGGGAGGGATTCTTCATCCAAATCATGTCGTTCCACTCGGGAATCAGATTGTGCAGGGGACAGCCGAAGGTTTTCCCCTCCCAGAGCATCCCCGCCTGGCAGAAGGGCACGCCGCAGTTCATGCAGCGCCCGCCCTGTTCCTGCCGGACGGTCTCCGCCAGGGGAACGTGAAAGGGCTCCCAGTCCCGGACCCGCTCCAGCGGCGGCCGGTCCAAGGTCTCCTGCCGGGTATATTCCAAAAATCCAGTGATCTTACCCATGTGACGCTCCTCCTCAGACTTTCGCGGTGGCGTAGAACGCCTCGATCTCCGCCTGCTTCCGGCTCATGCCCTTTTCCTCCTGCTGGGCGATGGCCCGCAGCATCCGGTCGTAATCCCGGGGCATGACCTTCTTGAAGCAGGGCAGGTAGGACTGGAACGCCGCCAGGATCTTCTTCCCCCGGGGGGACCCGGTGGCGGCCACGTGGGCCTCGATCAGACGGCGCAGCTCCGCCGCGTCGTGGGCCTCCGTCACCTCGGAGGACTGCACCTGCTCCTTGTTCAGCCGGAGGTACAGGTCGTGCCGCTCATCCAGCACGTAGGCCACGCCGCCGCTCATGCCGGCGGCAAAATTCTTCCCCGTGGGCCCCAGGATGACCACCCGGCCCCCGGTCATGTATTCGCAGCCGTGGTCTCCCACGCCCTCCACCACGGCGGAGGCGCCGGAGTTGCGGACGCAGAAGCGCTCTCCCGCCATGCCGGAGATGAGCGCCTGGCCGCCGGTGGCGCCGTAGAGGGCCACGTTGCCCACGATGATGTTTTCCCCGGGCTTGAAGCCGCCGTTTTTCGGCGGGTAGAGGACCAGCTTTCCGCCGGAGAGGCCCTTGCCGAAGCCATCGTTGCTGTCGCCCTCCAGGATCAGCGTCAGGCCGCTGGGGATGAAGGCCCCGAAGGACTGCCCGCCTCCGCCCCGGCAGGAGATGACATAGCTGTCTTCCCGCAGGTCGTTACCGCAGACCCGGGTGATCTCGGAGCCGAAGAGGGTCCCGAAGGCCCGATCCGTGGAGGACACCTGGACATCCAGCCGCCCGGTCTTTTTCGTCTTGAGAGTCCTTCCCAGCTTCTCCAGGAGGACGCTCATGTCCGCCGTCCGCTCCAGGTGGAAATCGTAGGCGGCGGCGGGGTCAAAGTGGGGCACCCGGTCTCCCCAGGGGTTTTGCAGCAGGGCGCTGAGGTCCAGGGTCTCCGCCCGGCGGGTTACCAGCTTTTCCCGGACCCGGAGCAGGTCACAGCGGCCCACCAGCTCGTCCACCGTGCGGACGCCCAGGCGCGCCATGTACTCCCGCAGCTCCTGGGCCACGAAGTACATGAAGTTCATCACGTACTCCGGCTTCCCGGAGAATCGCTTCCGGAGCTCCGGGTCCTGGGTGGCGATGCCCGCCGGGCAGGTGTCCAGGTTGCACACCCGCATCATGCAGCAGCCCAGAGTCACCAGGGGCGCGGTGGCAAAGCCGAATTCCTCCGCCCCCAGCATGCAGGCGATGGCCACGTCCCGGCCCGTCATCAGCTTGCCGTCGGCCTCAATGGCTACCTGGTTCCGCAGGCCGTTTTGGATCAGCGTCTGATGGGCCTCTGCCACGCCCAGTTCCCAGGGCAGTCCCGCCCCATGGATGGAGCTCCGGGGGGCCGCGCCGGTGCCGCCGTCGTGGCCGGAGATCAGGACCACCTGGGCCCCGGCCTTGGCCACGCCCGCCGCGATGGTGCCCACGCCCGCCTCGCTGACCAGCTTTACGCTGATGCGGGCCCGGCGGTTGGCATTTTTCAGGTCGTAGATCAGCTGGGCCAGGTCCTCGATGGAGTAGATGTCGTGATGGGGCGGCGGGGAGATCAGGGTCACGCCGGGGGTGGAGCAGCGGGTCTTGGCGATCCAGGGGTAGACCTTCTTTCCCGGCAGGTGTCCGCCCTCGCCGGGCTTGGCCCCCTGGGCCATTTTGATCTGAATCTCGTCGGCGCTGACCAGGTACTCACTGGTGACGCCGAAGCGCCCGGAGGCCACCTGCTTGATGGCGGAGCGGCGCTCGCTGTTCAGCCGCTCCCGGGCCTCGCCGCCCTCGCCGGAGTTGGATTTGCCCCCGATGCGGTTCATGGCGATGGCCATGCACTCGTGGGCCTCCTGGGAGATGGAGCCGTAGCTCATGGCCCCGGTCTTGAAGCGCTTGACGATGGAGTCCGCCGGCTCCACCTCGTCCAGGGGCACGCCGCCGTTTTCGTCGAATTTGAAGTCCAGCAGGCCCCGGAGGGTGTGGGGCTTGTCGGCGAAATCCACCAGGGCGCTGTACGCCCGGAAGGTCTCGTAGCTTCCCTCCCGGGCGGCCTTCTGAAGCAGGAGGATCGTCCGGGGGCTGTACATGTGGTCCTCTTTGTCGGGGCCGGAACGGAGCTTGTGACCCCCCATGGAGTCCAGCGTGGCGTCAAAGCCCAGGCCCAGGGGGTCGAAGGCCTGGCTGTGGTTCCACTCCACGCCCTCGCCGATCTCCTCCAGCCCCACGCCCTCCACGCGGCTGATGGTGTTGGTGAAATACTTGTCGACAGTGGCCTTGTTGATGCCGACGCACTCGAAGATCTGGGCGGACTGGTAGGACTGAATGGTGGAGATGCCCATCTTGGAGGCGATTTTCACAATGCCGTGGAGGATGGCCTCGTTGTAGTCGTGGACGGCGGCGGAGGCGTCCTTGTCCAGCATGCCCCGCTCCACCAGCTCCTCGACGCACTCCTGGGCAAGATACGGGTTGATGGCCTGGGCACCGTAGCCCAGGAGGGTGGCGAAGTGGTGGACGTCCCGGGGCTCCGCGCTCTCCAGGACCATGGAGACGGCGGTCCGCTTCTTGGTGCGGACCAGGTGCTGCTCCAGGGTGCTCACCGCCAGGAGGGAGGGAATGGCCACGTGGTTCTCGTCCACGCCCCGGTCGGACAAAATGACGATGTTGGCCCCGTTTTTATAGGCCCGGTCCACGTTCACCACCAGGCGGTCCAGGGCGTTTTCCAGGGGGGAGCCCTTGTAATAGAGCAGAGAGACGGTCTCCACGTGGAAGCCGGGGCGGTCCATGTAGCGAATCTTCATCAGATCCACGGACGTGAGGACGGGATTGTGGATCTCCAGGACCGTGCAGTTCCCGGCCTTCTCCTCCAGCAGGTTGCCGCCGGAGCCCACGTAGACGGTGGTGTCGGTGACCACCTCCTCCCGGATGGCGTCGATGGGGGGATTCGTCACCTGGGCGAAGAGCTGCTTGAAATAGTTGAAGAGGGGCTGGTGCCGCTCGCTGAGCACCGCCAGCGGCGTGTCCACGCCCATGGCGGAGGTGGGCTCCACGCCGTCCCGGGCCATGGGGAGGAGGGCATCCTTCACCTCCTCATAGGTATAGCCGAAGGCCTTGTAGAGCCGGTCCCGCAGGAGCTGGGAGTGGGTCTCCACCCGCTTGTTGGGGATGGGAAGGTCCCGCAGGCGGACCAGATTGGCGTCCAGCCACTCGCCGTAGGGCTGGCGGCGGGCATAGCGGGCCTTGAGCTCCGCGTCGTCCACCAGGCGGCCCTCCCGGAGGTCCGCCAGCAGCATCCGCCCCGGCTGAAGGCGGGATTTTTTCACGATGTGTTCCGGGGGAATGTCCAGCACGCCTACCTCGGAGGAGAGGATAAGGCGCTCGTCGTCGGTGAGGTACCACCGGCAGGGCCGGAGGCCGTTCCGGTCCAGCACCGCGCCCACCGTGTCCCCGTCGGAGAAGACGATGGCGGCGGGGCCGTCCCAGGGCTCCATCATGGTGGCGTAGTAGTGGTAGAAGTCCCGCTTTTCCCGGTCCATCCGGCGGTCCTGGGCCCAAGGCTCCGGGATGCAGAGCATGACGGCCTGGGGCAGCTCCATGCCGTTCATCATCAGGAATTCCAGGGTATTGTCCAGCATGGAGGAGTCGGAGCCGCTCTGGTCCACCACGGGCAGAATCTTGTCCATGTCCTCGTCCATAATGGGAGAGGCGATGGTCTCCTCCCGGGCCAGCATCCGGTCCACGTTGCCCCGGATGGTGTTGATCTCCCCGTTGTGGAGGATATAGCGGTTGGGGTGGGCCCGCTCCCAGGAGGGGGTGGTGTTGGTGGAGAAGCGGGAGTGGACCAGGGCGACAGCGCTCTCGCAGTCCGGGTCCGTCAGGTCGGCGTAGAACTGCCGCAGCTGCCCCACCAGGAACATGCCCTTGTAGACGATGGTCCGGCTGGAGAAGGAGGGAATGTAGGTGTTGACGTTGGACTGCTCGAAGACCCGCCGGACGACGTACAGCCTCCGGTCAAAGTCCAGCCCCCGGGGACAGTCCTCCGGTCGCCGCACGAAGCACTGGCAGATGTGGGGCATGCAGGACCGGGCCTTCTCCCCCAGCACCTCGGGGTGGACGGGCACGTCCCGCCAACCGAGAAATTCCAGGCCCTCCTTGGCCACGATGATCTCCAGCATCTTCTTGGCCTGGGCCCGCTTGAGGGCGTCCGCGGGGAAGAAGAACATGCCCACGCCGTAGTCCCGCTCCTCTCCCAGCGCGACCTCACAGCGGGCCATGGCCCGTTTCATCAGCTTGTGGGGAATCTGTAAAAGGAGGCCCACGCCGTCGCCGGTTTCGCCGGAGGCGTCCTTGCCCGCCCGGTGCTCCAGCTTTTCCACGATCTTCAGAGCGCTGTCCACGGTCCCGTGGGACGGCCGCCCCTTGAGGTCCACGACCGCGCCGATGCCGCAGGCGTCATGCTCGAACCGAGGCGTATACAGAGGAGAAACAAATGACATAAAAAACACT
This sequence comes from Oscillospiraceae bacterium, assembly GCA_021769865.1. GTDB lineage: Bacteria > Bacillota > Clostridia > Oscillospirales > Oscillospiraceae > Oscillibacter. The sequence goes on from JAETSB010000001.1 coordinate 74,878, forward strand.
CCGTTCGCTGGCAGAATGAAGACAAAAAGAGCAAAGGGATAGCCGTGGGAACGGCCCCGTTGCTCTCTCGTGGCTCATATTATACGAGCGAAAATTTGCGTTTGTCAACTGTTTTGCGGGGGAAAAGCCGACGGTTTCTCCGATTTTGGGAACTGCGCCAAAAGATGAGTTTTTGTGGAAGTTCTCTTTGTGCATTTCTGTACAGCGGACAAATGTATTTTGCTTGCGCACACCTCCGGCGGGCTGAGCGCGCGCCGTCCGCTCTTGCCCGGCGGCCGCCCCGTCTCCGGCAAGCCATGCCGCGCAAGGGATACCCCGTTTCCACCATTTGTCAAGCCATGATTTTCACGAATATCCCCGCCTTTTTTCTCCACTCCCGCCCTTGCTTTTGCCGGGGGAGTCGGCTACAATATGTAGCGGTCATTGGATTCTTACGAATGGAGGACACGGCAGATATGGAATTGGGGTATGATCCGCTTTGGGATGAGCAGGGCCGTCTGCGGCAGGGCTGCACGGTGGGCGAGGCGCTGGCCTGGATGACGAAATTCGGCGGCCGCACACCCGGGGAGTCCGTGTGCATCAACGGCGTGGGCTACAAGATCGGCCGCCTGCTCTATGGGCCGGAACGGCCCGCCGTGGCGGACAAGCCCATCGCCCGGGTGTACGACGGCTATTACCGCCAGCTGAATTTCAGTGTGTGAGCTTCCCGGCAGGGGATGGAGAGCGCGGAGCGCACGGCCTGGAACGCCGTGCGCTTCGTTTTCGTTCCTGAAGAAAGCCGGTTTTCTCCCGCCTGCAGCCTGATCCAAGGTTGACACAAGCCGCTTTAACCGTTAAAATAGAATCGGAAAAACATAGCGGGATATCCCTTCCCCTCAGTCCCGCCTTGAACCCGCAGCCATATGGAGGAGAACGCTTATGTATCATTGTCATCTGCGGCTCTATTGCGTTGGCCGCCGGCAGGAGCTTTTCACCCCTCTTCGGGAGGCCGCTCCCCTGGACCACTTTGCCCATACGTTCCTGGAGAGCGAGGCGCCAGACTCCGCCCTGGCCGCCCAGGCCGACGCGGTTTTCGCCGATCTCACCGGGCTGGACGCCGCCGGGACCGTCCGGGCCCTGTCGGATGGCAGGACGGCGCTTATCGTCCTGGCGGAGCGCGCGCAGCTGGAGGAGCTGACGGATCTCTTCCCGGCCCTGACGGACGCGTGGGTTTTGCCCATGAGCGGGGAGGAGCTGCGCTTCCGCTTCCAGAACTGGCAGCGGGCCGTCCGGCAGGAAAAGGACCTCTGGGAGGCCCGACAGTACCTGGAGGCCGCTATGAACAGCGTTCCCAACCTGGTGTGGTACAAGACCAGGGACGGCGTCCATGAAAAGGTAAACGACAGCTTCTGCCAGACCGTGAACAAGACCAGGGAGCAGGTCCAGGGCCGGCGGCACGCCTATATCTGGGATGTGGAGTTTGACGATCCCGTCTGCATCGAGTCTGAACGAATCGTTATGGAAACCCAAAAGACCGGCGTGGCGGAGGAGACCATCCAGACCGGAGAGGGCACCCGCCTGCTGACCACCTATAAGTCCCCCCTGTACGATCTGGACGGCAGCGTCATGGGCACCGTGGGCGTGGGCATTGACGTGACGAAGGAACGGGCCTATGAGGAGGAGCTCCGGCGGGAAAACCAGGCCCTGGAGACCCTGTTCACCACCATGGACTGCGGCGTGCTGTGCCACAGCCTGGACGGGCGGCGCGTCCTCAGCGTCAACCGGGCCGCCTTGGAGATCCTGGGCTACTCGTCCCAGGAGGATCTCTACAAGGACGGCTTCGACACCATCGCCACCTCTGTTATGGAGGAGGACCGGGAGAAGCTGCGAAACTGTATCAAATCTCTGAAAACTCCGGGGGACAGCGTCAGCGTGGAGTACCGGGTCCGGCATCCCAACGGGGACATCCTCCATGTGATGGGCAATGTGAAGCTGATCGAGGAGGACGGCGAGCTGTTCTACCAGCGCTTCCTGCTGGACTGCACCGCCCAGAAACAGAAGGAGCGGGAGGAGCAGCTCCGCAAGGAGCGCCGCCACCAGGAGCTGGTCCAGGCCCTGAGTACGGACTACAATCTGGTCTGCTACTTTGATTTGGAGACCCGCCGGGGCAATGCTCTGCGGACCCACGCCTGCCCCTATGGCATTCTGGACCGCCTTTTTGACAAAGAGCTTTCCATGGACGAGGCTATGGAGGACTATATACAGACCTGCGTCTATGTGGACGACCGGGACCTGCTCCGCCGGATCTTCGCCGGGGATGCTCTGGCTCGGGAGCTCCGGGACCGGGGCATCTACTACCTCAACTACCGCACCGTCTGCGGCGGGGAAGTCCGCTATTTCCAGATGAAGGCCGTGCCCATCGGGGGGCAGGAGTCCGGAAAGGACGTGGTCATCGGCTTCCGCAGCGTGGACGAGGAGACCCGGGCGGAGATGGAAAAGAAGAGCCTGCTGGAAGACGCCCTGGCCCAGGCGAACCGGGCCAGCAAGGCCAAGAGCGTCTTCCTCTCCAACATGTCCCACGATATCCGGACCCCCATGAACGCCATCATCGGCTTCACGGCCCTGGCCACCACGCACATCGACAACCGGGAGCAGGTGGAGGCGTACCTCAAAAAGATTATGACCTCCGGCAATCACCTGCTCAGCCTCATCAACGACGTGCTGGACATGAGCCGCATCGAAAGCGGCAAGATGTACTTAGACGAGAAGCCCTGCTCTCTGCCGGATATCCTCCATGGCCTGAGAAGCATCGTCCAGGCGGACGTCCACGCCAAGCAGCTGGAGCTGTATATGGACGCCGTGGACGTGGTTCACGAGGACATTCTCTGCGACCGGCTGCGGCTGAACCAGATTCTTTTGAACCTGCTGGGCAACTCCATCAAATACACCCCCGCCGGGGGCATCGTCAGCATCCGGGTGAAGGAGAACCCCACCGCCCCGGCGGGGCACGCTGCCTATGAGTTCAGCGTCCGGGATACGGGCATCGGCATGAGCGAGGAGTTTGTCGCCCACATCTTCGAGCCCTTCGAGCGGGAGCGGAATTCCACCACCAGCGGCATCCAGGGCACCGGCCTGGGCATGGCCATCACCCGGAACATTGTGGAGATGATGAACGGCTCCATCCAGGTCAAGAGCCGCCAGGGCGTGGGAACGGAGTTCACGGTGGACCTCGTCTTCCGCCTCTGCTCCGATGAGAAGCAGCCCACCACCATCCCGGAGCTCTCCGGCTGCCGCGCCCTGGTGGTGGACGACGACTTCAACACCTGCGACAGCGTTTCCTGCATGCTCCAGCAGATCGGCATGCGGGCGGAGTGGACCCTCTCCGGCAAGGAAGCGGTGCTCCGCACCCGCCAATCCGTCATGCGGCGGGACCACTACTCCGTCTATATCATCGACTGGCTGCTGCCGGACATGAACGGCATCGAAGTCACCCGGCGCATCCGCAAGGAGTGCGGGGAGGACGTGCCCATCATCGTCCTGACGGCCTATGACTGGGCCGACATCGAGGATGAGGCCCGGGAGGCCGGGGTCACCGCGTTTTGCGGAAAGCCTCTGTTCCTCTCCGAGCTGCGGGACTGCCTGCTCTCCGTTGTGAGTACGGAGGAGGACGCGGTGACGGAGGCGGAGGAGGCCGACGAGCCCCTGGATCTGGGCCGCATCCTGCTGGCGGAGGACAACGAGCTGAACCAGGAGATTGCCCAGGCCATTTTGGAAGAGGCGGGCTTCACCGTAGAGATCGCGGAGAACGGGCAGATCGCCCTGGATCTGCTGAAACAGGCGAAACCGGGCTATTACCAGCTGGTGCTGATGGACGTGCAGATGCCCGTCATGAACGGCTACGAGGCCACCCGGGCCATCCGCTCTCTGGAGGACCCGGCCCTCTCCGGCATTCCCATTCTGGCCATGACGGCCAACGCCTTCGAGGAGGACAAACAGGCGGCCCTCAAGTGCGGTATGAACGGGCATATCTCCAAGCCCATCGACATCGCCAAGCTCCTGGAGACTCTGGAAAACGTGCTCCGGAACCGATAAAAAACCGGGAGAGAGGCAAAAGCCTCTCTCCCGGTTTTTATTTTACACGCGGCGCTCAATCTCTGGTAAGCACCTCGGACAGGTCCAGGGGCTTCCCGTCGGACCAGAGGCGTTCCAGGTCATAGAACTCCCGGGCCTCCTGGGAGAACACGTGGACTGCCATGCAGCCGTAGTCCAGCAGCACCCAGGTGCCGTCCCGGTGTCCCTCCCGGTGGAGGGGGGCCTCTCCGGCCTGTTCCTTCAGGGCCTTCTCCACCGCGTCGCACAGGGCGTTGATCTGAGTGTTGGACCCGCCGGTGGCGATGACGAAATAGTCCGCCAGGGTGGTCAGGTCCGTGATCTCGATGGCGTTGATCTCCTTGCCCTTTTTCTCGTCCAGGGCCCGGGCGGCGATGATGGCCAGCTCTTTCGGTGTCATAGACATTAGACATTCCTCTCTTTCCAGAAAATATGTGAAGGGTGGTTTCCTTGTTTAAGCGGCGGGATCCGGCCCGATGAGGGTGAAACCGGGGTCTGTCGGGAGCTGGGGGTCCGTGGGGCCCTCCGGCGCGGGAGCAGGCTCCGCAGGAGCCGGAGGCGCCTCCGGGCTGGAGGTGTCCGGCGTCTCCGGAGAGGGGGGCGGCGCCGTTGTGCCGCCATCGGGCGGAGTGGAGGGCGCCGGGGGATTGGGGAAGGCGGAGGAGTCCGTGGTCCCGCCGCTGTTCTCGCCGGTCCCCGCCGGCGTGTCCGGCGGTCCGAGCGGTTCGCCGGTCTCCGGGTCCACGGCGGGAATGGGTTCGCCGGTCTCTGGGTCAATGGGCAGGCCCGTCTCCGGGTCGATGGGATTGCCGTTTTCGTCCACGGCGGGTTCCTCCTCCTCCGGCTCATCCTTGGGCGGCGGGAGGGCCGCCGGCTTGTCCTCCACATAGCCGGTGGAGGAGCTGATGGACCCGTCGGCGTTGACAGACATGATGTCCAGATCCTTCAAGGTGAAGACCTCGGTGAAGGGACTGAGCTCGTTGTTCACCAGGTCCAGCAGCTTTCGGGCGTTGGGGACCACGTAGCTCTGCATTTTGTCCCGGCCGTTGGTCAGCTTGTCGATGGACCGGCTGTAGACGTATTTGCCGGTGTTGGGCATGGTGACGAAGTTCACGTCCTCCATTTTCAGGCCCCCCAGCACCGCCGATTGGGCGAACCAGAGGATGTTTTGGAAGCTCAGGTCCGTCTCCACGTTTTTGTTGAACGCCTCGATGAGGGGACCGGCCTTGGTCATGTTTTTGGGCTGCAGGACCTGCTCCACCATGGCCTTCAGGAAGGCCTGCTGGGTCTTGATGCGGCCCAGGTCTCCCTCGGCGTAGCCGTGCTTCATGTTGTTGTCGTGGCGGTAGCGCAGGACCTGCATGGCGTCGCTGCCGCTGAGGAGGCGGTAGCCCTTGGCCTGGTGGATGCTGAGGTCCTGATAGGGGTCCTCGTAGTTCATATCCAGGGGCACGTCGAAGTACACGCCGCCAATGGCGTCCACGATCTCGCCCACGGCGTCCCACTCCACGACGACCTGGAAGTCCGGCTCGAAGCCCACCAGCTGGGCGATCTCCTTATAGAGGTGCTGGATGCCCTTCTCGCCGCCGCCGTAATAATTGTAGACGGAGTTGATCCGCTTGATGTCCCAGGGGACGTTGACCATGGTGTCCCGGGGGATGGACATGACGGTGGCCTTCTGATTCGTCACATCGTAGCTGGCCAGCAGCATGGTGTCCGTGTTGCCGCCGCCGCCGGTGTCCCGGCCCAGGATCAGGACCGTCCAATAATCCTTGCTCTTCCGCTCGCCGTCGCCGCCCCGGGGGCGGATGCCGTCCCCGTAGTCAATGGCCTCCGGCCCGTCCGGCTGGCCGTCACCGTCGGCGTCCACGGTATTCTGGAGGTCGTTGCGCTTGGGCAGCTCCGGCCGGACGAAGAGGCTCCGAAGGGCCAGCGTCACCCCCAGCGCCACGGCCAGCACCGCGACGACCACGATCAAAATGATCTGCTGGCGGCTCAGCTTCCCCTTCCGGGGAGGCTTTGGTTTTTTCCCGCTGGGCGCCAGCCGCTTTCCAACATTGCTCATGTCTTTGTCTCTATCCTTTCAGCGCGTCCCTGGCTTCCAGGGTTTTGGGGTGGATGGGGGCGTTTCGGCTCTCCATCTCCCCGATGGTCATGTCCAGGCCCAGCCGCAGCCCGGCGTCCAGATCCTCATAGCAGACCTTCCGGAGCGTCTCCACGCCGGGAAAGCTCCTGGTGGGCTCAATGTAGTCGGCCAGGTAGATGACCTTTTCCAAAAGCGTCATATGGGCCCTTCCGGTGGTGTGCCAGCGGATGGCGCCGGTGATCTCCTCATCCGTGCCGAACATCGTTTCCGCGATGCCCGCCCCGGTCTTGGCGTGGAGGAGCTTGATCTCCCGCCGCTCCATGTCGTCCAGGGGGACCTGGAACCGTTCCGCCACGGCCAGCTGTTCCGGGAGACTCAGCTTTTTTGTGCAGTCATGGAGCAGGGCGGCCCGCCGGGCCTTGCCCACGTCCGCGCCCCAGCGCTCCGCCAGGTGGATGGCCTCCTGTTCCGTGCCCAGCACATGGGGGATGCGCCGGTAGTCCAGGCAGCTCAGGGCCACGGGCCGGAGCCGTTCCAGGGGCAGGGACTTCAAATTCTCCGCCGTGCCGTACAGCTTCTCCCGGAGGATATAGCCGTACACCGCCGGGGCCAGGAGCGCGCCGCCTTCTCCCTTCGTCAGCCGGTCCCGCAGCTCCGTGGAGCTGACGTCCACCACACCGGGAATGCTGAGGGTGAAGATCCGCGCCTGGGGATACGTCCGGTAGAGATAATCCCGCTGGACGGAGAACAGCTCTTCCGTGTCCGCCTCGGTGCGCCCGAAGGCGGCGATCCCCGCCAGGGAGAGGATGCGCTCCGGCTCGTGCCAGGCCTGGAGGGTCAGAAACATGTCGGCCCCCATCAGCAGCCACAATTCGTCCTCCGGGTACCGCTCCTTCAAGCGGGCCAGCGTGTCGGCGGTGTAGCTGTTTCCCTCCCGCCGGACCTCCAGGTCCGAGACCTCGATCCGGTCCCCCAGGCCGGTCTGCTCCATGGCCAGACGGGTCATCTCCAGCCGCTGCTCCGGCGTGGGGCTGCCGGGGGGCAGCTGCTTATGAGGCGGGTGCCCTGTGGGGATCACCAAGAGTTTATCCAGCTTCAAAAGCCCGGATACCGCCCGGGCGGCGGTAATATGTCCCAAGTGCGGCGGGTTGAACGCGCCGCCGTATACGCCGATCCTCAACGTTGAAGCCTCCTCGCAGACAGGATCAAAGGTTCTTTTTCCGCTCTTTTACCAGTTGAATGCGCTTTTCCCTGGGCTTGGAGTGGGTCTCCCGGTAGAGGACAAATTTCGTTCCTATGACCTGTACCACCTCGCTGCGGGTGGCCCTGGCCAGCTCCTCCGCCGCCGTCCGGGCGTCGTAGTCCAGGTTGTTGTCCAGCACCTTGCCCTTGATCAGCTCCCGGGCCTCCAGGGCGTCGTCGGCCTGCTTGATGAGGTTTTCCCCGATGCCGTCCTTGCCGACCTGCAGGATGGTGTCGATACCGTTTGCCAGGCCCCGCAGCTGGGCCCGCTGTTTGCTTGTTAAATCCATATACTCTCCTTAAAATACCGGACGTTCATTTTCCGAGATAAGCTCCCAGCTTCTCCGCAAAGGCCGCCAGGGCCTTTCCCCGGTGGGAGATGGCGCTCTTCTCCTCCGGGCCCAGTTGGCCGAAGGTCTTCCCCTTTTCCGGGACCAGGAACACCGGGTCGTAGCCGAAGCCGCCGTCCCCCAGGGGGGCGAAGGCGATGGCCCCGTCGCAGCGGCCCTCCGCCGTCAGCGTGTCCCCGCCCGGAAACGCACAGGCCACGGCACAGGTGAAGTGGGCCGCCCGGGTGGTCTGGCCCCGCATGGACCGCAGGAGCAGCATACACCGCCCCCGGTCGTCCAGGCCTTCGCCGCCGTAGCGGGCGGAGTAGACCCCGGGGCCGCCGTTCAGCGCGTCCACGCAGAGGCCGGAGTCGTCGGCAATGGCGGGCAGGCCCGCCGCCGCGCAGACGGCCTTGGCTTTCAGCATGGCGTTTTCCGCGAAGGTGGTCCCGGACTCCTCCACATCTACCTCCACGCCCGCCTCGGCGGGGCTGATCACCTCCACGCCCAGGCCGGACAGGATCGACTTCATCTCCGCCAGCTTTCCCGGGTTGTGGGTAGCCAGCACAAATTTTTCCGCCATCAGAATTTCCCTCCCAGCGCTTCTTTCTGGATTGCCAGCAGCTCCTTGCAGCCCTTGGCGCACAGGCGCACCAGCTCCTGCTGCTCCGTGGGGCTGAAGGCCCGGCCCTCGCCGGTGCCCTGAATTTCAATCAGCTCCCCCAGCTCGTTCATCACGCAGTTCAGGTCCACCTGGGCCCGGCTGTCCTCGCTGTACCGAAGGTCCAGCAGCGGCGCATCGTCTACGATGCCGGCGGAGACCCCGGTGACGGAATGCCGGATGGGGCTGGCGGCCAGGTCGCCGTCCTCCACCAGCTTCCGGCAGGCCAGGGCCAGAGCCACAAAGCCCCCGGTGACGGAGGCCGTCCGGGTCCCGCCGTCTCCCTGGAGCACGTCGCAGTCAATGGTAATGGTCCGCTCTCCCAGCTTCCGCATGTCTACGGCGGAGCGGAGGGAGCGGCCGACAAGCCGCTGAATCTCGGCGCTCCGGGGGGAGAGCTTCAGCTTGGCCACGTCCCGGCGGCTCCGCTCCCGGTTGGCCCGGGGGAGCATGGAGTACTCCGCCGTCACCCAGCCCTCGCCATAGGGGACGTGGGACGGCGTCTTCTCCTCCACGCTGGCGCAGCACAGGACCATGGTGTCCCCGCACTGGATCAGGCAGCTTCCCTCGGCGAATTTGACGAAGTCCGTGGTGATCTTCACAGGCCGCAGCTCGTTGAATGCCCGGCCGTCTTCTCTGGTCATGAGTCCCATCCTCCTTAAATGATGGCTTCCGCGTATTCTTCCGCGTCAAAGGGCCGCAGGTCGTCGATGCCCTCGCCCACGCCGGCGAACTTCACGGGGACGTTCAGCTCCTTGGCGATGGCCACGGCGATGCCGCCCTTGGCGGTGCCGTCCAGCTTGGTGAGGATGATCCCCGTCAGCCCCGCCGCCTCTTTGAAGGTCTTGGCCTGGACCAAGCCGTTCTGGCCCGTGGTGGCGTCCAGCACCAGCAGAGTTTCCCTCGCCGCGCCGGGACACTCCCGGTCGATGATCTTGCTGAGCTTGGCAAGCTCCGCCATGAGATTGGCCTTGTTGTGGAGCCGCCCCGCCGTGTCGCAGAGCACCACGTCCACGCCCCGGGCCTTGGCGGCCTGGAGGGCGTCGAAGAGCACCGCGCCGGGGTCCGCCCCCTCGTGCTGGCGGATCAGGTCCGCTTTCGCGCGTTCCGACCAGATTTCCAATTGGTCGGCGGCGGCGGCCCGGAAGGTGTCCGCCGCGCAGAGGAGGCACTTCTTCCCGCCGTAGCGGAGAAGGTTCGCCATCTTGCCGATGGAGGTGGTTTTGCCCACGCCGTTGACGCCGATGAAGAGGAAGACGCAGGGGGAGGTGGAGACGTTCACCTCCGTGGTGCCCACGTTCAGCGTGTCCACGATGATCGCCCGGAGGGCGGCGCGGACCTCCTCCTGGCTGGAGAGCTTTTCCTTCCGGACTTTCTCCCGGAGTTTTTCCACGGTCTCCACGGCGATTTCCATGCCGAAGTCGGAGAGGATCAGAGTCTCCTCCAGCTCCTCGAAGAAGGCCTCGTCGGCCTCGGTGTAGGTGGTGAACAGGTTGGTGGTGATTTTTTTCAGCTTGTCAAAGAAACCCATAGGTCCTCCTTGTGGATTCAGCCATGAAGATGGCTGGTTCTTTGCACCCCCCATTCTCTCTTTTTCTTCCAGAAGAAAAAGAGAGAATGCGCCGTGCACGGTGGAAGAGAGAAAAAGAAGTATATGGCCCTTCGGGCCGATTTTTACCTGTCCATCGGTAGAATACCCTGTAGGGGCCTGACCTCTAGTTTACGCCAGGTTAGCGGCAGCGAGGAGGGCCGTACAGTCCATACATCGACTGCCCAACCCCCGCCCGCACCACGCCGCGGGCAGAAGTCATTCGTGAAACCGGAGGTACTGCCAGTGCGCCCCCGTTTTCTCTCTTCCACCGTGCACGGCGCATTCTCTCTTTTCGCAAAAGAGAGAATGGGGGGTGCAAATGGACCAGCCATCCTCATGGCTGTTGACTTCCCTATTGGATATCCAATTTCTTCGCCATGTCGTTCAAATTGATGGTCAGTATCTTACTGACGCCCTTTTCCTGCATGGTCACGCCGTACAGCACGTCGGCTTCCTCCATGGTGCCCCGGCGGTGGGTGATGACGATGAACTGGGTCCTGCCCGCAAGATTCCGCATGTACCGGGCGTAGCGGGTGACGTTCACGTCGTCCAGCGCCGCCTCGATCTCGTCCATGACGCAGAAGGGGGTGGGGTGAACCTTCAAAATAGAGAAGTACAGGGCGATGGCGACGAAGGCCTTCTCTCCGCCGGAGAGAAGCGAAATGGTTTTCAGCGTCTTGCCCGGCGGCTGGGCCTTGATCTCAATGCCGCAGTTCAAAATATCGTTTTCGTCCTCCAGCTCCAGCTGGGCCTGTCCGCCGCCGAACATCTCCAGGAAGGTGGCCTGGAAGCTCTCGTTCAAAAGCCGGAACTGTTCGGCGAAAATCCGAGTCATCTCCCCGGTGATGCCGCCGATGATGGTTTCCAGCTCTCCCTTGGCCTTTTCCACGTCGTCCCGCTGGTCCGTTAAATACGTATACCGGGTGTTGACCCGCTCGTACTCCTCAATGGCGCCGATGTTGGGCGTGCCCAGGGCGGCGATGCCGCGTTTCAGCTCCCCAATCCGGCGGGTGGCCTTGGGGACGCTTTCCAGCTCGATGCGCTGGGCCTGGGCGTCGCTGTGGCTCAGCTCATAGTGTTCCCAAAGGCGGTCGATGATCTGCTTTTCCTCCATGCCGGAGGTGGCCAGCTTCTGCTCCAGCCGGGAGGCGGAGCGCTCCAGGTTCAGAAGGTTCTCGTTCATCTCCTGGCTGGCCTTGTTCTGGGCGGTGCGCCGGGCCTCCAGGGCCATTTTCTCGTCGTTCAGGGCGCTCAGGCGCTCCTGGCATTTCCTTCGCTGCTCGTTCAGGGCGCTCTGCTCCTCCCGGCGGCGGGCGATTTCCGCCTGGGCCTTTCCGATGGCCTCCTGGTAATTTCCCAGGGTCTCCTCCTTCTGCACCCGGTCCCCGGTCAGCTCCGCCGCCAGGCGGCGCAGGTCCGCAGAGCGCTGGAGGGCGGCGTCCCGCTCGGCGGCGAGGGCGGCCAGCTCCTCCTTCTTCGCCGTGACCTCCTCCGTCAGGGCGCTGGACTGGGCCAGCAGCTCCGACTGATCCGAAAGGACCGCGGCGGCCTGTTCCCGGTACTGGGCGGCCAGGGCCTCCTGCTGGGCAATGGATTGTTCTGCCCGCTCCTTCCGCTGGCGGTTGTCCGCCAGATGGCCGGTGAGGCTCTCCAGCTCTCCCGTCAGGTTCTCTAAATTTTCACCCAGGGATTTGAGCAGGATGTCAAAGTGGTTCTTGGCGCCCTCCAGCCGCAGGACCTCGTCTTCCGCCTGGCGGCGCTGGCCCTCGGCGGTCTCCAGGTCGTAGCGGGCGGCGGAGAGGTCCCGCTGGACCAGCTCTTCCTCCCGTTTGGCGGCCTCCAGCTGTTCCCGCATGGTCTCGGCCCGGCCGTGGAGCTTGCGAAGCTCCGCCGCCCGGCTCAGCACGCCGGAGTTCCGGGACGTGGAGCCGCCGGTCATGGAGCCCCCACGGTTGATGACCTGGCCGTCCAGGGTGACGATGCGGAAGGCGTTGTGGTACTTCCGGGCCAGGGTGATGCCGCAGTCCAGGTCCTCCACAATGACCGTCCGGCCCAGGAGGTTCTGGAAGATGTTCTGATATTGGGGGTCGAAGCTCACCAGCCGGGAGGCGATGCCCACAAAGCCGAACTCCTGCTCCACGCCGCTCTGCCGCAGCTCCTCGCCCCGAATGGCGGTGAGAGGCAGGAAGGTGGCCCGGCCTCCGTCCCGCTGCTTCAAAAAGCCGATGGCGGCCTTGGCGTCTTCTTCCCGGTCCACCACGATGTTCTGAAGCCCCGCCCCCAGGGCGATCTCAATGGCCACAGTGTACTGCTGCTGCGTTTTCATCAGCCCTGCCACGGGGCCGTGCACGCCCCGCAGGTTGTTCTGGCACACCAGCTTCACGGCTTTGGAGAAGCCCTCGTAGTCCTTCTCCATCTCCGTCAAGAGCCGGATGCGGTTTTCCAGGGCCCCGGCATCCATGGTTAGCTTCATCCGCTTGTCCGAGGCGGCGGCGGCCTTTTTCTCCCGCTCTTCCATCCGCAGGCTGTGGCCCGCGATGATGTTGCCTGCGGCTGTGGCGTCGTCCCGGGCGTCCTCCAAAGCGCGGCGGTTGGACTTGGCTTCCTTTTGGGCCTGCTCCAGCTGTTCCTCCGCGGAGGCTTTTTCCGCCTCCACGGCGGTTTGCCGCTCCTCCAGCTGGCCGTTCTCGGCGGCGATGGCGGCGGCTTCCGCCCTGGCGTCGGCGGCGGCGGCCACGGCCATGGCCTCCCGGCCCCGGAGGGCCTCCGCCTCGGACTGCTGGCCTCCCGCCTGGGCGGCGGCCGCCCGGGCCTTCTCCAGCAGGGCCTCCAGGCCCTCGTTCAACGCTTCCAGGCGCTTGGAAAGGCTCTCGGCCCGCGCCTTCTCGTCGGCAGACTGGGCGGCGAGGCCCCCGGCTCGGCTGTCGGACTCCACCAGCTCTGTCTGGGCCCGGTCGATGTTCTCCTGATTGTGGGCGATGGTGCTCTCCAGCACGGCGATGGCGGCGGACTGGTCCTTGGCCTGGGCGTCCAGCTCTCCGGCCTCTCCCCGGACCTGCTCCGCCTCCATGTCTTTTTGGCGCATCTCCTCGCCGAAGCGCTCTCCTTCGGCGTAGAGGGCGTCCAGGGCGGCCCGGGCCTCGTCCCGCTCCTTCTCGGCGGCGCGGAAGTCCATCTCCAGCTTCCGGGCGCTGAGCTTCAGGGCGTCCAGGTTCTCCAGCCACACGGAGATTTCCAGCACCCGCAGCTCGTCCCGGAGGATGAGGTATTGCTTCGCCTTCTCCGCCTGGTCCCGCAGGGGCTCCACCTGGAGCTCCAGCTCGGAAATCTTGTCGTTGATGCGGATCAGGTTTTCCTCCGTCCGCTCCAGTTTCCGCTCGGCCTCCTCCTTCCGGTGGCGGAAGCGGGAGATGCCGGCGGCCTCCTCGAAGATCTCCCGGCGCTCGCTGCTCCGGGTGGAGAGGATCTCGTCGATTTTGCCCTGGCCGATGATGGAATAGCCCTCCCGGCCCAGGCCCGTGTCCAGAAACAGCTCCGTCACGTCCTTGAGCCGGACGGACTGGCGGTTGATGTAGTATTCGCTCTCCCCGCTGCGGTAATACCGGCGGGTGACGGCCACCTCCGCCTCCTCCATGGAGGGAAAGATGTGCTCCGTGTTGTCCAGCACCAGCGTCACCTGGGCAAAGCCCACCTGATTCCGCTGCTCCGTGCCGCCGAAGATGACGTCCTCCATCTTCGCGCCCCGGAGGCCCTTGGCGCTCTGCTCGCCCATGACCCAGCGGATGGCGTCAGAAATATTGGATTTTCCCGAGCCGTTGGGGCCCACGATGGCGGTGATGTCCTCTCCGAAGTTCAGGACGGTCTTGTCCGGGAAGGATTTAAAGCCTTGAATTTCCAGCGCTTTTAAATACACGTTTCCACCTCTGCTGAAGCTCCGTCAAAGGGGGGCTTCAATAATCAATTAACTATATCAGAGAACGCGCCGCATTTCAAGACAAAATCTGTAAAGGCATCTGCGGGGCGCTTGCTTTTGGCCTTGGCCTCTGCTATAATCTCAGACGTCTTTCCCGGGACCTCTGAAATTTTTCCCGGGAACCATGGAGGTCATGATGTCTTTTCCAACACCCGTCCGAAAGGGGCGCGCCTTCGGCTGCGGCGATTGGCAGCGGCAGTATGAGGCGCTGCGGATGCCTGCCGCCCAGGCCGCGGGGCTGATCCGGCCCGGAGATGCGGCGGCGGTCAGCGCTTCGGCCAACTGGCCCTACGCCGTGGACGCGCCCCTGGCGAAGCGCCTGCGTTCCCAGAGGGGCCGTATGGAGCTGCTGTCCCTCTACGCCCCGCTGGACACCGCCCTGCTCTCCCCGGACAACGCGGACCTGGTGTCCTATCAGGCCAATTTCTTCTCCGGCGAGCGGCGTTTGGCCGGGCAGGGGAACGTCTGGTATGTCCCCGCCCACCTCAGCGCCACCGGGGACTGGATGTGCGCCCGCCGTCCCCGGGCGGCGGTGATTACCTGCTCCGCCCCGGACGAACACGGGTGGATGAGCCGCTCTCTCTGGGGGGCCAGCGTTCCCCGGGCGGTACTGGAGCAGGCGGAGACCGTCGTCGTGGTGGTGAACGACCAGCTTCCCTTCCTTCCCAGCGACGGGGAGGGACATATGCTGTTTCACGTCTCGGAGGCGGATGCCATCGTGGAGGACAGCCGCCCTCCGGCGGAACACCCGCCCGTCCCGGCGGAGGAGACGGACCGCCGCATCGCGGAGTACATCGCGGACCTGGTCCCCGACGGGGCCTGCGTCCAGTTCGGTCTGGGCGGCCTGGCCAACGCGGTGGGGGAGTGCCTGGCGGACGCGGGAAAGCGGGATCTGGGGCTCCAGACTGAGGTCGTGGGGAACTGCGTCATGGAGTTGATGAAAAAGGGCGTCCTCAACAACAGCCGCAAGCAGACCTGCCGGGGCCGGTCCGTGGGCGCTTACCTCATCGGGGACAAGCGCCTGTGGGATTTTGCCCGGGACAACCCGATGTTTTGTCAGAAGGAGATCGACTGGACCAACGACCCCAGGCGCATCGCCCAAAACGACCGGGTGGTCTCCATCAACAACGCCATGGAGATCGACCTCACCGGCCAGATCAACGCCGAGAGCGTAGGCCCCCGGCAGTACTCCGGCACCGGAGGCCAGCTGGAATGGGTGCTGGGTTCCCAGTGGTCCAGGGACGGAAAGAGCGTCATCGCCCTCCGCTCCAGCTACCGGGACAAGGAGGGTGCGCTCCATTCCAAGATCGTCCCCCAGCTTCCGCCGGGGAGCGTCGTCACCACGCCCCGGACCTGCGTCCAGTATGTGGTCACGGAGTACGGCGTGGCGGATTTGAAGTACAAGAGCGTTCTGGAGCGGGCCAGGGCCCTGATTGCCATTGCCCATCCCGATTTCCGGGCGGAGTTGTCCCGGGCTCTGCCGGTGTGAGGCCCGGCCGGAATACAAAAATAAGAGGGTCCGCCACGGCGGACCCCCTTATTTTACTCGCTTTAGCGACTTTCGCGGAAAGCGAAAAGAAGCCAGCCGCTTTGTGCGGGTGAGGTTCAGAATTTAAAAAGAACCGCACCAATGGTAGCATGATGGGAGTTCAGGCCATCAAAAAACCAAGAAAGACGGGGAAGCTCTATGGCAAATAGTTTAGCACATAGCAAATGGGGATGCAAGAGAAGGCTCTGAGGAAGTATATTCAAGAGCAAGAGAAACAGGATCAGATCGAAGATAAAGTCAGCACAAAAGAGCACGAAAACCCTTTCAAGGGTAACGCGAGGAAATCAAAGGGAATCAATCCGCAATGCCCTGAACATCGTACGGCCAGCGTCCTTGAGGCACTGGCCGTACGATACCCTTTTAGGGGGTTTAAGGCCACCCCTTTCAGGGGTGGCCTTGACTCTTCACGGCGGGCCGCCCTCAGCGCGCTCCGCCTGTTCCATCATATTTTCAAAAAAGGGGGGGACGAGGACGTCCGGTCCCAGGTCCCTTACAGCGTCAGGGAGGGGGCGCTGTAGACGCGGCCCGCCAGCTCGCTGTTCAGCATGTACAGGCTCTTGGGGTCGGAACCGAAAAGCTCCATCTTGGAGATCAGGTCGTTGGCGTTGTCCTCCTCCTCGCCCTGCTCCTTGACGAACCAGTCCAGGAACTGCATGGTGCGGAAGTCCTTCTCCTCATAGGCGGCGGCGTAGATCGTGTTGATGAGACCGGTGACATAGAGCTCGTGCTCCAGGCCGGCCTTCAGCACGGTCATATCGCTGTCCAGCACCTTGTCCGGCTGGGCGATGGCGCCCAGAGTGACCTTGGCGTTGTTGTTGTGGAGGTACTGATAGAACAGCATGGCGTGATCCCGCTCCTCCTGAGCCTGGATCTTGTACCAGTTGGCGAAGCCGTCCAGGCCCCGGGCCTCGAAGTAGTTGGAGAAATCCAGGTACAGATAGGCGGAGTAGAACTCCTTGTTGATCTGCTCGTTCAGCAGAGCGGCGACTTTTTCACTCAGCATGGTGGTTGCTCCTTTCGTTCATTAAAATCAAGCTGATTGTACACCCGTTCCAGCAAAATGTCCACCGCAAAAGCGCCCAAAAAAACGCTTATTTTATCCGGGGTTCATGGCACGGTCAGCTTTGCCGGAAGATCAGGGCATAGGTCCGCAGGTCCATCACCCGAATCAGCCGCCCCAGAACCGGCACCGCCTCCAGAGCGTCGGCCAGGGCCGGGACGTAGTTCAGCAGGATCAGCAGGGTCAGAAGGGCCAGCGCCGCCGTGATGACTGCCGCCGCCCAACTGGGGCGGCGCTTTTCCCCGGGAACCGCCGGGACGGCGGGCGGCATCAGCACCGCCCGGAACAGGAAGCGTCCCTGGTCCCACTGGCACCGGAAGAGGCCGCCATACTTCTCTGCCACTCGTTTCACGCTTTGGAGTCCCAGACCGTGGCCCTCCCGCCTGGGGCCGTCCGGCAGGCCGTCGGGCCCGAAGGTCACCGGCTGAGGACAGGGATTTTCCACGAAGATCAGCAGCCGCTGGTTTTCCGTCAGCTCCATCCGCAGGTCGATACGCCGCTGATCCTGGGGCAGCTTCTGGCAGGCGCTGATGGCGTTCTCCAGGGGATTGGCCAGGACGACGCAGAGGTCTGTCTTGTCAAAGGGCAGCGCCTCCGGCACCCGGAGGCGGGTCTCCACCGTGCAGCCGGCGTTGGCGGCCTGAACGACATAGGCTGTCAGCACTGCGTTGACGGTGGGATTGGCGCAGCGGGCCGGTACGGTCATCTCCTCCAGTCCGCCGCGGAGGGAACGGATATATTGCAGCGCGCCTCCGCCGTCCCCCTGCTGGAGCATGCCTTCCACGGCGGCCAGGTGGTGGCGCATGTCATGGCGGTAAATGCGCCCCACCTCCATCTTCTGGCAAAGGGCGTCGTAATCCTGCCGCTGGATCTCGATCATGCGGGCATTCTCATAGATCCGCATCTGCCGCCAGAGAGAGTGGAGGATGGAGAGATAGGTCAGGGGCATCAGCGCCAGCACCAGCAGCAGCTGAAGCGGCTCCCTCAAGCCGGTCAGGGGCGTGTCCGCAGGGACGGCCACCAGAATGATCAGCATGTAGTAGAGCAGCCCGATCAGGGAGAACTGCCACCAGCCCCGGTCCAGCTTCTGCTGAAGCTCCTGGTACGGTTGGCGCAGATGATTCCAGATGTACCACTCCGCCAGGGGGAAGAGAAGCAGGCGGCTGATGAACATCACCACATATCCGCCGCCTGCCAGCCGGTCCAGCAGAGCCGTCAGCTGGATCAGCCAAATGCACATGGTGTCCGACAGGCAGAAGAGGAAGAAAAACCGCCCATCCCGGTACTTGGAGATCCAGAAGAACAGGGCCATGCTGGGCAGGGAGCAGGTAAAGAAGCTGATCGTGATGGGGCCCAGCTTTAGGAGCTCCGCTAACACGAAGGTCACAGCGGTCATCACGCCCGCCGCGGAAAAGCAGAGGATAACCGTGGACCGCCAGGAACGGCGGGACTCAAACAGCAGAAGGAACACGACAAGGACATGGATCAGCGCCCAGACCTGGGAGAGGTCCCGCAGAGCTGTCACAGCGCGTCACCTCCCGGGGCGTTCAGCCAATAATCGCTCCACCGCCGCTTTGTCTGAGCGGCCAGCCCGCGGGCCAGGGGGACCCGAGCCCCGCCGTCCATGCGGAGAAAGCCCTTCTCCACGGCAGTGACATAGAAGAGGTTTACCGCAAAGCTGGCCCCGCAGAGACAGAAGCGCTGGTCCGCCAGCAGGGGGGACACCTCCTCCTGGAAGGAACTCCGTACCGTCACGCTGTCCAGGTCGGCCCCGCTGGTCAGATGATAGCGGACAATCCGGCCCACCAACTCGGCATAGACGATCTCGTCCAGCCGCACCCGCTGCAGCCCGTCTTTGGTACGGACGGCGACACAGGCCGCTTTTTGCTTTTCCAGCGCCTCCACGGCCAGGTCCAGCACCTGGAAGAGCTTGTCCGGCTCCGCTGGCTTCATGAGGTAGTAAAAGGCCTGGGCGGCATAAGAGTCCACGGCGTACTCCGGGGAGATGGTCAGGTAAATGATGACCCCGCCGCTGTAGAGCTCCCGCAGGCGGACTCCCAGGTCGATGCCGCTGAGACCCGGCATTACGATATCCAGCACGTAGAGATCGAAACCGCCGCACTCCTCCGCTGCGGCCAGCAGCTCCCGACCTGAGGAAAAAATTGACATTTTTACCACGGAGGAGGGCCTGGAAGCCACATATTCCCTCAAGAGGCTTCCAATGGCTTCCCGCTGCTCGGCCTCGTCGTCGCACAGCGCCAGCTTGATCATAAAGGGCCCTCCGTTTCGCCATGCAAATTCCGCGCAAAATCAAACCAAATTTACGCAAAGCATCAAATTCGCAATTTTTCTTGCTACAATGACCATAGCACGCTTTCCCGGAATTTGTCAAGCCGTTTTGGAGCGGCGTTGGAAAACGGGCCGCGCGGAATGTGTTTCCGGCGCGGCCTCATCCACTGTTTGGAAGATATGTTCTTGGTACAATCACAGAAGAAAGGGAGGCTGCTGATGAAAATAAAAACTCATCATCCGGAAGAGACGGCGCACGTCCGATCCCTTCGCAAGCCCATGACCGGATGCAGCGTTTGGCCGGCGCAGCGCTGCCCCGCCTTTACTGTGCGGACAGTGGGACTGGTCTGCGGCAGCGGCTGCTGGTTCTGCCGCTATGCCAACTTCCACCTCCGGGAGCAGACGCCCTTGGAGGTGGGGATTTGCTGCTGGCCGGAGGTCCAGTCCGACTGAGGGTCACTCGCTGAGCTTCAGCCGCCGCAGGTTTTCCTTCAGCGTGCGGATGGTCTCCGTGATGATCTTCAGCTCCAGATGAGAGCAGTCCGACAGGATGTGCGCCGCCTCCGCTTCAAAGACAGACCGGGAGGCGGGCAGGCTGTCGCAGAGAAGCTGGTCCACCGTCACCTCCAGGGCGTTGGCCACGCTGACCAGGGTAGGAAGGCTGAGTTTCGTGGCCCCCCGCTCGATATGGGAGATGTTGGACGGCTCCTGGCCGGACATCTCCGCCAGCGCCTGCTGGGTCAGCCCCTGTTCCTTCCGCAGGCGGCGGATGCGCACGCCGATGGCCTGGTAATCGAGTTCCATAAGAACGCCTTCCTTCCAAAACAGCTTCCAGGAAGCTCGTGATCGTTCGATTTTTTTCAGTAAAGTTATTGTATATCCGATTCGGATATGTTAAAATGCTCCTGAAATCCGAATCGGATATGTGTTCAAGTTTTTGCCGCCAGGCGTATACATTGAGGTGTACTTATGTCCCAACGCTTTGAAAACAGAGGAAACCGCGGGTTCTCCTTGGTGGAGACCCTGGCTGTGGTGGCGATTCTGGTGATCCTGCTGAGCGTCGCCGCTGTGGCGGCGGCTTATTACCGGGACTACCTCAAGATCACCGAGCTGGACAACGCCGCCCGGGAGATCTACATGGCCGCGGAGAACCGGGCTGTACTGCTGGACGGCAATGGGCAGCTGGAGGGGCTGCTCTCCGCCTCCGCGCTGGCGGAGGGCGGGACGGCGGACTCCCCCTGGCTCACCAAGGATGACGCCGCCGCAAAGGAGCTGCTGACCGCCGGGGCCATTGATCCCGCCTTGCTGGAGGGGGATTTCCGCATCATCTACGACCCGGACAGCTTTGCCGTCACCGACGTGTTTTATGCGGAGGCCGCCATCACAAAGACCAAGGACGAGGCCCTCGGCATCGCCGGAGACCGGGATGCCCGGATGAGGGAGACCCCTATGCTGGGCTACTACGGCGGAGAGCAGGAGGCCCGGAAGAACTACACGCCCCTGCCCGCGCCGGAAGTCATGGTGGAGGTTGAGAACGGGGACCTGCTGAAGGTGCATGTCACCTTCTCCGTGCCGGACTCGGCGCTGTCCGTGGTGGGAAACAACTGGATCCACGAGGCAAAGCAGACCGTCGAGCTGACCTACAGCGGCAAAACGGTCACGCTGCTGAGCCTTCCCGGCGCTTCCACCGTCGCGCGGCAGCCCTCGGCCCGCAGCATTTCCGCCTCCGCCATTACCTACACCTGGATACTGGATGCGCTGGACGCGGTCAACTCAAAAGGAGAATCGGTCGGAGGCCGCCATTTCTGGCAGCTGTTTGACGACCCCGACATGAGCTATGGCGAGGACTTCACCGTCACCGCCGAGATTGAGCTGTCCGCCCCCGGCCGCCGGTCCGCCTCCGCCTCCGGCTCCGACATGGGCAACAGCCTTTTTGCCGAGCACAGCGGCGGCGGTTCCGCCCGGCTGGAGAATCTGCGCCACCTTCAAAACCTGGACGCCGTTTCCTCCAAGGTCAAGGGCAAGACCTCCGCCGTGCAGCTGAACGACATTGACTGCCGCCACTCAGAGGCGGAGGACGCTTCCTATGGACACCTCTATGCATTCAAGCCCGTTGTGAATGAGGAGCTCCTCTCCTTTGACGGCGGATGGACGGCTGAGAACGGGGGAAACCGCCGGAACGAGATCACGGACCTCGGCGTGACAGAAGCCAGCGCCCAGGGCAGGCCCGGTGCGGGGCTGTTCGCCGAAACAGAGAACGGGATGACCTTTACCGGCGTCCGGCTGACCAATGCCAGCGTAAACGCCGGCGCCGCGGCGGCCGCCGGCGTCCTTGTAGGCTCCGCCGGGAGCGGCAGCAGCTTCCGGGATATCCGCGTGGTCAACTCCAAGGCCGTTTGCCCCGAGGGCCCTGCCGGAGGCATTGCCGGAAGGATCGCGGGTGCGCCGGGCGAGGAGAACACGAGCCGCTTCACGGACTGCCGGGTTTACTGGGAGCCGGAAGAGGGCCAGGATCATCTCCGCAGCCTGCTGGGCAGCGACCAAACGGGCAATCCTTATAAATACGGTGAGATCATCCACGGCACCAGCGCGGGCGGGCTGGCAGGAGAGCTGTCCGGCACCGGCGTCACCGAAATCAAAAAAAGCCTGGCGTCCACCTTGGTGGACGGGGCCATCGCCGGGGGCCTGATCGGCAGCGCACAGCATAAGGTGATTGCCGATACCTCTTACGCGGACTGCTACATGAAAGGGGAAACCCATGCCGCCGGCCTGATCGGCCGGGGCAAAACGGGCGGAACCGGCGCGGGCGTCGAATTGACGAACGTTTATTCCGCCGGATTTATCGACTGCGGCGGTATGGGAGCCGGGGCCCATGCCGCCGGGCTGGCCTGCATCGACGGAACCGTGAAAGGCGCCTGTGTTTACGACGCCATGAGCTTCCTGAATCAGCCCGGGGAGGTAATCCCGGACCGGGGAGTTGCGGACAACGGTCCCGAGAATACAAAGAACTGCTACTATTTAGATCCCTTGGCCGCCACTCTTGGAGAGAAGCCGGCGAAGAACGGGCCCGTGTCTTACGACGACATGTCCACGGCGGGCCTCTTCGACGAGGCGATGGGCGGCGCGTTCGCGTTCAAGACGGTCCCCGCCGATACCAACCCCTATAATCTCCAGGAAAAGCAGACGCTGAATCCGCCCTACAGCTTCCCCGGCTTGATTGGCCTCCCCCACTACGGAGACTGGCGGGCCTACTTCAAGGAGCCCAGCCTGGTCTATTATGAGAGGGACAGCAGCGGGAAAATCGGCTTCTCCGGCGGCAACGCCCGGGAGCTGATCGGCCAACTGGAGGAGGGCGTCACCGTTGAAAAGGACGGCTACGCCGTGGCCCTGATGAAAAAGGACCTGCCGGCAAGCGGCAGTTTTACGGTTACCTATACGTACCTCGGGGAAGACGGAGAGAAAAAGACGAAAGAGGTCCTTTACAGCAAAGACGGCATGACAGGCGAAAGGCTTTTGGAAGCGGTCTGGGAACGGACCGAAGGCGGCCAGACGGTCAAGGACGCATATTGGCTGGCTCCTCTGCCCGACGAGCTGGTGATTGGAGAAACGACGGGTTCCGGGGAGTTCCGTTCTCCCACCACCAAGGACTTTTATCAGTATCTGCGCTTTACGACGGATATCCAGCTCAACAACGGCAGTACCGGCAGCTCGGTATTCGCCTCCGGCGAGTACTTCTACAATCCCCATTTCGCCGAGACGGTGAAGCCCTATGTCCCGGAGGAGGAGGGCAAGCCCTTCATTGATTGGGAGGGCTCATGGACGGGCGGGGAAAATCCCCCCTGCAATGCCGCCGACGCCGCCGAGGGCATCCACCGGTACATCACCGAGACGCTGACTCCCGGAAACCGCCCGGTCAGCGTCAGCGTCCGCACGCCCCGGCACCTCTTCCATCTGAGCCAGTACGAGGACTACTACAACAACGCGCGCCTCGCTTTTCAGCAGGGACTGCGCCTGGACGGCGGCGAGGGCGTCTATACCGGCTACGACGGCCTGCTGAAGCATGAGGAGGAAGCGCGGAAATTCCAGCTCCAGAGCCCCATCGGCACCCAGGCGAAACCCTTCCTGGGCACCTATAACGGCAACTTCCTGCCCATCCGGCGAGTGGCCTTCGAGATTCCCATGAATGACCAAAACCGTGTCTGCGCGGGCCTCTTCGGCAGTACTGGGGGAACGCTGCAAAATATCGTTTACAGCCTGATCCCTTCGGAAGAAGACGCGCCGGGGCAGAAGGACACACACCGCTCCATCGTGTTCTACAGCAGTGAGAAGGAGACGTTCCTGGGCGCCCTGGCGGGTTTTAACACCCTGACCGGCAAGATCCTGAACTGCGCCGTGGAGGGCGTGAACCTCACCACCCAGGTCAATACCTCCAGCATCTACATCGGCGGCCTGTGCGGAGAAAACGCGGGCCTGATCCGGGGCTCCGCCGCCGAGTCCGCCTATCTGCACGTGGAAGCTACCAACTATGCCCAGGCATATGCGGGCGGCCTGACGGGCTACAACCGCGGCGAGGTCGACACGTCCTACGCCGTGGGGCGGCTGGCCGCCGAGGCGGCCCAGGAAAACGCCCCCGTCACTCTGGCGGGCTTCGCGGGGCGGAACTCCGGCAGCATTTCCAACTCCTATTCCGCCATGGACCTGAGGCCAGACGGCACGGCGGCGGGGACGTACGGCTTCTGCGGCCCCTCCAGCGGCGGGCGGCAGAGCGGGACCTACTATCTGGATAACGGCAATTTCTCTTACCGGGACGAGGCGTTCCTCGCCAAGTACGAGGAGGGCGGCTCCGCTAAGCCCCTCACATACGTTGAGCTGACGGCGGCGGACGCTCCTGTGCCCGGCATGGGCAAGGTGTCCGGACAAGACGCCTTCCCCTATCCCACCGGCGTGAAGAAGGGCGCGGCGTTCTGGCACTACGGGGACTGGCCCAAGGCCCTGGAGCTGGGAACCATGGGCGTGTACTACTGGGAGGAGCTCCAGGTCCCCGGAAAGCCGATCTCCTATCACGTCAGCCTGCTGGCGGTGGACCCGGGCAAGACCGCCGCGGACCCCAAAACCGTCACCAAGCTCTCCACCCTCTCCACCGCCCACGACCAGGGCGGCGAGGTGGTCCGCTGCGGCTACGGCATTTACAACAAGCAGGGGATTACCGTAACCCTGAAAGACGACACTCCGTTCCCGCTCCTGTATTCCGTTGACGGCGGAGAGGGCGGCTTGTTCCATGAGCTCTACGGCAGTCTGGAGGCGGCGAAAAAGGATGCGCAGTCCTCCTCCGGCACCCAGGCGTATCTCGACCGCCAAGTGGACGAGGCGCTGGCCCGGCTCATGTCCTATGAGCTTGACAAGGACGGAAAAACGCAGGTTGAATTCCACTCCTTCCACAGCTTCGGACTGCAGGGGAACGCCTTGGGCGGCCTGTACCCCGACGCGGACGCCACAAGGCCCAACGGCACTCTGACGCTGTTTGCGAGCAGCGGCCAGGACGTGGCCGTCACCTTCGCGTTGAATCCGTTCTTTGCCGATGCGCTGGCGGTGGAGCTCCCCGGGGCCAACTGGACCCCGGCTAAGGACGTCCCGACCTTCACCCGGCCGAATGGCGGGCAGAAGGATCAGACCAAGTGGTCCGGCGCTCCCGGCGGCAGCGAAGCCCGCCCTTACGGCGTCCGCTCCATTGACCAGCTCCAGCTCATTGACTGGAACAATAAAAACCGGGACGCCAGTACGGTCATATCCGACAAAGAAAGCACGGACGGACGGATCAGGACGGCGGATACCTTCCCCTATCTGAGCTCCAAGAGCCAGAAGAACCAGTATTATTGGACGCAGACCTATGATCTTCTGGGTGAGCGGGACGGAGCGGGGAGTTACAAAACCTACACCCCCATCGCCGAATACTACGACACCACCGGCGGCAGCACGGGTACCCTGACGGGTTGGTTCGGCGGCATCTACAACGGAGGCAGCTACAAAATCGAAAATGTTAATATCCAGGGACAGAAATCCTCCTGCGCGGGCCTCTTCGGTGTAATCTACGACGGAAGACTGAAGGATGTTGTCCTCTACTCCTCCGATGGCAACGGCAAAATTTCCACCTCTGCCAATACGACCAAACCGGAGACGCGCTGGTTCGCCATAGGCGCGCTGGCTGGCGTTGCGGGCACCAGCAATCCGACGGCGAACGCGTTTCAGAACTGCTCCGTGGCCGGGTATGACATAGAAGCGACCGGATATACCTACAGTGTGAAGCAGTCGGACGGAAGCTGGGACGGCTGGGGCGGCAACTACATCGGCGGAATGGTGGGGGCCTCCCACATGAACCTCTCCGGCTGCTCCGCAGTGGTGAATGTCAAGGTCCATGACGCCCAAGAGAACGACAATATGCGTGTTGGCGGACTGGTGGGCACCTGCCAGGGAGCCATCACCAACTGCTATGCCGGAGGAAGCATCTCCATAGATGAGAAGACGGTAACCCTCATCCGAGCCGATGACCGGGCCGGTATTTTCATCGGGGGACTGGTGGGCGGCAGCTATATGAAGCCGCTGACAATTGATGGGACAAACCACAAAATCGGAACCGAGGGAAACGGCGCGAACAGCCAATTCAATGAGACCAACAATGAACTGACCAACTGTTACAGCTTTATGACGCTGCCCGCGCTGGACGACCACCCGAATCTGCACGGCCTGTACGCCATCGGAGGAACGGGAGAAATCTACGCCGTCAATACGCCAGGCGCCCGGAGGGCCAGCAACCACGGGATATGTACCATAACCAACTGCTACTATCTGGCCGACGAGGTCATGGCAAACAACCCCGGGAAGGATGAGAAGTCCTCGGAACGGATGATCATCGACGGTCTGGAGCAAAAAAGGACAAATGCTCCGGCGGGTACAGATTGGGCGGTGGGCGCGCGAAAAACCGACGTGATGGTTTTCACGGAGGAGCAAGCGAGGGCAGACGGGTTCAAGGACCCGGAGGAGACGGAATATACTGAAAGTGGGATTTCTCCTCGCGATTCGGTCCAGATTGGTACAAAATGGTACCACTACCGCAGGGCAGACGGAAGGAATGTCGGCACTCCTATGTATGACGGAGTGTCGAACGGACAAGGCGGGTGGAACTACGTCTTCATAGGTTGGCTCGTAAAAGGCACAGGGAGCTCGTGGGAGATCACGGGCAATCGCGACGATGAAGGGCTCTTCAAGTCCGGAAGCGGCAATATGAAACGCAACCCCAATGTCACCGGGTTGACCTATGAGCAGTTAAAGGGCGACCAGGCGGGCATCCCCGATAAGGACTCCGGCGCGAAGATTTATGATCTGCTGGGCCCGGCCGGGTTCGAAAAAGTCACCACGGAGGAGGACGGCGTCAGCGTCCCCGGTAAGTACAGCTATCCCACCCAAGCCCATCCGGAACTGCGGGACCGGGACTATCCTTTCCCCACCGTTCTGCTCAAGGACAACGGGAAATACCACGTCCACTACGGCGACTGGCCCCTGAAGGGCTTCCGTCGCCAGACCCTGTTTGACGAAAAGGGCGGGTTCCAGCTTCTGGGCGGAAGCCCCATCGAGATCGACCTGTTCGTCAACGGCGACGCCCCCCATCAGGAATACCTGGTGCTGACGGACGGCATCACAGCGGGCGGCGGCTGGTCCTGCGATTGGGAAAGCACCGGCAATAACACTTCGCCGCTGGCTGAAGCGGCCCTTGGCGCTAAGCTGACAGATGATGAAATTCCAAACGCCGGCGAAAAAGGCAAACATTACTATCGCTTTACTATGACACCCAAGCAGGACGGCACGGATATCCTGAATATCCACTACCGGGACCCGGACGGCGGCACCTATGATCTCGCCGTCACCGTCCATATCACCGCCGCGGCGGAGCTGCGTCCCAACCGGCTGTTTATGTTCCCCAACGACACGCTGGAGATCGACGTCAGGGCCGCCGACAAGGCGGGCCAGGCGCTGGAGCTGGGCGGCGAGCTGACCCTTAAGGGCGATCCCCACTGCGGGAGCTCCGGCTATCTCACGGCCGAAACCCTGCGGAACCAGGCGACAGAGGCGGCCGCGCCCGCCATCCGGTTCAAGACCGCGGTTCCCGAGGGTGCGGCAGAGCTGGAAACGGGCCTGGGAGCCAACGCCGACTTTGCCTACACCGTCACCACGCCGGACCCGGCCGAGCCGGACAACCCCGACAAGGCCGCGGTTCAGGACTACGGCGGCGGCGCCGGAGGAGACATCCGTGTCGAGATCATCCGGCCCTGGAAGGGGGACGAGAACTTCGTCCGGTTCAAGGAAGTCAAGCTGGATGGCGATAAGACCCAAGTGACCTGCATCATCTCCTTCCCGGATCATTATGACGTCGGTGAGGAGGGGACCCTGTTCTTCGAGAGGTCCGGCGCGCTGGTGGTGGCTCCCATGCCGCTGTACCAGCCCAAGGCGGAATGGATTGAGGAGGTAGGGAAGATCACCCTCAAGCTGACCTATCCGGAGGGCGCGGCGCTGGCCGCAGGCATCCCGGAGACCACGGTTTCCATTCCCCTGAAGCTGACCTCCGGCGAGGCCGACGGACAGCTGATTGAGGGAGAGCAGCTCCACACCCTGACCCTGACGGTGGAAAGTCCTGCGGAGACACGGGCCGACGCCCAGGGACCCCAGAGCATCGACGCCCTGCCCCCCGGCGAGGACGGGCAGGACAACGCCGCCCGGCGGCGGCGCTGGAAGGGAAGCACCAGCGGCGGCGCCCGCTGGTGCGCAAGCCATAAACAAGAGGAGGACGCCCCGTGAAAACACTCCGGGAAAAACTGCATAGCCAATGCGGGGCGTCCATTCTCCTGGCGCTGCTGTTCCTCCTGGTCTGCATGATGACGGCGGCCTCCGTCCTGATGGCGGCGGTCTCCAACGCGGGCAAGATCCGGAGCAATTACGAGGAGCAGCAGCGGTATCTGGCTCTGTCCTCCGCCGTCCGGCTGGTGGTCGGGGAACTGGAACGGGCGGAGTACCGGGGACGGTACGACGTCGACCAATGGACGGAACAGATCAAGGTCATGGAAGCGGACGGCACGGAGACCGTCACCGAAACCAAGTGCTACAGGGTCATTCAGAGGCCGGGCGCGTTTACCTGCGGCCAGCTGGCGAAGCTGGTCCTGGACGGGGACGGGAAGCTGACGCAGGACGGCACGACGGTCCTGTCCTTTCAAAAGGAGCTGGACGGGCTGTTTGCCGGCGAATTCAACGGCGCCGGATATCAGCGCCTGCCGGCGGCCGACACCGCGTCCCTTCCCACGAATCCGCCCGATACTCTGCCCGGCGATTCGTCCCGGACCACCCGGGTCCTGACCGTCGCGGTGGAGGGAGACCCGGCGATCAAAGAGACCTTCGGCTCCGTCAAGGTGGACGTTGATATGAGTCAAAGCCGCCGCATCCACCTGAAGGCGGTCCTGGATACCGGGACGGCCGTCTATACCATGGAGGCGGAGCTGACCGCCTCCGGCGCGCCCGCCGTCACCTACATACCGGGGGACCGGCTGCCGAAGGATGGCCGCGGGGCCGTAACGATCATAGACGAAGGACTTTTGAAGGATCAGGAAACCGAACCCGTGGCCTGGCAGCTGGACTGGATCACCAGGGAAGTGAAGAAGGAGGAGGCGGGCGGATGAGAGAGAAGCTGCGAAGCTCCCGGGGCGAGACCCTGGTGGAAGTGCTGGCCTCCGTGCTGGTCTGCGCGCTGTCCATCACCCTGCTGATGGGAGCCGTCACGGCCTCCACTAACATGGACCTCCGGGCCCAGGAGGCGGACAAGGACTACTATGCCGCCCTGACCAAGGCGGAACGGCAGAGCAAGGCCCCCGCCGCTCCCGCCGGCGGCACTTCGGAGCCGGATACTTACAACAGCCTGCCCGGAGAGACCAAGGTAAGCGTCGTAAGCAGCGGCGGTTCTGTGGAAATCGAGCCGGGCGAGGCAAGCAAGCTCTATTTTTACGGCACGGAGCGTCTGCTCTCCTACGCCATCGACAAACCGGAGTCCAGCCCTGATCCCGGGGCGGGAGGCGGCGGATGAAAAAGAAGCTGAAAAGCAGCGGCGGGTTCTCCCTGGTGGAGATGCTCTGCGCCGTGGCAGTCCTGATGCTGCTGTGCGTCATGCTGAACTCCGGCCTCAGCGTGGCGATGAAGACCTATTTTCATCTGACGGCGGAGGCGGAGACCCAGCTGCTGCTGAACTCCCTGACCAACGCCATCGCCGGAGAGCTGCGCTACGCCCACGAGGTGAGCGGAACCGACGACCCGACCTATAACGGCGGAAGCCGGATTACGCTGGCGAACGGGCAGGTCTATGTGGGCGGTAAAGAATTGCTGCCCAAGGAAAAAACCGGCACCAATCGGGGCGGCGCGTATAAAAACGGAGAGTATCAGGTTGATGTAATGGATATCGTCTACGACGAATCCTCAGCTTGTTTTACAGTAGACCTGAAAGTCAGCTGGAAGGGAAGCGGCATCAGCGCCCAGACGCCGGAGGGCGGCGTGGTCATCCGCTGCCTGAACCCGCCGAAGAAAGAGGGGACACCATGAAATACGTCAAACTCGGCGACCTGCTGGTGAAAAGCGGGGACATCACCCAGGCTCAGCTGGAGGAGGCGCTGAGGCTCCAGGAGGACAGCGGCGAGCGCCTGGGCGCGATTTTGCAGAAGCACGGCTTCATCACGGAGCGGCAGCTCATCGACACGCTGATGAGCCAGCTGGGCGTGGAGTTCATCGACCTGAACACCTATGCCATTCCGCCGGAAATGGCCCAGCTCCTGCCGAGGAACCTTGCGAAGAAGCACATGGTGGTCCCCGTCAAGGCCACCCGGTCCGAGGTGTGGCTGGCCATGTCGGACCCGCTGAACTTCATGGCCGTGGAGGAGGTCGGGGCGGTGACCCGCCGCCGGGTGGTGCCCGTCATCGCCGCCTCCGCCGCCGTGGAGCGGGCGGTCCAGAACCTCTACAGCAACCAGGGGGCCATGCAGGCCATCGAGGACATGCAGCGGGACCTGCTGGGCAGCCAGTACGGCGGCGCCGCCCTGGCTCAGCCCCAGAGCATGACCGTGGACGAGGACGAGGCGGACGCCGCCCCGGCTATCCGCCTGGTGAACTCCATCATCGACCGGGCCTGTACGGAAGGGGCCTCGGACATCCACATGGAGCCCGGCGAGGACAGCATGACCATTCGCATGCGCATCGATGGGGCCCTCCGGGCCATCATTCCGGTGCCCCGGGAGCTCCAGAGCTCCGTGATCTCCCGTTTGAAGATCATGGCCCGGATGGACATTGCCCAGAAGCTGATTCCCCAGGACGGCCGGGCCAACGTCACCGTCCGGCAGGAGACCCTGGACCTGCGGATCTCCACCCTGCCCACCATCCACGGCGAGAAGGTGGTCATCCGCCTCCTGCGGAAGACCCCGGAGCTGGCCACCCTGGAGGGCATCGGCCTGGAGGGGGACAACCGGGAGCGGTTCTGCAAGCTGGTGGACAACGCCACGGAGGGGGTCATTCTCATGGTGGGCCCCACGGGCTCCGGCAAGACCTCCACCCTCTACGCCATGATCGACCGGCTGAAAAGCGAGGAGGTCAACCTGGTCTCCCTGGAGGACCCGGTGGAGTACCACATCGACGGCATCTGCCAGGTCCAGATCAACGACAAGACCGGCCTGACCTTCGCCAACGTCCTCCGTTCCGTGCTCCGCCAGGACCCGGACATCATCGCCGTAGGCGAGATCCGGGACGGCGAGACCGCCGAGATCGCCATGCGAGCCGCTATGACCGGCCATTTGGTGCTCTCCACCATCCACACCAACAACGCCGTCAGCTCCATCGACCGCCTTCTGGACATCGGAGTGGAGCCCTACCTCATCGCCGGAGCGGTGAAGGGCATCGTCTCCCAGCGGCTGCTGCGCAAGGTTTGCCCCCACTGCAAGAAGCCCTATGCCTCCACGGTAGAGGAACAGGAGGCCCTGGGCCTTCCGCCTGGGGACTATACCTTTTACAAGGGTGCGGGCTGCGGCGAGTGCTTCGGCACCGGCTACCGGGGCCGGACCGGCGTGTTTGAGATTCTGCCCGTCAACCCCGCCATCCGGCGGGCCATCCACTCCCGCTCCCTCAAGGAGCTGGAGAGCGCCATGAAACAGACGGATTTTCACCCCATTATGGAAAACTGCCGGAAGCTGGTCCTGGACGGCGTGACCTCCAGCGAGGAGGTCCACCGCGTCTTAGGCGGCGGATAAGGAGGGAATATAAATGACAGTTGAACAGTATGTAGAGCGGGCCAGAAGGGACGGGGCGTCGGACGTCCATTTGGTCCGGGGGCTGACCCCCCGCTGCCGGATCGACGGCGCCATCCGGGAAATGGAAGGCCCGGTACTGACGGTGGACGACTGCCTGGCGGCCGCCCGGGAGCTGGCCGGGTCCGAGATCCGCCAGGCGGAGGCCGTGGGTGAGCTGGATCTGGCCCTGACCATCGCCGGGGTCCGGTGCCGGGTGAATCTCTTCCGCCAGCAGGAGGCGTGGTCCGCCGCCATCCGGCTTTTGAACGACCACATTCCCGACCTGGGCGAGCTGGGTCTGCCCAAGGTGGTGAGCGAATTTCCCGCCTACAGCCAGGGGCTGGTGCTCATCACCGGCGAGACCGGGTCCGGGAAGTCCACTACCTTGGCGGCGGTCCTCAACCAAATCAACCGGAATGAGGCCAAGCACATCCTCACCCTGGAGGACCCCATTGAGTACGTCTACACCCCCGACAAGTGCGTCATCAACCAGCGGGAGATCGGCCGGGACACCGGCAGCTTCGCCACCGGCCTCCGGGCCGCCCTGCGGGAGGACCCGGACGTGATTCTCGTGGGCGAGATGCGGGACCTGGAGACCATCGAGACGGCCCTTACCGCCGCCGAGACGGGACACCTGGTCTTCGGCACGGTCCACACCAACTCCGCCGCCGACTCCATCGACCGCATCGTGGACGTGTTCCCCGCCGAGCGGCAGCAGCAGATCCGGCTGCAATTGTCCATGTCCCTGAAGGCCGTCCTCAGCCAGCAGCTCCTGCCCAAGGTGGGCGGGGGCCGGGTGCTGGCCTGTGAGGTGATGAAGACCGACGGGGCCATTCGGAACCTCATCCGGGAGGGCAAGACCCCCCAGATCGCCAACTCCATCCAGACCACCGGGGCCATCGGGAACATCCTGATGGACAAGGCCCTGAACGCCCTCTACGCCGCCGGGACCATCAGCAAGGAGACCTTCGAGGGGGCGTTAAGAGACCAGTCCGCCGGCGTCAAAAACTCCGCTCCATTGCGCCCGGCTTCGCCGGGCATCCATTCCGCTCCGTTTCCTCCGCCTCCTTCAAGGGGGAGCAGGCTCCCCCTTGAGTAACCCCCACCCCCGCGGGGGACGAGAGACGCGGGACGAAGGGAGATAAGTTATGCCTACCTATAAATACGAGGGCGCTTACACCAGCGGCGAGAAGGTCTCCGGCGTGGTGGAGGCCGTCAGCCAGACCGACGCCGTGAACCAGATTCGCCAGAGCTGTGAGATCGTCCTCTCCATCAGGGAGGTTCCCAGGTCCTCGGTGAAGGACCCCCTGTCCAGGCTCCGGAAGATCAACGCCAAGAGCCTGTCCCTCACCTGCCAGCAGTTCGCCATCATCCTGAAAGCGGGCCTGCCCCTGGTGCAGGCCGTGGATCTGGTGGCCGGGCAGTGCCCGGACAAGAACCTCGCCGCCCTGCTGCGGCAGGCGTCCGAGGACGTGTCCAACGGCTGGTCCCTGAGCTACAGCTTCGAGCAGCGGGGGGCCAAGGCCCTGCCCGTCACCTTCCGGGAGACCGTCCGGGCGGGGGAGGAATCCGGCGATTTGCAGGCGGCCTTCCAGAGAATGGCGGACTACTTCGAGCGGATGAACAAGACCCACGAGAGCGTGGTGTCCGCTTTGACTTACCCCATGTTCGTCATCGGGGTGGCGGTGGTGGTGGTGACCATCATCATGCTCTACGCAGTACCCACTTTCGTCGGCGTGTTCGAGGGAATGAGCATCGACCTGCCCTGGGCCACCCGGGCCCTGATTGCCATGAGCAATTTCTTCCAGAAGTACATTCTGCTCATGATTGCCCTTGTGGCGTTCATACTCTTCGCGGTCCGGCTCTACGGGACCACGGAGAAGGGCGGGCTCGCCCTGGCCAAGGCCCAGCTGGGCATTCCCGTCATCGGCAGCGTGGTCCGCATGTCCAATTCCAGCCAGTTCGCCCACACCATGAGCATGCTCTTGACCGCCGGAATGCCGATTTTGCAGTCCATCGAGGTCGCGGGCAGGACCATGTCGAATCTGTGCATGTCTCAGGAGGTCCTGGACACCCTCCCCGGCGTGGAGGGCGGGCGGACCCTGGGGGAGTGCATGGGCTACGCCAAGGAGCTGCCCCCCATGCTGGTGCAGATGACCTCCGTGGGCGAGTCCACGGGCTCCATGGAGGAGACGCTGAAGGTGCTGGCGACGTACTACGACAACGAGACGGACCTGAAAACAAAGCGGGCCATCGCCCTGCTGGAGCCGTCGATTATCATTGTTCTGGCTGTGCTGGTGGTGCTGATCCTGTTTGCGGTCTATCTGCCCATGTTCAGCATGTACGGCAATATGTAATACGGTATTCCGAGCCTTGCCAACCCGGCTCTGAGTATAGAAGCTTCAATGAATTTGAAAGAGAGGTACTGAACTTATGGAACAGTTAAAGGCCAAGCTGAAAAAGCAAGGCGGCTTTACCATGGTCGAGCTTCTGATCGTGGTGGCCATTATCGCCATCCTGGTGGCGGTGTCTATTCCGATGATGAATAATGCCCTTGAGAAGTCCCGGCACGCCGTGGACCAAGCCAATGTCCGTAGCGCGATTGGTCTGGCTTCCACTCAGTATGTAACCACCCAAGAAGATGTTGCTATGTATTACTGCGTGGACGATAAGGGACAGGGCTATTTAAGCACTGATAAAACCGAGGCAGTTAAACCCCAGTGCACTTGTGATGATGCGAACACCAGCTTGGGTGAGCTTGCAGTGTCTGCCACTAAAAACACGACAGGTGATGCTCCGATTACCCTCGAAACTACTTGGGAATACAGCACAAGCAGTGAAAAAACTGTCGCAGGTGGGACGGTCAACGTCCCCACCACCCCCGGACCCTAAACCTACTCCCCTTTTCCCCGTCCCCTCCGGGTTGGCGCAGGGCGGGGGAACGGGACGCCCGCAGACGCGGGCGCCCTCCAGAGCCTCCGGGATTCCCCGGGGGCTGTGGAGGGCGGAAAGCGCCTCATAACCAAAGGAGGACCTATGGAAGAACAACTCTTGACGGCCTGCCTCTGCTTCTGGCTGGCCGTCCTCGGCGCGGTCCTCGGCAGCTTCCTGGACTGCGCCGCCTCCCGCTGGGCGGCGGGGGACCCCCGCCCCTTCGCCGGGCGGTCCCGGTGCGCCTCCTGCGGGCACACCTTAGGGGCCCGGGACCTGGTGCCGGTGTTCAGTTTCCTGTTCCGCCGGGGGCGGTGCCGCTACTGCGGGGAAACGATTCCCGCCGAGTGCCTGGCCGCCGAGCTGGCGGGGGCGGCGGCCTTTGTGTGCGTGGGCGCACGCTTCGGCCTTTGCCTGGAGCTGGGGCAGTGGCTCGTCTTCGCCGCGCTGCTGCTGGCCCTCAGCCTGACGGACTGGGCAAAGCGGATCATCCCGGACAAGCTGCTGGCCCTGCTGGCGGCGAACCGGGCGGTGTGGTTTTTCGCCCTGGGCCACGGGGTCCGGGAGGTTTTGGAGGCGGTAAAGGCCCTGGCTGTCCCGGCGGCGCTGCTGGTCCTGGTGCTGGTGATGGAAAGGCTCCTGGGCCGGGAGGCCATGGGCGGGGGAGACGTCAAGCTGCTGTTCGTCCTGGCGCTGTACCTGGGCTGGGCGGAGCTGTTTCTGACGCTGCTGGCGGGCTGTGTGCTGGGCCTCCTCTGGGCGGCCCTGACCGGCGGGAAAAAGGGAACCGCCATGCCCTTCGGGCCGTTTCTGGCGGCGGGGGCGGTGCTGACGGCCTGTTACGGCGGGCCGGTGCTGGAGTGGTACTTCGGCCTGTTTTGAAAAGAGGAGGAACGTATGGGAAACACGAGGCTGGGATTTGACGTCGGCAGCAGCAGCCTGAAAATCGCGGCGCTCCGGGGAAACGAAATCCGGATCGAGGAGGTCCGCCTTCCGGAAAACATGGTGGACGGGACGGGGGCGATTCTCCTGCCCCACGCCTTCGCGCAGTTTTTGAAGCAGACGAAAAAGGAGCTGTCCCTTCCCCGGGGCGAGGCGGCGCTGGCGCTGCCCCCCAGCCAGGTGATCTGCCGCCTGGTGACCATGCCCCGGATGACCACGGAGCAGCTCTTGCTGAACCTGCCCTATGAGTTCTCGGACTTCATTCAGGGCGTGGCGGACCAGTACCACTGCGACTACGCCGTCTGCGCCTCCGCCGAGGGGGACGACGAGACCCAGGGCGTGCCCATGATGGCGGCGGCGGCGGCGAAGCAGACCCTGGCGGAGTACACCCGGATGTTTTCCCAGGCGGGCCTCCGGCTGAAACGGGTGCTGCCCCAGGAGATGGCGCTGATCCAGCTGTGCCAGGCCCGGGGCGCGGGGGCGGAGGAGTTCTGCTTCGTGGACCTGGGGCACCAGTTCACCCGGATCACGGTGGTCTGGCGGGACCGGGTCCAGGCCACCCGGCAGATTGCCCTGGGCGGGCGGAACCTGGACGTCATCGTGGCCAACGAGATGGGGGTGGACCCCTTCCTCTCCAACACCTACAAGGCGTCGAACTTCCAGAACGTCCTCACCCTCCCAGCCGTGGCGGAGGTGTGCGAGCGCATCGCCGTGGAGATTTTGAAGGTCATCAACTTCTATCAGTTTACCTACCGCTCCAGTAACTTAAACGGCGTGTACCTGGTGGGCGGCGGCGCGGCCATGGACCTGCTGCGGCAAACCATCGAGAACACGGTGGGCCTGCCCCTGCTGGACCCGGCGGACCTGCTGCCGGAGGCCGGGGGATCGGCC
Organism: Oscillospiraceae bacterium; assembly: GCA_021769865.1. Lineage (GTDB taxonomy): Bacteria > Bacillota > Clostridia > Oscillospirales > Oscillospiraceae > Oscillibacter. The sequence goes on from JAETSB010000001.1 coordinate 110,870, forward strand.
GCCGCGGGCGTGTTCGCCGCCGGCGCGGCCATGGGAGGGAAATGAGATGAGCAGACGAAACGCGGCCTATCCCGCCAAGCGGTCCATGAACCTCTTCTACAAGCCGGACCGCACCACGAAGCCCGCCACCATCGCACTGTATGTGCTCTTTGTGCTGGTGTGCCTGCTGGGGCTTGGCAAATTCCTGGTGTACGACGTCTGGGTGGAGACCACGGAGGCCCAGCAGGCCCTGGCGGCGGCGGAGCGGCAGCTGGAGGACGTCCAGCTGGAGCTGACGGACTACGGCGAGGTGTGGGAGCGCTACAGCCGCTATTCCGCCACAGAGGAGGAGCGGGACCTCATTGACCGCATGGAGGTCCTGGCCCTGCTGGACGAGGCCGTGGGGACCACGGCGGACATGGACGCCGTTTCCATCGGCGGCAGCACGGTCCAGCTCCAATTTTCCGGCGTGACCCTGGCCCAGACCGCCCAGATTGTCAGCGCTCTGGAGGCCTCTCCCATCGTGGCCTACACCATGGTGAACACGGCCGCCACGACGCAGTCGGAGGGCGCCCCGGCGGACGCCAGCGCCCCGGTCCAGGCCAGCGTATTGATCCAGCTGCAAAAGGAGGCGTCCCAGGGATGAGAAGACAACTGACCACCCGGGAGTGGATGCTCCTGGCCCTGCTGGGCGTCATCCTCCTGGTCAGCGGCTACATGCTGCTGTTCTACATGCCCCAGACCACCGAGCGGGACCGCTGCATCGGGGAGACGGAGGCCTGCCGGACGGGGATCGAGGCCGCCCGGCTCCAGCTGGAGGAGAAGCGCCGGATGGAGCGGGAGCTGGAGGAGCTCTTCTCTGCCGAGACCCCGCCTCTGAGCATCGCCGATTACGACAACCTCCAGCCCGTCATGTTCGAGCTGAACTCCATCCTGTCCTCCACGGAGGACTACAGCCTGTCCTTCAGCACCGTGGACGCCTCCCAGACCATCGTCCGGCGGAGCATCTCCATGGCGTTCACCACCGGGAGCTACGAATCCGCCAAGGCGGTGCTCCAGAAGCTCCACGACAGCGCCTTCCGCTGCATGCTGGACACTGTGAATATCAGCATCGGACAGGGGGAGCGGGACACGGTGTCGGTCAGCGGGAACATCGTGTTTTTTGAGTACCAGGCGAACCCCCGGCCCGCAGAGCCGGCGGCCTGAACAAACGAAAAAAGAGGCCCGGAGGAGCTTTTCCTCCGGGCCTCTTTTGGATGGGGTCAGTCGTTCAGCTTGGAGTTGCACTTCGCCAGAAATCTCTCGTTTCCGATGATGGCCCGGGTGTGGGTCCCCGTTCCGATGGGGCCCTTCTCGTCCCAGGCGGAGACCTGGAAGTCCACCATCCGGCCGTTCTCCGACACGGCGGTGATCTCCGCCTCGGCGAAAACCTTCATGCCGATGGGGGTAGGGGCGTCGTGGCGGATGTCCAGATGAATGCCCACGCTGCCCTGGCCCTCTTCTAAGAAGGACTGGAGGCAGGTCAGGGCGGCGTTTTCCATCATGGCGGCCATGAAGGGCGTACCGAACACCGGCAAGGCGCCGGAGCCCACGGCCTCGGCGGTGAGCTCTTGGGTGACGGTCTGCTCCAGGCGGCATTTCGTTCCAATCACGATCATAAAAGAGGTCCTCCTTAAATTCCTAATTCCGTCCAAAGGTCGTTGTACAGCTTCCGGGTCTCCAGGGGCAGGACCAGGTACGCCTCGCAGCGGTCCAGTGTCTCTGCGGGCGCGGCGATGATGTCATAGGTCTCCTGGTCCAGCTCCTCCCCGTACAGCTCCTCGTAGTAGGCGGGGTACTGCTCCAGCGCCTCTTGGTTGGGGGAGGCGTACCAGATATAGTCCATGTTGGCGAGGTTCGCCTCCGTGGAGGCGATGAAGTTGATCCAGGACAGGGCCTCCTCGTAATGGGGGGCCTCCTTCAGCACGCACATGGCGTCCATGAACCAGTTGGAGCCCTCCTCCGGGATCACGAAGCGCAGGTCCTCGTTGTTCTCCAGCATGGTGAGGTAGTCCCCGGCGTAGTACACGCCGATGGCGGCGTTGCCGCCCTCCAGCTTCTGGAAGATCTCGTCCATGACGAAGGACTGGTACACGCCTCGGTTCTTGGCGTCCTTCAGAAGCTGGAACGCCTCCCGCAGCTCCGCTTCGTCGGTGGTGTTCAGGGAATGGCCCAGGTAGCTCAGGGCCGTGGCCATGGCGTCCCTGGAGTTGCGGAACATCAGCACGTTTCCGGCGTACCGGTCGTCGAACAGGGCGGACCAGCTGGTGATGGGCTCCTCCACCATGGTCTCGTTGTAGATGATGCCCACGGTGCCCCAGGCGTAGGGGACGGTGTAGCGCTCCTGGGGGTCATAGGTCAGGCCCTTGAAGCGCTCCGAGATCAGGGCGTAATTGGGGATCTGGCCGTAGTCCAGCTCCGCCAGCATGTCTTCCTCGATGAGCTGGGAGATCATATAGTCGGAGGGGACCACCACGTCGTAATCCCCCGCGCCGCTTTTCAGCAGGGAGTAGAGGGCCTCGTTGCTCTCGGCGGTCTGGTAGTTGACGATGATGCCCGTCTCCTCCTCAAACTGGGTGATCAGGTCCTCGTCGATATACTCACCCCAGCTGCACACGTTCACCACCGGCTGGGCGTTGGTGGCCCCGGTGAGGAGGACGACGGCGATCAGGAAGGAGGCGGCCAGGACGACGCCCGCGCCCCGGCGGAAGAGCCGTCCCTTGGGGGTGTCCAGCAGCCGGGTCAGCTTCCGGGAGACGGGATGGCGTTCCGCGTCGGAGCGCTCCGCCCGGGCCTCCCGCAGGTTCACGACGACCAGCAGGGCCAGCACCGTCACAAAGAGCAGGGTGGACACGGCGTTGATCTCCGGGGTCACCCGCTTTTTCGTCATGCCGTAAATGGTCATGGCCAGGGTGGAGCTGGAGGACCCGGCGGTAAAGTAGCTGATGATGAAGTCGTCCACGCTCATGGTGAAGGCCGTTAGGGCCCCGGAGGCGATGCCGGGCTTGATCTCCGGGAGGATGACCTTCCAGAACGCCTGCATCCAGGTGCAGCCCAGGTCCTGGGCGGCGTCCACCAGATTCTTGTCCATCTGGCGGAGCTTGGGGCCCACGGACAGGATGACATAGGGGATGTTGAAGGTGACGTGGGCGATCAGCAGGGTGCCGAAGCCCAGGGTCAGCCGCTCCGGCAGGACCACCACACTCTGTACGCCGTTGAACCAGACGGAGAAGTCCCCCCAGAAGGTGAAGAAGGCCACGAAGAACAGGCACATGGCCACGCCGGTCACAATGTCGGCGTTCATCATGGGGATGCTGTTCACCGTGCTCAGCACGGTCCGGGAGCGCCGCCGGAGGCTGTAAAAGCCGATGGCGGCGAAGGTTCCGGCCACCGTGGCGATGGCCGTCGCCAGCAGGGAGACCAGGAGCGTCGTGTAGACGCTGCGCATGATGAGGCGGTTCTGGAAGAGGGACTTGTACCAGTCCAGGGAGAAGCCCGTCCAGACGATGTTGCTGTTGCCTTTATTAAAGGAGAAGACGATCAGCAGCAGGATGGGCGCGTAGAGGAAGAGGAACACCAGGGCCGTCAGGGCCCGGCTTCCGATACGGCGCCGGCGCTTCATAGGATCACCGCCTGTTCCTCGCCCTCGCCGAAGCGGTTCATGACCACCATGCAGACGACGACAATGATCATCATCACCAGGGAGATGGCGGCCCCCAGCTGGGGATTGTAGGCCCCGCCCAGGAACTGCTGCTCAATCAGGTCCCCCAGCAGAAGCTCCGTGCCGCCGCCCAGCATCTTGCTGATGGCAAAGGTGGAGACGGAGGGGACGAAGACCATGGTGATGCCGGAGAGGACCCCCGGCAGGCTCAGGGGCAGGATGACCCGGCGGAAGACGTTGAAGCCGTCCGCCCCCAGGTCCCGGGCGGCCTCCACCAGGGAGCCGTCCAGCTTGACGATGACGGAGTAGATGGGCAGGATCATGAAGGGCAGGTAGTTGTACACCATGCCCAGCACCACCGCCCCCTGGGTGTTCATCATGGGGAAGTACTCCAGGCTGGTTCCGAAGAGGCTGTTGTAGAGGCGGAGAAGGCCGATCTTCTGAAAGACCTGGTTCAAAAGCCCGTTGTTCTCCAGAATGGACATCCAGGAGTAGGTCCGAAGCAGGAAGTTGATCCACATAGGCAGCATAATGAGCACCATGGCCGCCCGCTGGAATTTCTCTCCCTCCCGGCTCATGGCGTAGCTCACCGGGTAGCCGATGAGGAGGCAGATGAAGGTGGCGATGAGGGCCAGCTTGAAGGACCGGCCGAACACCACGGCGTAGGTCCCCATCCGGGAGAAGTTCTCCAGGGTGAAGCCGCCGGCGTCCGTGGAGAAGGCATAGACCACCACCAGCACGATGGGGGCCACGACGAAGAGGGCCATCCAGATGACATAGGGGATGGCGAACCGGGAGAGCTTAGGTTTCATCGCCGCCCTCCTCCGGCTCTGCCGCGTCCAGTTCGTCGTACTCGTCGGAGAAGGAGGAGTAGTCGCCGTACAGGCCGGAGTACCGGCTCTTTTTCATGACGTGGATGCCGTCGGGGTCGATCTTGATGCCGATGCGGGCGCCCACGGGGGAGTGGTCCGTGGTCTGGATCAGCCACTTGAAGCCCCGGAAGTCCACAATGATGTCGTACTGCATCCCCTTGAAGGTGACGTTGGTGACGACGCCCGTCAGCTGGCCCTGTTCCACGGGGACGATGTCGATGTCCTCGGGCCGGATGACCACGTCCACCGGCTCGTTCTCCGTGAAGCCGCCGTCCAGACAGGGGAACTGGCGGCCGTACATCTGCACCAGCTTATCCCGGACCATGACGCCGTCGATGATGTTGGACTCCCCGATGAAGTCCGCCACGAAGGCGTTTTTCGGCTCGTTATAGATATCCTCGGGGGTGCCGATCTGCTGGATGGAGCCCTTGTCCATGACCACGATGGTGTCGGACATGGTGAGGGCCTCCTCCTGATCGTGGGTGACATATATAAAGGTGATGCCCACCTGCTGCTGGATGCGCTTGAGCTCGATCTGCATGTCCTTGCGGAGCTTCAGGTCGAGGGCCCCCAGGGGTTCGTCCAGCAACAGAACCTTGGGCCGGTTCACCAGCGCCCGGGCGATGGCCACCCGCTGCTGCTGTCCGCCGGAGAGGGCGTCGGTCCGCCGGTTTTCAAAGCCCTTGAGGCTCACGGCCTCCAGCATCTCCAGGACCCGGCTCTGGATTTCCTCCTCCGGAAGCTTAACCTTCCGCTTGGGGTCCGCCGGGTCTTCCCGGCGCTGCATGCGCAGGCCGAACGCCACGTTCTCAAAGACATTTAAATGGGGAAAGAGCGCGTACTTCTGGAACACCGTGTTGATCTGCCGCTTGTAGGGCGGGACATCATTGATCCTCACACCGTCGAAGAGGACGTCTCCCGACCCGGGGGTCGTGAAGCCGCCAATAATCCGCAGCGTGGTGGTCTTGCCGCACCCGCTGGGCCCTAACAGTGTGAGGAACTCCTTGTCATTGATATAAAGATTTAAGTGATCGAGAACCAGCTCGTCGTCGTACGCCATGCAGAGGTCCCGCAGGCGAATCAACTCTTTGGACATGTATCCTCCCCCATTCCCCAGAAGAAATTTTTCAGCCTCTTTTCTCTGTTGGTTTTTCTCGGTTTGAGTTTTGACTTCCCGTCGAAATTCAGCGATACCTGCATGATAACGGAAGCACCCTGAAATGTCAAGGGAATTGTTGGGCGGGAACTATTGAATTTTTTTCAGTAGTTCCCTTGACTTTCAGAGGGCGGGGAAGTATACTGAAAAAAACGGCTACTGAGAAATTTACAGTAGTGCCGAAAGGAGCGGTTTTATGGGTTGGGATTATCTCTCCCGGCTGAAGTGGGCGGCGCGGTGGTATCTGCCCCCGGCGGATGCGGCGGAGGTGCTGGAGGACTACCGGGAGATCGTGGCGGGTAGGTCGGAAGAGGAACTGCGGCGGGACCTGGGAACGCCCCGGGCGGCGATGAAGCAGCTGGCCCAGCCGAAGGCTTACCGGCGGTGGCTGGCGGTGTTTGCCGTTTTAACGGCTTGTGTGCTGGTTCCGATGGTCATGGCGAATAATGACGTGTATTGGAGTCCGATCATCAAACCTGTATACATGATTGCGCTTTGCTTGGGAAGCGGCGTTTCCCTTCGGTGGTTCCGGCGGAATGGAGTGCGGGGAGACCGATTGCCCAGGACAGTTCTGGTACTGCTGGTGTTGATTCTGCTGGGGATGGTCTGGGTTTGGTTTTGGGCGGGGCTTGTGTTAACGGAATCCTGGGCGCTGCTGAACACAATCGCGGCAGCCGTCATCAGACCGCGCACCCTGCATTGGTATTTGGTCTTGGAGGTTCTCGCGATGGGGGCGGTAAGCCTCTACGGGCTTGTAAAAGCCCGGCTGGGGGACCGGCGCTGGCGTGCGGTCTATGTTCTGGGGCTGACGGGCGTCATTCTGAGTCTGTCCGTGTGGGGACTTTTCAACGGTATGGACCTGTCATTTTCCGCCCCCAACTGGCAGACACCCATTCTGTTGCGATACACCGAAATCACTCTCCTGGGCCTCATCGGAACGGCGGTGTCCCTATGCTGAAAAAGGACCTTCTGGAGCTCTGCCTCCTCCACCTAATGGCCGGAGGGGACCAGTACGGCTACGAGCTTCTCCGCCAGCTTCACGCCGTCTTCCCGGACACCCAGGAGAGCGCCATCTACGCTATCCTCCGCCAGCTCTGCCGGGAGGGGGCCACGGAGCGCTACCAAGGGGAGACCTCCGGCGGCCCGGCCCGGAAATATTACCGCCTGACGGAGGCGGGCCGAGCCCGCCACGCCGCCCTTCTGGAGACCTGGCGGGGGACCCGAGACGCCCTGGCAGCGCTGGGAATTGAGTGAAGGAAGCCCCCGTCTCTCGTCCCCCCGCAGGGACTTACTTCTTTTTCTCTCTTCCACCGTGCACGGCGCATTCTCTCTTTTTCTTCTGGAAGAAAAAGAGAGAATGGGGGGTGCAAAGCACCAGCTATCTTCATAGCTGCTATCACATAGAGAAGTATTTCTCCTGAAAGGGCACGTCTTCCACCACAAACTCCCTCCCCCGGAGATAGTTCAACATCCCCGCGTCCGTGGGAAACGCAAACGCCAGCTTGTAAGCATACAGTGCCTGCCGGGTCTCCCGGTACTTCCGGTTCACGGCGCCGTTGCCGTACTTCCCATCCCCCAGCAGGGGGCACCCGATCTCCGCCATGGAGACCCGAATCTGATGGGTCCGCCCGGTCAGCAGCCGGCACTCCACCAGCGATAACTCCCCTTTCGTCTCCAGCGTCCGGTACAGCGTGGCGGCGGATTTCCCCCCGGGGACGGGACGGCGGTAAAAGGCTACCTGCTTCTTCGCCTCGTCTTTTAATAGGAAGCCCTCAATCTTCCCCTTGGCGGGCCGGGGCCTCCCCACGGTGACGCAGAGATAGGACTTCTCCAGCTCGTGGGCCCGGATCTTCTCATTGATAATCCGCAGCGTCTCCGCGTTTTTCGCGGCAATGACAATCCCTCCGGTGTTCCGGTCGATCCGGTTGCACAGCGCCGGGGCGAAGGCATTCTCCTGCCGGGGGCTCCACTCCCGCTTCTGATAGAGGTACGCCTGAATGTGGTTGATGAGGGTGTTGACCTTCTCCGTCTCGTCGGCGTGGACCACCAGTCCAGGTCGCTTGTCCACCAGGAGGAGGTTTTCGTCCTCGTAGACAATGCTCAGCCGGGGCTGAAAGATGGAGAGGAAGAGATTTTCCTCCCGGGGCTTGTCAAAGAACTCATCGTTGATATATAATTGTAAAACATCCCCCGCCTGAAGCCGGATATCCCGCTTGGCCCCCTTGCCGTTGACCTTTACCCGCTTGAGGCGGATGTACTTTTGCAGCAGGGCGGGGGGGAGGAGGGGCAGGTTCTTGGCGACGAAGCGGTCCAGCCGCTGCCCGGCGTCGTTTTTTCCGATGGTGAGTTCCCGCATGGCGGACCTCCTGAGTGAATTTGTTTCATCATACCTGTTTCGCGGGAAAAAGTAAAGGAGAAAGTACCATGAGCGAAGTGAAGGCAGAGACCCTGCTGGCCGCCATCCAGGACGGAAAGTCCTGGCTGGACCGGTTTACCGGGAAGGAATACGACAAGGCGTATGAGGAGTACCGGGCGAGGTACGCCCCCCTCTTCCGGGAGGCGGCGCTGGCCGACGGGGAAGAGGGCATTGAGGCCCTGGCGGAGGTGCTGTTGGACGGCCTGGCGGAGGGCTGGAAGCGGCAGAAGCCCTGGAACCGTTCCCTGGCGATGCTGAACGACAAGCAGATGATCGTCTGTTTCCTCAGCCCCGTGCTGATGGAGGACCCGGTCTGCGCCCCGCTGGAGGAAAAGCTGCGGGAGGGCTGGGCCGCCCGGTGGCCCAAGGAGGCGTATCAGGCCGCCTCTTTGAAGAAAATCCGCAAGGGCTTCCGGCCCACATTTCTGGGAATTGCCCTGCCCTTCGGGGGAAATGACGACGAGGAATAAAAAAGAGGACAAAAAACGAAAAAATTGTTTGACATTGGCGGGACCATCCTTTATAATACGTAAGGTATCGTTGCGAGGTAGCTTATGGTAATTGATGTAAGACCGATTCTCCACGCCCCCGGCAAGCACCTGGATTTCCGGTTTGAGCTGGATTTGTCCGACCTGGAATTTGACGGGCGGAACCCCGTCAGCCGTCCGGTGACGGTGGAGGGGGAGGTCCGCAACACGGCGGACCTGCTGGAGCTGGGCCTGACGGCGGAGACCACGCTGGACGCGGTCTGCGACCGCTGCGGGAAGGCGTTCCTTCTGGAGAAGAGGACGGATTACCGCTGCATGCTGGCGGAGGAGCTCCAGAACGAGGAGAGCGACGAGATCGTCCTGCTGGAGGATGGAACCGTGGACGCGGGCGAGCTGGCCCGGACGGCCCTGATCCTCGACATGGACAGCAAAACACTGTGTTCGGAAGATTGCAAGGGACTGTGCCCCCGGTGCGGCGCCGATTTAAACCTCGGCCCCTGCTCCTGCAAGAAGGAGCCGGACCCCCGGCTGGCGGCCCTGGCAAGCCTTTTGGAGAACAAATAACGAGAAGCGCGCTCCGCGCCTTTTGTAGGATTAAGGAGGTGTCACAATGGCAGTACCCAAGGGTAAAGTATCCAAAGCGAGACGGGACAAGCGGCGCAGCTCCACCTGGAAGCTGGCGGCCCCCAATCTGGTGGTGTGCCCCAAATGCGGTGCGATGCACCTGCCCCACAGAATGTGCCAGGAGTGCGGTACTTACAACGGCCGGGAGATTAAGGTCGTGAAGTCCGTCGTCTCGAAGTAAGATTCTGTTGGATCAAGAGAGAGGAGCTGCGCTCCCCTCTCTTTTTTCTTAAAAGGAAAGGAGCGTGTCCCATGCGTTCGACGAAGCGCCCCCGGAAGCCAGTGCGCCGCTATCAGTCCCTGCTGTTTCCCGGCATCGCCGTGCTGGCCCTGTTTGCCTTCTGGGCGGCCTTTGGTCCGGGCTGACGGCGGCGTGCGGCTGCCGGGGGAGGAATATTTCCTCCCTCTTTTTTCATTTCCCTCTTGACAAGTGGCTCATAAGCGTCTATAGTGTACTTAACGAACCAGCACACAAAGTACAAACGGCACAAGGGGGTAATCCTATCGACATTCTCATCAGCAACAGCAGCGGCAAGCCCATCTATGAGCAGATCTGCCAACAGATCAAGGCGCAAATCATGGATGGAACCCTGACCGCCGGGGAGGCCCTGCCCTCCATGCGGGCCCTGGCGAAGGAGCTGCACCTCAGCGTTATCACGGTCCAGCGGGCCTATGAGGACCTGACCCGGGACGGCTTCATCGAGACGGTCTCCGGCAAGGGCAGCTTCGTGGCGGCCCAGAACAAGGAGTTCATCCGGGAGGAGCGGCTTCGGGAGGCAGAGGGCCTGCTCCAAAGGGCCGCGGAGCTGGGCCGGTCCAACGGCATTCCATTGGAAAAGCTGACGGGCATTCTGGCCCTGTTTTATGAAGAAGGAGACTGAGCATGGAAAACAGCATTCTGGTCCGGGACCTCTGCAAGCGCATCCCGGACTTCACTCTGGACCGCGTGTCCTTCCAGGTGCCCCGGGGCCGCATCGTGGGCTTCATCGGCGAGAACGGCGCGGGGAAGAGCACCACCATCCGCCTGATTTTGAACGAACTGAAAAAGGACGGCGGGACCGTGGAGCTCCTGGGCCGGGACCCGGCGGACCCCGCCGCCCGGAGGGACGTGGGCGTGGTCTTCGACGCCTGCAATTTCCCGGAGGTCTTCACGCCCCTGGACGTGGAGAAAGTTCTTGCCGGGGTCTACCCCGCCTGGGACGGCGGCGCTTATCGGGAATACCTGAAGCGTTTCGCCCTGCCGGAGCGGAAGCAGATCAAGACTTTCTCTAAGGGCATGAAGATGAAGCTGGCGATCTCCGCCGCCTTGGCTCACCGGCCCAGGCTGCTGATTCTGGACGAGGCCACGGCGGGGCTGGACCCGGTGGTCCGGGACGAGATTCTGGACTTGCTGCTGGACTTTATCCAGGACGAGGAGCATTCTGTCTTCTTCTCCTCCCATATCACCTCGGACATCCAGAAAATCGCGGACTATGTGGTCCTGATCCATCAGGGGAAGATCGTCTTTGAAGAGGAGAAGGACACGCTGCTGGACCGTTACGGCATCCTCCGCTGCGGCAAAAATACGGCGGTGGAGCCCGGGGATTACATCGTCCGCCGGGAGACGGGGGTCAGTACGGAGTATCTGGTCCGGGACCGGGTCGCCGCTGGAAAGAAGTATCCCAAGGCCGTGGCGGACGCCGCGTCGCTGGAGGACATCATGCTGTTTTATATCAAGGGGGAAGCGTCATGAAGGGAATTGTCTATAAAGACTTGTGCCTGTTTTTCAAGGGCATTGATAAAATGATCTTGCTGGTGCTGGGGGGCCTCCTAGTTTTATTCGCGGTCCGAGGCGGCGCTTATGTGGGACTGTTGTTCTCTTTCGGTCTGGATATGATGGTCAGCCTTCTGCACCTCACGGCCTTTGAAAAGGAAGAAAAGACTTCGTGGGGGAACTACCAGCGGGCCCTGCCGGTAGGCGTGGGGAAGGTGGTGGGGGGAAAGTACGCCGCCGTGCTGCTGACGGTGCCGGTTGGCGCCGCGGGAGCCGCGGCGTCCAACCTGATTGCCTTCGCCGTGTACCGGACCTTCCTGCCGGAGACGCTGGCACTGTCGGTTCTGCTGGCGGTGGTGATTCCGCTGGCCTGGACGGCGTTTAGTCTGCCCTTCTACTATTGGATGGGCAATCATGTCGCTCAGTACACCAGTATGCCCCTGGCGTTCCTGCTGTTTTTCGCCCTCAAAAATTTTGAGGACGGCGGGTGGACCGTGCCGGACGTGGCAGTCGTGGCGAGGAATCTTAATTCCTTCCTGTCCTTCCTGCTGATTGGGGCGCTGTCTCTGGCGGGAATCTTCCTGGCCTCCCTGTCGGTCAGCGCCGCCGGATACTGCCGGAGGAGATGAAGCGTTTTTCAGGCGGAGGCGTATGCCTCCGCCTTTTGCCGTTTACGGAAAGATTTTCCTTGCGCCTTCGGCGTATCCCGGTTATAATGAAACTGGATTGATATGTTTCATCAAAACAAGACGGCGCGCCGCCGCCGGGAGGGAGACCCCTTATGCCAAAGCCTATCATCGCCATCGTGGGCCGGCCCAATGTGGGCAAGTCCATGCTGTTCAATAAGATCATCGGGAAACGATTGTCCATCGTGGAGGACACCCCCGGCGTCACCCGGGACCGTATTTACGGGGAGTCCGACTGGTGCGGCCGGTCCTTCACCCTGGTGGACACCGGCGGCATCGAGCCCCGGACGGACAACCAGATCCTGGAGTTCATGCGGGACCAGGCCCAAACCGCCATTGAGACCGCCACGGTCATCGTCTTTCTGACCGACATCCGGACGGGCCTCACCGCCTCGGACCAGGAGGTGGCCGCCATGCTGCTGCGCAGCGGAAAGCCCATCGTCCTGGCGGTGAACAAGATGGATTCCACCGGGGCCCCGGACCCGGACTTCTATGAGTTTTACAACCTGGGGCTGGGGGACCCCATCGCCGTCTCCGCCGTCCACGGCCACGGCACCGGAGACCTGCTGGACGCGTGTCTCCAATACTTTCCGCCGGAGGGGGAAGAGGAGGAAGATGACGACGCCATTAAAGTCGCCGTCATCGGCAAGCCCAACGCGGGCAAGTCCTCCCTGGTGAACAAGATCCTGGGGGAGGAGCGGGTGATCGTCTCCGACGTGGCGGGCACCACCCGGGACGCCATCGACTCCCGGTTTGAAAACGACAAGGGAAAATTCGTCTTCATCGACACGGCGGGCCTCCGGCGCAAGAGCAAGGTGGAGGAGGCCATCGAAAAGTACAGCGTCCTCCGGGCCACCATGGCCATCGAGCGGGCGGACGTGTGCCTCATTATGATCGACGCCACGGAGGGCGTGACGGAGCAGGATACCAAGGTGGCGGGCCTGGCCCACGAGGCGGGGAAAGCCAGCATCATCGTGGTGAACAAGTGGGACCTGGTGGAGAAGGACGGCAAGACCATGGACCGCATGCGCAAGGAGGTCCAGGAGGGCCTGAGCTTCATGGCCTACGCCCCCATCCTCTTCATCTCCGCCAAGACCGGCCAGCGGGTGGACCGGCTCTTTGAGCTCATCGACTACGTGTCCAACCAGGCGGCCACCCGCATCACCACCGGCATGCTGAACGACGTGCTGGCGGACGCCCAGACCCGGGTCCAGCCCCCCACGGACAAGGGCCGGCGGCTGAAAATCTACTATATGACCCAGGTGGGCGTGAAGCCGCCCCACTACGTCATCTTCTGCAACGATACTCGGCTGTTCCACTTTTCCTATCAGCGGTATCTGGAGAACTGCATCCGAAACACCTTCGGCCTGGAGGGAACGCCCATTAAGATTTCCGTCCGGCAGAGGGGCGACAAGGAGGTTTGAGCATGGATAATTTTGCGCTGTTTTTTCTACTGGTCTGCGGGGGAACGGCCCTGGTTTCCTATCTCCTGGGCTGCTTCAACGGCGCGGTCATCGTATCCAAGTATATCCTCAAGGACGACGTGCGGAATCACGGCAGCGGCAACGCCGGGCTGACAAATTTCCACCGGACCTTCGGCGGCGGGCTGACATTGGTTGTGATTCTCTGCGATGTATTGAAGGCGGTCCTGGCCGTACAGTTGACCAGCATGGTGTTCGGCGGGGCCGTAACGGCCAAATATTGGGGAGCCCTCTTCTGTCTCCTGGGCCACATGTTCCCCTGCATGTTCCATTTCAAGGGCGGCAAGGGCATCCTCTCCGGCGGCGCCATCGCCCTCATGATCGACTGGCGCATCGCCCTGGTGGTCTGGGGGGGCTTTTTGATTCTGACGGCCCTGACCCGGTATGTGTCCCTGGGCTCCTTGTGGGCCGGGGCCAGCTTCCCTTTTATCAGCTGGTACTGCTACCCGAATATCCGGATTGTGGTTCTGGCCTTCCTCTGCGGGGGGCTGGTGGTCTGGCAGCACCGGGGCAACGCCCAGCGGCTGCTCCACGGCACGGAACGAAAGCTCTCGTTCCACAAGAAGAAGGAGGGCGGAACATGAAAGCGGTGGTACTGGGCAGCGGCGGCTGGGGCACGGCCCTGGCGCTGGTGCTGTGCGGCAACGGACACGACGTGACCCTCTGGTCCCGGACCCCCGCCAAGGCGGAGGAGATGGCCCGGACCCGGGAAAATCCACTTTTAAAGGGCATTCCCCTGCCGGAGGCGCTGAAGATTACCGGAGACCTGAGCTGCCTGGAGGGAGCGGAGCTGGTGGTCAGCGCGCCGCCGTCCTTCGCGGTCCGGGAGACGGGGAAGAAGATGGCCCCCTATCTGCGGCCCGGAACCGTTCTGGTGACGGTTTCCAAGGGCATCGAGCGGGACACAAACTTACGGCTGAGCCAGGTTTTACGGGAGGCCACCGGGGACGTGTGCCGGGGAATCGTGGCCCTTTCCGGCCCCTCCCACGCGGAGGAGGTGGGCCTCCGGCTGCCCACGGCCTGCGTGGCCGCCTGCCCGGAGCTGGAGGAGGCCCGCTTCGTCCAGGAGGCCTTCATGAGCGACTGCTTCCGGGTCTACACCAGCTATGACATCGTGGGCGTGGAGCTGGCGGCGGCGCTGAAAAACGTCATCGCCCTCAGCTGCGGTATCTGCGCGGGCCTGGGCTTCCAGGACAACACCAAGGCCCTGCTGATGACCCGGGCCATGGCGGAGATCACCCGCCTGGGAGAGCACCTGGGCGGTGTGCGGAAGACCTTCGGGGGCCTTGCGGGCATGGGGGACCTGATCGTCACCTGTACCTCCATGCACTCCCGGAACAACCGGGCGGGCATCCTCATCGGCCAGGGGAAATCCGTCCAGGAGGCCATGAAGGAGGTAGGCGCGGTGGTGGAGGGCTACTACGCCGCCGAGAGCGTCCACCAGCTGGCGGCCCGGGAGGGCGTGGAAATGCCCATCTGCCGCTGCGCTTATGAGGTGCTGTATGAGGGCAAGCAGGCCCGGGACGTGGTTCCGGAGCTGATGGGCCGGCCGGGGAAGGACGAGCTTTTGGGAACCGCCTGGCTGTGAAACATGAAGAATCGGATACGCTGGAGGACCCGCCGGGGCGGGTCCTCCTTCTATTTGCCAAAAATTTTGTGAGAAATACAAAAATTTTGTTTGACAAAGGTCGACCTTTGTGCATATAATGGAGATCAAGGACCCGGCGGCATGGCCGGGAATGCATGGAGAAAGGAAGCGGCTTTTATGAACCAGACACGGCAAGCCCCGGAATGCAGCATCAACAACATTTACCAATTGGACGGGAGGGTCCCTCTTGGGAAAGCGATTCCTTTTGGCCTTCAGCACATTCTGGCGATGTTCGTCTCCAACCTGGCCCCCATTACCCTCATTGCCGCTTCCGCCCAGCCGGCCCTCAGTCAGGCCGAGGTGGCGATCCTGCTCCAGAACGCCATGTTCGTGGCGGGCATCGCGACCCTGATCCAGCTGTATCCGGTTTGGAAGATCGGGTCCCGGCTGCCGGTGGTCATGGGCGTCAGCTTTACCTTCGTGGCGGTGCTCAGCTCCATCGCCGCCAACTACGGCTACCCCTCCCTGGTAGGCGCGGTCATTGTGGGCGGCCTGATGGAGGGCACCCTGGGCCTCCTGGCCAAGTACTGGCGGAAAATCATCACCCCCATTGTGGCGGCCTCCGTGGTGACGGCCATCGGCTTCTCCCTCTTCACCGTGGGCACCCGGTCCTTTGGCGGCGGCTACGCCGAGGACTTCGGCTCCGCCCAGAACCTGCTGCTGGGCGTCATCACCCTGGCGGCGTGCCTCCTCTGGAACACCCTGGCCAAGGGCTACTTAAAGCAGCTCAGTGTCCTGGCGGGCTTGGTGGTGGGCTATATCGTCGCCATCTTCATGGGCAAGGTGGACCTGGGGACGCTGATGTCCGGCGGGCTCATCGCCCTGCCGCACTTCCTGCCCTATAGGCCGGAGTTCCATCCCGGCGCCGTGGCCTCCGCCTGCATCATCTTCCTGGTCTCCGCGGCGGAGACCATCGGGGACACGTCCGCCCTGGTCTCCGGCGGCCTGGACCGGGAGATCACCAGCGACGAGATCTCCGGCTCCCTGGCCTGCGACGGCTACGCATCCACCATCGCCGCCCTGTTCGGCTGCCCGCCGGTGACCTCCTTCTCCCAGAACGTGGGGTTGGTGGCCATGACCAAGGTGGTGAATCGCTTCACCATCATGACCGGCGCGGCGTGCATGCTGCTGGCGGGCCTGCTGCCGCCGGTGGGCAATTTCTTCGCCTCCCTGCCGGAGTCCGTGCTGGGAGGGTGCACCATCATGATGTTTGGTTCCATCGTCATCTCGGGCATGCAGATGATCGCCAACTGCGGCTTCTCCCAGCGGAACGTGACCATCGCGTCTCTGTCTCTGGCCATCGGCATCGGCTTCACCGCCTCCAGCGAGGCGGACATCTGGAACATCTTCCCGGACACCATCCGGTCCGTGTTCTCCTCCAACGTGGTGGCCGTGGTCTTTGTGGTGTCCATCATCCTGAGCCTGGTCCTGCCCAAGGACATGGACATCAAGAAGGTCGTCTCCGAGGACTGAGTACATAGCAAGACTAAAAAAGTTCCCCTCCGGAAGGAGGGGAACTTTTTGATCTGTGAAACCTTACTTCGCGGCAATGGCCTCGATCTCGCAGAGAACGCCCTTGGGCAGGTCCTTCACGGCCACGCAGGAGCGGGCGGGCTTGGAGGTGAAGAATTTTGCGTAGACCTCGTTGAAGGCGGCGAAGTCGCCCATGTCGGCCAGGAAGCAGGTGGTCTTGAACACCTGCTCGAAGCTGACGCCGGCGGCATCCAGGATGGCGCCCACGTTCTTGCAGCTCTGCTCCGCCTGGGCGGCGATGCCGGCGGGCACCTCGCCGGTGGCGGGGTCCACGGGGATCTGGCCGGAGGTGTAGACAAAGCCGTTCACTTCAAAACCCTGGGAATAGGGGCCGATGGCGCCGGGGGCGTTCTTGGTTTCCAAAACTTTCATGTTGACCGTCTCCTTTTTTGTATTTGATACTTCTACTCTAATACAAATACTGGAGAAAAGCAAGGGGCGGCGTGAGAAAATTTTGGAAAAGTGAAAAAATCTTTTCAACGCACGAGCCGAGGCTCACTTGAGGACGACGGTGTTGAAGCGGATGCAGGTCTGGTCCTCCTCCGAAAACTCCGCCAGGGCGGCGGTGAAAGCCTGGAAGTCTGCCTGGCCCTGGGCGTTCAGAATATCGGCCAGAGGTGTGGAGAAGTCCGTCCGGGTGGTGAAGGTTGCCAGAAAGAAGGCCATGACCGCCCTCGTCCGGGTCTGCTGGTCCTCGCCCACAGAGGCTTTTTCAACGGCGTCCATCAGGGGGCCGAACCAGTCGGAGCCGTACATGGTCCGTCCCAGGACGCCCCAGTTGTCCGCCGTGGCCTCTCCTACGCAGTTCAGCACGTCCATGCCGTCCACCTCCTCCGGCCGGAACTCCAGGTCCAGGACCAGGTCCTGGAGCCGCACGTTTCGCTCCATGTAGGCGTGATCCACCTCCCGGGCCTCCGCAAAGCTGCCCTCGGCGGTCTCGTGGCCGAAGTAGTCTGCCACAAAGGCCGCCGCCGCCCCGGCGGGGGTCAGCAGCTCCGGGTGCTCCCCGGCGTCGCAGGCCTCCTGAAGCTCCGCGTAGTGCTCGGCGGCGGGCTTGCCGCTGTCGGGGAAGTAGAGGGATTGGTTTCCCCGCTCGTCCAGCCACTGGTCCACGGCCCAGATGCCGCCCTCGCCCTGGCGGGCGGGCTGGCGGAGGAGGAGCTGGTCGTATACGCGGGTGTCGCCATCCTTGAGGAAGTAGGGGTAGTATTTCAGCACAGCGTGGTCCCCGCCGCCGTCCGGCTGGCCCAGGAAGTCCTGAACGGAGAAGGACTGGAGGTTGTTCCGGGTGAGGAAGTCCTCTCGGACCTGAGGACCGAGTTCGCAGAGCGTCTCCCAGACAGGCCAGTCCGGGTGGTCCGGGAGGCTTTCGGCGTCCCGGCGGTAAAACTGCACGTCGGTGGGATAGGTGTAGGCGTAGTACCGCTCGCCGTCCGTGGCAAAGACGTCGATGCCGGAGCCGTCGGAGCTGATGTGCTGCTCAAAGGCCGCCTGGTCCATCACCAGGAAGCCGAAGAGAAAGCCGCCCCCGCCGCCGAAGTCCTCCATGGCGGCCTCATAGGAGGCTTTTTCATAGACAGAAATCAGGGGCTTCCAGCTCTCCCCGGCGTCGGGAAAGTCCGTATCCACCTGGAGCTGGTCCAGGTACTCGTTGGGCAGGGCCGCCTCCAGCCCGCCGCAGTCATAGACGGTTACATCCTCGCCGCCGTCCTGGGGGGGCGGCTCCTGAACGCCGCCCTGACCGTCCGTCTCGCCGCCGCAGGCGGCAAGCGTGAGCAGGCAGGCCAGCACCAGGGCAAAGGCTTCGAAACGGCGCATGGGCGTAGCTCCTTTCCTTGTATCAAATGTTTACAAACAGTATGGCAGTCCGCAAGGGGGAAAAAACCACAAAAGCGAAACAAATAGTAACAAAGCGGAAACGAAAAATCAAGGCCCTTCTCTGTTGTGAATTGCCGGGAAACGTGGTATAATCATCCAGACTGCGATTTTGCCTTTTGACAGGAGGTCTTTCCTATGAAGCTCATGGTCATCGACGGAAACAGCATCATCAACCGGGCCTATTACGGCATCCGGCCACTGACGACCCGGGACGGGCTCTACACCCACGCCGTCTTCGGCTTCCTGACGACGCTTTTGCGCCTGGAGGGGGAGGAGTCCCCGGACGCGCTGTGCGTCACCTTCGACCTCCACGCCCCCACCTTCCGCCATAAGGCGGACGCGGCTTACAAGGCCACCCGGAAGCCTATGCCGGAGGAGCTCCGGATGCAGGTGCCGGTTTTGAAAGAGGTCCTGGACGCGCTGAACATCCCCCGCTATGAGCTGGAGGGCTGGGAGGCGGACGACCTTTTGGGCACCATCTCCCGAAAGTGCACCTTGGCGGGCTGGGAGTGCGTGGTGGTTACCGGGGATAAGGACAGCCTCCAGCTCATCGACGAGACGACCCGGGTGAAGCTGGTCTCCACCCGCATGGGCCAGACCACCACCGTGGACTATACCGAGGCGGCCTTCCGGGAGAAGTATGGCTTTGATCCCATTCACATGATCGACCTCAAGGCCCTGATGGGGGACAGCTCCGACAACATCCCCGGTGTGAAGGGCGTGGGGGAGAAGACCGCCATGGGCCTGATTCAAATGTATGGCTCCATTGACCGGCTCTATGACCACATGCCGGAAATCGCGACCGCCCCGGAGACTCCCGCCAAGCCCGGCGTGGTGAAAAAGCTGGCGGAGGGGGAGACGGATGCCCGGCATTCCTACTGGCTGGCTACCATCGACACCGGCGCGCCCCTGGATTTCCGGCCGGAGGACAACCTGCGCAAAGCCCCGGGCCCCGAGGCGTACCCGCTGTTTTTGAAGCTGGAATTTACGAAGCTTATTGAAAAGTTCGGCCTCAGCGCCGAGACTGCCCCGGCCCCGGAAGCCCGGAAGGAGACCGCCGTCACTGTGGAGCGGGTGACGGACCCCGCCCGGGGGGAGGAGCTGCTGACCCTCTGGAGGGCGGCGGACCACGTATCCCTGCTGGCCCGGCCGGACTGCTCCGCCGTAGGGGTTTACTGCGAGACGGGGGAGAGCGGCGCCGTGATGGCGGAGCTGTTCTTCGATCTCTATCAGGGAGATTGGAACGGCCTGCTGGCGGCCCTCTTTTCGGAGGAGGTCAAGAAGGTCTCCCACAACGTCAAGGACCTGACGCGGGCCCTGCTGGAAAACGGCTTTCCGGCGGAGGGCTTCATCTTCGACACGGCCCTGGCGGCCTACCTGCTGGACGCCACGGCGGGGAGCTATGACCTCCAGCGCCTTTTCGTCTCCTACTTCAACGAGGAGCTGCCCCAGCCCCTCTACCTGGAGCCGGACGCCTTCTCCCTCCTGGGGGACGGGGCCGCCGCCGCCTCCCTGGACAGCTATACCACGGCGGTGGAGGCCCTGTACGGCGTCCTGGCCCCCAGGCTTCGGGAGCGGGGCCAGTGGGAGCTGTTCCAGACTGCCGAGCTGCCCCTTTGCCGGGTGCTGGCGGAGATGGAACAGGCGGGCTGCGGCGTGGACGCCCGGGCTCTGCGGGACTTCGGCGAGAGCCTGTCCGCCCGAATCGCCGGGCAGGAGACCGCCATTTACGAGATGGCCGGGGGTAAATTCAACATCAACTCCCCGAAGCAGCTGGGTGAGGTGCTGTTCGAGCGCTTAGGGCTTCCCCACGGAAAGAAGACCAAGACCGGCTGGTCCACCAACGCCGACGTGCTGGAGAAACTCCGCTGGCAGCATCCCATTGTGGACGCGGTGCTGGAGTACCGGCAGTACGCCAAGTTGAAATCCACCTACGCCGACGGCCTGCTGAAGGCCATGGACCCCGACGGGCGGGTGCGGACGAGCTTCCAGATGACCGTCACCGCTACGGGCCGCCTCAGCTCCACGGAGCCGAATTTGCAGAACATCCCCACGAGGACGGACCTGGGCAGCGAGTTCCGCCGGATGTTCACGGCGGCGGAGGGCTGCGTCCTGGTGGACGCGGACTACTCTCAGATCGAGCTGCGCATCCTGGCCCACATCGCCGGGGACGAGGCCATGAAGGCGGCCTTCCTGGCGGGAGGCGACTTCCACGCCGAGACGGCGGCCAAGGTCTTCCACGTGGCCCGGGAGGACGTGACCCACGAGATGCGCCGCCGGGCCAAGGCGGTGAACTTCGGCATTGTCTACGGCATCTCCGCCTTCTCCCTCAGCCAGGACCTGGGGGTCACCGTGGCGGAGGCCAGGGACTATATGGAGGCGTACTTCGCCACCTTTCCGGGGGTGCGGCATTACATGGACGAGGTGGTCCGGAAGGCCCGGGAGACGGGCTATGTGGAGACCCTGCTCCACCGCCGCCGGGACCTGCCGGAGCTGACCTCCTCCAATAAGAATATGCGCTCCTTCGGCGAGCGGGTGGCCCTGAACATGCCCATCCAGGGCACGGCGGCGGACGTGATGAAGCTGGCCATGGCGGCGGTCTGGAGGCGCCTCCGGGCGGAGAAGCCCCAGGCCCGGTTGGTGCTCCAGGTCCACGATGAACTGATCGTAGAGTGCCCCGAGGCGGAGGCGGCGGACGTTGGGCGGCTGCTGGAGGAGGAGATGGAGCACGTGGTCCGGCTTTCCGTCCCCCTGACGGCGGAGGCCCACTGGGGAAAGAACTGGCTGGAGGCCAAGGGATGAAACAGCTATACCTCATTGGCGGCCCCATGGGCGTGGGAAAGACCACCGTCTGCCGGGAGCTCCAGAAGCGGCTGGACCGCAGCGTCTTCTTGGACGGGGACTGGTGCTGGGACGCCCGGCCCTTCCAGGTGACGGAGGAGACGAAGGCCATGGTGACGGAGAACATCTGTTTTCTGTTGAACAATTTCCTCCGCTGTTCCGCCTATGACCATGTGATTTTCTGCTGGGTGCTCCATCAACAGGCGATTCTGGACGGGCTGCTGTCCCGTTTGAACCTGGAAAATTGCCAGGTCCGGGCCGTCTCCCTGCTGGCTTCGCCGGAAGCCCTGACCGCCCGGATCGAGGCGGACATCCAGGCGGGGCGGAGAGACCGGGCGGCCCTGGAGCGGAGCCTGGCCTATCTCCCGCTGTACGACGTCCTGCACACGGAAAAGCTGGACATCTCCCGCCTGACGCCCGGGGAGGCGGCGGCGCGTTTGGAGAGGGGCCTATGAAACGCCTGATCGTTCTTTTGGGCGTGGCGGGGGTGTCCCTCTCCGCCGTGTTCGTCCGCTGGTCCACGGCTCCGTCCCTGGTGCTGGTCTTTTACCGCATGGCCTTTTCGGCCCTGCTGCTGGCCCCCGTGGCCGTTGTCCGGCGGGGGGAGTTCCGGGCCCTCCGGCGGCGGGAGGCGCTGTTGAGTCTCCTCAGCGGGGCCTTCCTGGGGTTTCATTTCACCTGTTATTTCGAGGCCCTCCGCTGGACCTCCATCGCCTCGGCGGTGGTGCTGGTGGATACGGAGGTTTTATTTGTGGCCCTGGCGTCTGTGCTGGTGCTGCGGAAACGGCTCAGCCGCCGGGCCTGGGCGGCGGTGCTGCTGGCCTTCGGCGGCAGCGTGACCGTGGCGCTGGCGGACGCCTCCGCCGGGGCCGGCGCCCTGCGGGGGAACCTGTTTGCCCTCTCCGGGGCATTGTGCATGGCGGCGTATACGATGCTGGGCACAGTCTGCCGGCGGCGGCTCAGCACGACCGTATACACCTGGCTGGTCTACGCGGCGGCGGCGGGAATCGTGCTGCTGGCGGCGCTGGCGGGCCGCCAGCCCCTGACGGGCTGGGGGCCGGAGAACCTGCTGACGGCCCTTGGCATGGCGGTGTTCTGTACCCTGCTGGGCCACAGTGTGTTCAGCTGGGGGCTGAAATTCCTGCCCCCGGCGTTTATCTCCACGGTGAAGCTCCTGGAGCCGGTGTTTGCCTCGGTGTGGGGACTGCTCCTCTTCGCCGAGCGGCCCGGGTTCCAGGTGATTCTGGGAGGCGGCGTGATTCTGCTGGGGATTGGGCTCTACAGCCGGGAGGAAGCGTAGGAAGGAGCGTTTATGGAACAGAACATGAAGGTCCAAATCGTCCCCATGAACGGGGACCATCTGGACGAGGTGGCGGAGCTGGAGCGGGTCTGCTTCCCGGACCCCTGGTCCCGGAACATGCTGAAAGAGGAGCTGGAAAACGACCTGGCCGCCTTCCTGGTAGCCCTGGACGAGCAGGGGGCCGTGGCGGGCTACGCGGGGCTCCAGGTGGTGCTGGACGAGGGGAATATCCTCAACGTGGCCGTCCGGCCGGACTGTCGCCGCCGGGGCGTGGCGGGACAGCTCCTGCAGGTGTTTTTGAACTTTGCCAAGGGGAACCAATTGTCCTTTCTGACCCTGGAGGTCCGGGCCTCCAACTACGCGGCCATCGCCCTGTACGGAAGCCGGGGCTTCCGGGGTGTGGGGCGGCGGAAGAATTACTATGAGCATCCCAGGGAGGACGCGGTCATCATGACCCTGGACCTCACGGGAGAACAGGAGAATACATGATGGAACTGAAGCTGGCCTCGTCGGAACAGGTGACGATGGTCTACGAGCGGGACTTGAAGCCCTCCTTCCCGCCGGCGGAATTGAAGCCCCTGGCCAACATCCAGGCCATGTGCCGGGAGAGCTGCTACCGGCCCTGGTGCCTCTTCGATGGGGAGGAGATCGCGGGAGAGTGCTTTTTGTGGCTGGGCCGTCCCGGCTGGGCGCTGCTGGACTACCTCTGCGTGGCGGAGAATCGGCGGAACGGCGGCATAGGAGCCCGGATGCTGGAGCTGGTCCGTCGGGCGGAGCCGGAGGGAACCGTAATTCTGGTGGAGAGCGAGGCCCCGATTCACGCCCCGGACCGGCCGCTGGCGGAGCGCCGCCTGGGCTTTTACGCCCGTTGCGGCCTGCGGACCGCCGGGTATGACACAGATATATTCGGTGTGCACTACAAGACGCTGTACCTCTCGGGGGAATCCGTGCCGGACGAGCGGCTGATGGAGGAAAACCGGTTCATCTACCAGGACCGCTTCCCCAGGGAGAAGTATGACCGCTATGTCCGCATTCCCCGGGACCCGGCGGCGGAGCCCGCCGCGCAGGTGCCCTGGAACGAAGATTGAGGGAGGAAGACCCGTGAAAATTTTAGGCTTTGAGTCCTCCTGCGACGAGACCGCCGCGGCGGTGGTGGAGGACGGGCGGACCGTGCTGTCCGACGCCATCGCCTCTCAGGTGGAGGTCCACGCCCTGTATGGCGGCGTGGTGCCGGAGATCGCCTCCCGGAAGCACGTGGAGGCCGTCGCCGCCCTGACGGAAAAGGCCCTGGCGGATGCCCGCTGCACCCGGGCGGACATCGACGCGGTGGCGGTGACCTACGCGCCGGGGCTCATCGGCGCGGTGCTGGTGGGACTGAGCTTCGCCAAGTCCGCCGCCCTGGGACTGGGGGTCCCTCTGATTCCCGTCCATCACATTCGGGGACATATCGCCGCCAACTATTTGGCCTTCCCCGAGCTGGAGCCCCCCTTCCTGGCCCTAGCCATCTCCGGGGGGAATACCCTCCTTATCGACGTGGCGGGCTATACGGACATGCGCATCCTGGGAGGCACCCGGGACGACGCGGCGGGGGAGTGCTTCGACAAGGCGGCCCGGGTGCTGGGCTTGCCGTACCCCGGGGGAAAGCCCATGGACGAGCTGGCCCAGCAGTCGGCGGGCGGCGTATACACGCTGCCCCACGCCCATGTGGACGGCGCGCCTCTGGACATGAGCTTCTCCGGTTTAAAGACGGCGGTGGTGAACCTGGCCCACCACGCGGAGCAGGTGGGGGAGGAGCTGGACCGGGCGGCCCTGGCCCGGGATTTTAGCCAGGCCGTCAGCGATACCCTGGTACCCCGGTGCATGGAAGCGGCCCGGCTGGCGGGACGGAAGGTCATCGTGGCGGCTGGGGGCGTGGCGGCGAATTCCGTCATCCGGGCGGACCTGGAGCGGGCCTGCCGGGAGGAGGGCTGCAAGCTGTACCTGCCGCCTCTCCGCCTCTGCGGGGACAACGGGGCCATGATCGCGGCTCAGGGCTATTACGAGTACCTGGCGGGCCATACGGCGGGAATGGAGCTGAACGCCTACGCCACCCGGGATATCTCCGAAGATCCGAAGAGCTGAAAAACGGTGAGAGCTTCCTCGACGGGAAGGAAGAGAGTTACGAGAGGAACCCAGGAAGGGTTCCTTTCGTTTTTAATCATAAGTTTTCAGAACTTTCAAAAAAGTTCTGAAAACTTGCTCAGGCTGTCGAAAAGACCTTTTCGACAGCCTGAAACGCATGAAGGCACTGGCCTTTATGCGTTTTGCGTTTCCGCAGAGGGATCCCATTGGCATGTTTCCAGGTCCGCCGTGCCGTCGGGCCGGAAGACCACACCCTCCGCCTCCAGCAGGGCCCGCTGGGTGCCCGGGGCCCAGGCGTCGAACGCCGCTTTGGTGCCCCCGAAGCGGTCCACCACCCGGTGGCAGGGGAGGTCGGGGTCCTGACAGCCTGCCATGGCGTAGCCTACCGTCCGGGCGCAGCGGGGCATGCCCGCCAGGCGGGCGATCTGGCCGTAGGTGGCGACCTTCCCGGCGGGAATCCGGCATACAATGTCTCGGAAGCGGGCGAAGGTCCCGCCGCTCATCGCTCCCGTACCTCGTAAAGGTCCGTCCGGCGGGCGGAGAGAATGGGGAGCTGGCGGCGGATGGAGTCCACCCGGCGGAGGTTCAGCTCAGCGTACAGCGTGGCCTCCCCGGCCCCGGCCCGGCAGAGGACGGAGCCCCAGGGGTCCACGGCGATGGAATTGCCGTAGGCCGTATAGGAGGCCGTCTCGTCCCGGGCGGGGGAGACCCCCACGGTGAAGCACTGATTGTCCACCGCCCGCTGGCGGAACAGCAGCTCCCAGTGGGCGGGGCCGGTGGTCATGTTGAAGGCGGCGGGGACAAAAATGCACCTGGCCCCCCGGAGGCACATGCACCGGGCCAATTCCTCAAACCGGAAGTCGAAGCAGACGCACAGGCCCATGGTGCCGAACTCTGTCTCGAAGGTGGTGACGGCATTTCCCGGGGAAAGGACGTCCGACTCCCGGAAGCGCTGGCCCCCCTCCACATCGATGTCAAAGAGGTGGGCTTTCCGGTGTTTGGCCAGGAGCTCTCCCGTCCGGCTGTAGACGAAACTGGTGTTGTAGACCCTGTCTCCCTCCAGCTCCGGCAGGGAGCCGCCCACCACGTACAGCTCCAGCTCCGCCGCCAGGGCGGAGAGGGCGGACTGGGCCTCGCCGCCCTCCTCCTCGCCGTAGTCCCGGAAGCAGGCGTTGTCATAGGGACAGCAGAACATCTCCGGCAGAACGGCGATATCCGCCCCCCGGGCCTTGACCTCCCGGAGGCGGCGGCAGGCGGTTTCAAGGTTCTCCCGCTTGTCTGCGGTCACGGGCATTTGGATCAGCGCGGCGCGCATAGAGGATTCCCCCTTGTGTTGTTTTTATAATTGGATTGTATCACAGGGCAAACCGTGTTACAATACGGAAAACGGACAGAGGAGGCCGAATGATGGCGGTTTATACGGAGAAGAAAACCTATCAGACCAGGGCCCACATGGGCATGATCGACGTGACGGAGGATTTCCAGCGCGCGGTGACGGCGGCGTGCCAGCAGCACGGCATTTCCGCCGGGACGGTGACGGGCTTCACCACCGGCGGCGTGGCGGGGCTGACCACCCTGGAGTTTGAGCCGGGGATGGTGAACCACGACCTGAAGGCGGCGCTGGACGTGTTCTCCCCCTACCTGGATGAGAAGGGGCATGTGGTGCCCTACTGGCACCACGAGACCTGGCATGACGACAACGGCTCGTCCCACATCAAGGCGGCGCTGCTGTCGCCCTTCATCACGGTGCCTTTCGTGGACGGGAAGATCACCGTGGGGCCCTGGCAGAATCTGACGTTGGTGGAGTGCGACACCCGGAACCGGGTCCGGGACATTGTGTTCCAAGTGATGGGAGAATAAGCAGAAGGAACAGCGGCGAGGGATGGTCCCCCGCCGCTGTTTTTACCAGCCGGTGCCTACGCCGTCGCAGCGCCAGCCTTCCTCCGTGAGGTACATGTACCCGCAGCGGCTGTAGGTCCTGGCCCCCTCGGGGGCGTCCGGGCCCTCATAGGGCGCGGTGTCGCCCAGCATGATTCCATTCAGCGCCCTGTCGTTTTCCGGGACGAATACCGTGGTGTAGGAGAAGGCGAAACGCTCATGGCCTTGGGTAGCCTCCGGGTAGAAGCTGTCCAGTTCCTCCTCCGTCAGCTCGTCCAGCCAGTCCGGGAACGAGATGTCCTCGATTTGTACGTAGGTACAGGCGTACTTGCTGCCGGGGGAGACCTTCCGCTTGGTCCCCTCATAGAGTTCCGCCCACAGCTGAACAACCTGCTTCCGGCTCAGGTTCCGGCTTGTGATGCGGATGGTGGGGGACAGGCCCGCCAGCTCCGCTTCGTCATACCAGGAGCGCATGTAGTTGAAGATATTCTCATAGGGCTGTCCTCCGGGGTCGTCCTTTGGCTCCGCCCGGAGCCAGGTGGATTCCCGGTAGGTATGGAGCAGCACCAGCTCGCTCTCCGGCCAGAAGCGGAGGCTCAGGTCCCCGCCGGGGCTCATGAGCAGCAGGGATTCGACGGGCATGCCGCCGGGGTCCTTGGCATAGCTCCAGTCGTAATGGGAGGTGAAGCCCCGGGCCTGGCTTGACCCGTTCCCCGCCTGGGGGTCCACGTCGTACCGCCCGCCGCCCTGGGAGACCAGCAGGCTCATGTTGACGGTGTCCGCTTCCATGAGGCGGTCCATCGCCGCCTGGGCAAGATTGGCGGCGGAGGTGACGGGAGACTCCGCCTGGAGGGTGGCGGTGCCCAGGTAGATGATGTCCTCCGGCGGCATCTCCCGGAGTTTTTCCCGGACCAGCTCCTCAGTGAGGACGAGCTTGCCCTCCTGCTGGAAGCTATGGAGATACACGAAGTCCGCGGAAGAAATCTGGTCCCCGGAGTGCCAGGAGGGAACATAGAACATCAGCCAGAGGTCCTGAGAGGAGGGAGCGGCCCAGTGGTCCCGGGTCCCCGCACCCAGCGCCGGGGCCTCCTGGAGCTCCGGGGTGTGGAATTCGTAGGAGACTTGCTTGAAGACGTAGAATTTCCCGTCCACCTCCACTCCGTAGCCTGCGCCGATGCTGGTAATCCGCCAGTCGTCGTAGAAAGCGCCCTCCACGCGGGAGGCGTGGAACCGCTCCTCCACCGCCGTCCGGGCGGCGTCCTTGATGGTGTACTCCTCGTCAAACCACTCCACCATGTGGTCCGTGAAATGGCGCTGGTCGTTGTAGACCAGGAGGTTCTCCCCATCGAAGTACAGCGTCCGGTACTGATAGGATGGGTCCGAGGATACCTGGGCCCGGAAGGGCATGGAGCGGGCGGCGGGGTCCCAGCCGTCAAACCGGAAGCCGGTCCCCGCGGGCCAGACGGTCCACAGCAGGGGCCGCAGGTCCGCCCGGTAGTAGTTCCCGTCCCGGCGGAAGTAGAAGTGGTCGGCGTACATGTCATTGGAGACCAGCTCGTCCACGCCGTCGCCGTCCAGGTCCATGCGCCGGGGATAGCCCTCCATCCGGGCCAGGAGAACGGGCCAGCCCTCCTCGTTCAGATAGTAGTACTCATAGGTGAGGGTCCGGGGGCCGTCGTTGGCGTTGTAGGTGATGCAGAAGCCGTCGTGGCCCAGGAGACCCCGGAAGAGGGAGGCGCTGTACTTCCCGCCCGCCCCGGGGCGGAAGGACCAGAAGGGTTGGGGCCAGGAGCTCCTGGCCAGGTGCTGGACTCCGGCGTAGACCTCACCGCCTGTAGAGGCCGGGGGGCCGGCCTCAAAGAACATCAATCCGTAGTCCCCCAGGACGTGATCCGGGTCCTCCAGGCCCCCCAGCATGCGCATACTGCCGTCCCCGTTGGGGCTGGAACGGACCTCCGCCGCCTGGGGCTCGTAGGGCTCTAGGCCGTCCAAGGGGATGGCGGCGATGGGTGCCCAGTCTGGCGGCTCCGCTGGTTGCAGGCTCTCGCAGGAGAGGACCGCCTCCCGGATGCGCTCCGACACCTGATTCATCAGGGACATGCCGGTGGTTTCATCTTGTTTCATCTCCGGGGCCCAGTCGGGGCGGCTGATGCCGTACTGATATTGGCCGTCGCTGCCCAGAATCTCCATGCTTCTGGAGAGAGAATACGGCTCCAAATCCACGCGGTAGAGGGAACAGAGCCAGCCCATGGGGCGCTCCAGGTTGGAGGACAGAAGATAGACCGACCCCCAATAAACCCGGAGGAGTTCTCCATCTTCCAGGTCAAAGAACTCCGGTGGGTTCTCCGGAGTGTAGACCATCAGCTTGGACATGATGTCGCCGTCCGGGCCGCCGTAATTTTCCAGCTCCTCCGTCAGGGCGGCCACGGCCTGGTCCACATCGCGGAACTGGTCCGTCTTCTTGGCCCCGGTGAAGGTGACGGCGCACACCAGCGCCGCCAGGGAAACCACCGCGAACAGGGCGGCGCCCAAGTTCTTCCGGTTCTCCGCGATGCGGGTGATCCGGTCCTTGAGCTGCCGCTTGCCCGCCGTCATGGTGGTAGCGGAGAGCAGGGGATTCGCCGGGGCTTTCCGCACGGGAATGAGGGACAGCAGGGTCCGGCCATAGGGGACCCGCTCCGACTCCCCCAGCCGCCGGAGGGCCCCCTCGTCACAGGCCAGCTCGCAGTCTGTCTGGGAGGCCAGGGCCGCCCACCAGACCAAAGGGTCGAACCAGTAGACCGTCAGGCATACCCCACGGAGCAGGGACCAGAGGGGGTCAAAGTGCCGGGCATGGGTCTCCTCATGAGCCAGGACGTGCCGGAGGCTGTCGGGGCTTTGGAGGGCGGCGGGGGTCAGGTAGATGGCGGGCCGGAAAAGCCCGAACAGGCAGGGGGAGGGCAGGCCGCTTTCCACCAGATAGACCGGGTATTCCGCGCCCTCTGCGGCGTAAGGGATGCGGTACTCCCGCAGTTTCCGCCAGAACCGCAGATTGGAGAAAACCAGCCAGGCCGCCATTACGGCCGCGCCCAGGCCCCAGACAGCCGTGAGAGCGTCCTTCCAGACAAAGGGCGTTTCCAATCTGGCGGCGTAGGTGGTGACGGTGTTCCCATCCTCGGAGAGAACCGGGTAGCCGAAGGAGCCCTCATAATCGGGTATGGCGCGGCCGGGTTCCGTCTCCTTTGCCTCCGGGAACTGGGAGGCGGGAACCGTGCTCGTGGGAGAGAAGTAGCGCCGGGGAGTTTCCAGCTGTGTCTCTATGGCCTGCCGCGCGGGCTCCGCCGCCGTCAGCAGGCTGAACTCCGCCGCCGGGAGGCTGACAGGGAGCAGCAGCCGCAGCAGCACCAGACCCCACAGGGCATACTGCGCCCGGCGGGAGAGGCTCCTCCGAAACAGCCGCCGTAGGGCCAGCAGCGCCAGAATCAGCGCGGAGGAGGTCAGCAGAATCTCCTTCATGGTTCCTCACCTCCCGCCTTGTCCAAAATGGCGGACAGCTCCGCGATGTCCGATTCCGTAAGCTGGCGGCTTTCCACCATGGCGCTCATCATCAGCCCCAGGCTGCCGCCGTAGACCTTGGAGAGGAAGCTCTCCGTCTCGTCCCGGGCGGCGTCCTCCCGCCGGAGAATGGGGAAATAGCGCTTGGCTCGGCCGCCCTCCTCGTGCCGGACGGCCCCCTTGGCCTCCAGCCGGGAGAGCATGGTGATGACGGTGTTCTTGCTCCAGCCGGTCTCCTCCCGGAGGGCCGCCGTCAGCTCCGTGATGGTGCTGGGAGAGTGGTCCCACAGGCGGCGCATCAGCTTCCACTCGCTGTTGGACAGTTCGATTTTCATGCAGACACCCCCTCGGTCAGGTATACGATTGTCTACCTAAAGAGTATCAGGAAGGTAGACGTTTGTCAACCTCAAATTGGTTACAAAATGGAAACGCCCGCCGTTCTTGGACGGCGGGCGCTGATGGTTCAGGGGCCGGAGAAATTTTTCCACTTTTTACCGAAATTTCCAGGTCCCTCTTATGGATTTCGACAGAAAGCCGGGCCGGGACGTGCTATCATCAAATTTGAGAACCTGTCCCCCTCCCGCGGGGGCGGGAAAAACTGGCGAATCCGGTATATTTTTGACAAAAGAGGGGAAACTTATGGAGATCCAGGTAAAGAGCGCGGACCGGAACCTGCTGCTGGAGCTCAGCGGGGAGCTGGACCACCACGGGGCCCGGACCGCCCTCCGGGAATTGGAGGAGGCCCTGGACGCGGCGCTGCCCCGGAAGCTGGTGCTGGACCTGTCGGGCGTGACCTTTATGGACAGCTCCGGCATCGCGGTGATCCTCCGGGCCCGGCAGAAAATGCAGCTGCTGGACGGCAGCCTGCTGGTGCGGGGTGTGTCCCCCCAGGCCCGGCGGGTGCTGGAAGCCGCCGGGATCAACCGTCTTGTGACGATCAAATAAGGAGGTTTTACATACATGAGGACCAAGGCAGTCAACGAGGTCACGATGGACTTTCCCAGCCAGAGCCGGAACGAGAGCTTCGCCCGCTCCGCCGCGGCCTGCTTCGCCGCCCAGATGGACCCCACCCTCAACGAGCTGGAGGACATCAAGACCGCCGTCAGCGAGGCGGTGACCAACGCCATCGTCCACGGCTACCCGGACGCCATCGGCGGCGTGACGCTGAAGCTGCGGGTGCTGGCGGGAAACGTGCTGGAGCTGACGGTGAAGGACCACGGCCGGGGCATCCCCGACGTGGACAAGGCCCGGCAGCCCATGTTCACCACCGGCGGGGAGGAGCGCAGCGGCATGGGCTTCACGATTATGGAGAGTTTTATGGATAAGGTGACGGTGCGGTCCGCCGTGAACAAGGGGACCACGGTGGTGATGCGGAAGAAGCTGGCCCCCCGCCTGAAGAAATGAGCGCCACGCTGGAGCTTCTCCGGGCGGCCCAGCAGGGGGACCGGGACGCCTGTGAGCAAGCCGTCATTGAAAACAACGGCCTGATCTGGAGCGTGGTCCGGCGGTACTATGGCCGGGGCGTGGAGCCGGACGATCTATATCAACTGGGCTGCCTGGGATTTTTGAAGGCGGTCCAGGGTTTTGACTTCGACTACGGGACCTGTTTTTCCACCTATGCCGTGCCGAAAATCGCGGGGGAGATCCGCCGTTTTCTCCGGGACGACGGAGCGGTGAAGGTGGGCCGGAGCATCCGGGAACAGGCCCAGACCCTCTACACCGCCCGGGAGCGCCTCCGCCAGGAGCTGGGCCGGGAGCCGGCCCTGTCGGAGCTGTCGGAGGCCACGGGCCTGACGCCGGAGGAGATCGCCCGGACGGACCTGGCCACCGACACGCCGGAGTCCCTCCAGCAGGAGACGGCGGACGGGCTGACCCTGGAGGGCTCCCTGGGCACCGAGGCCCCGGAGGACGGACTGGTGGAGCGCATCGCCCTTCGGGAGGCCATCGACTGCCTGCCGGAGAAGGAGCGGATGACGATTCTCCTCCGCTACTTCAAGGGCCTGACCCAGGAGCAGACGGCCCGGGTGGTGGGAGTGTCCCAGGTGCAGATCTCCCGTCTGGAGCGCCGGGGATTGAAGCGGCTCCGGGAGAGCTTCGAGGCTTGAACCAGTCCTCCCCCTGGAACTCCGTCATGGTGCCCCAATAGCGCTTGGGCATGTTGTTCATCCGCAGGCGGGGGTTCTCCCGCTCCTTGATGGCGATGGTATCGTAAAACCGTTTCCACAGCAGGCGGTAGCGGGCCTCCACCTCGTCCGGCGGAGCCATCCGGAAGTCCGCCAGAGGCCGGATGACCGACCGGCCGGGAACGTGGAACAGGGCCTCCTTGTGGGTGCGGTCGTAGAGGAAAAACCGCTCGTTGTGAAACCGGGCGGCGAAGTGCCCGCCCAGCACGGGGAGTACCCGGTTTTTCGGCTCAATCTCGCCCCCCAGCACGCCCCCCAGGTCCGAGAAGCGGACAAAGCCCTTTAAAAGATGAACCTCCCCGTTGAGATGCTGGACGGCCCGGATCACCGGGAAGAGCGTCTCGTCAGAGCGGTTGTGGAGGAAGCCGGGGCCCTCCCGGAGCAGCTTGGCGGTGAGCCGGAACAGGTACAGCTCCTTTTCCGGCAGGCAGGTGAGAAAGCCCCGCCGCAGAAGGACGGCGGCCTCCGGGGACAAAGCGGCGACCTTCCGCAGGACCCGGACGGCGTGGTCCGGGTCCGTGGAGACCGTCCGGGAATCGAATAGAGTGCAAATTCCATCCTCGCCGGAGAAAAACCCGGCGGGGATTTCTTTATGGGCGTAGCTGTCGAAGACGCAGGAGAGGAAGCCGTCGAAGCTGCCGTCGTAGTAATAGAAGATTTCCATAGCCAAGAGCCGTTTCATCAGGCGGATTCCGTTTGGTCAAACAGGGACAGCTGCACCGCCTCCTGCTGGGGCAGCAGGGGCCGCTCGGCGGCGATGAGCCCCCGGAGAAGGCTGTCCGGTGTAAAGCGCAGGCCCTCCGCCATTTTGCCGGAGGCGGTGAGGAAATACTGGGCCCGCTTCATCACAACCCCTAGCTTTTTCAAATTGTCGATGTGAAGGGGCCCCACCCGCCGGGCGCTGAGAATCCGCCGGGCGGAGGTGACTCCCACGCCGGGAATCCGCAGCAGGGTCTCATAGGCGGCGGTGTTGACCTCCACCGGGAAGAAGTCCAGGTGGGCCAGGGCCCAGCTGCACTTGGGGTCCACCCGGGTGTCGAAGTCCTGGTTGTTCTCATCCAAAAGCTCCTCCGCCCGGAAGCCATAGAACCGCAGCAGCCAGTCCGCCTGGTAAAGCCGGTGCTCCCGCAGCAAGGGCGGCTTCACGTCCTTGGCAGGGAGAAGGGCATGCTCCACCACGGGAACGTAGGCGGAATAGAACACACGTTTCAGACTGTAGCGATCATAGAGCCCCTGGGTCAGCCGGAGGATGTGGAAGTCCGTGTCCCGGGTGGCCCCCACGATGAGCTGGGTGCTCTGCCCGGCGGGGGCGAAGCGGGGGGCGTGGCGATATTTCACCAGCTCCTCCCGGCTCTGCCGGTTCCGGGTCTGGATCTGCCGCATGGGGGCCAAGATGGCCCGTTTTGTTTTGTCCGGGGCCAGGGAGTTCAGCCCCGCCTCGGAGGGCAGCTCGATGTTCACGCTGAGCCGGTCCGCCAGGAAACCCAGCCGCTCCACCAGCTCCGGAGACGTGCCGGGAATGGCCTTGGCGTGGATATAGCCGTTGAAGCGGTACCGCTCCCGCAGGAGGGACAGGGCCCGGATCATCAGCTCCGTGGTGTAGTCCGGGCTGCGGAAGACCCCGGAGGAGAGGAACAGCCCCTCAATATAGTTCCGGCGGTAGAACTGGATGGTGAGGTCCGCCAGCTCCTCCGGGGTAAAGGCCGCCCGTTTCGTCTCGTTGCTCCGGCGGTTGACGCAGTACTTGCAGTCGTACACGCAGCGGTTGGTCAACAATACCTTCAGCAGTGTGACGCAGCGCCCGTCGGCGGAGAAGGTGTGGCAGCAGCCCGCCGTGGAAGTGGAGGTGTTGCCGAGATACCCCTTTTTCGCGGTCCGGGTCCCGCCGCTGGAGGTGCAGGCGGCGTCATACTTGGCGGCGTCGGTGAGGATGGTCAGCTTCTCCAGGACGTCCATTGCTTCTTGTCCAGGCTGTCCCAGAGGCGGACGTTCCAGGCCGCCGGGAGGCAGGCCGCCTTGCGGGAGCGGCGGGTGGGCCGCTCAATCAGGTCGATGAGGCGGAAGAGCTGGGCGGTGAGAATGGCCACGCCCAGGAGGGTAAAGAATAACGTCCAGCCGGTCATAGGGAAGTCCTCCTTATAGAAATTTTGTTCGAGTATGATTGTAACTCGAACAATCGTTCTTGTCAAGAGGAAAACAAAAAAAACGGCCCTTTTTTATGGACCGTTTCAAAATGGAGCGGCTCTTTACCGCAAGCTCAGAGAGCCGTCCAGATAGACCGCGCCGCCGAAACCCAGGACTGGGAAGAAGAGGAAGGGCAGCAGCGCCAGACCCAGGCCGAACCGGACGCCACGGTTGAAAGCGAGAGCCAGGTCGAAGTTGTACCAAAAAAAGAAGTACACATTGTAAAACGGCAGGAGCAGCCGAAGCATCCGCCGCCCGTCGCCGTAAAGCTCGTGAAAGAGCAGCCAGGTCCGGTAGACCGGCACCGCCGCCTCCCAGCCCCGGCAGCCCATTTTCTGGAAGCAGCGCCACCGCCCCGCCGTATCGGCAAGCCAGAGCGCCGCCGCCGCGGCAATCATTCCGGACATTCCATCCTCCCATCTTTCCCGCTGTGGAGCGAGTGCGTTCTTGGGGAAAATGGTAACACATAAGTATTCAAATGTCAACATATGCGTTCGGAGGGGGCGGTGTTTTCGGATACACTCTTCAAGAGGTGATGAACATGAGCGAGATGCGCCTGGATCCAGTGGTAGTCGGCGAGGTGATCGCCGCCTACCGGCTTCGGAAGGGCGTGACCCAGGAGGTGCTGAGCGGCCTTGCGGACATTGGCAGGACCCACCTCAGCGCCATTGAGCGGGGTGGGCGGAAGCCGACTCTGGAGACGCTGTACCGGATCAGCCTGGCGCTGGACGTGAAGATGAGCGACATCGTTCTTGACATTGAGCGCGCGTTGGAGGAGCCTGGCTGAAAAGGCTGGCGTTTCCGGCTGAGAACTGGTATAATCAGGGAATCAAAAACCATTGCCAAGGAGAGCTTGTCATGAAACGCTGCTTCATCTTTGCCGCAGGGAGCTTCTATGGCCTGCGGGAGCGCCCTGCCCCCGGCGATTTCGTCATTGCGGCCGACGCGGGCTATCGGATCTGTCAGAGGGAGAACCTTGAGCCGGGCCTTCTCCTGGGGGACTTTGATTCCATGGAGCCTCCGGTGGATTTTATCCATGTCCGCCGCCTGCCGGTGGAGAAGGACGACACAGACACCCTGGCCGCTCTCAAGGCGGGACTGGAAGAGGGATGCGATACCTTTTATATTTACGGCGGCACCGGCGGCAAGCGCCTGGACCACACCCTGGCGAACCTCCAGTCCCTGCTGTTCCTCCGCCGGAGGGGGGCCAGGGGGTATCTGTACGACGACGACTTCGTCTGGACCGTCATGGAAGATGAGGCGCTGACGGTGGAAAAAACGGTGGAGTGGGGCCTGTTCTCCGCCTTCTGCCTGGGGGACCGGGCGGAGGGCGTAGACGAGGAGGGCTTCCAGTACCCCTTGAATAACGCCGTCCTGACGCCGGACGTTCCCTTGGGAGTCAGCAACCATATTTTGGAACCATCGGCCCGGATTACCGTTCGAAACGGGGCCCTGGCCGTGGGCTGGGAGTTGCCGCCGTTAGACTAAAGATAGAATAACGAAATGACAAAAGTGTAGTTGCGCGGTGCGGAAAGTTCATGTATAATGAACAACAACGGAAAGGTTGACCTTTCCGAATACAACATGGCCGTGGGACCGAGGGCGGGCACGGAAGCAAGGAGTTTTTTATGGCGGCATTTACCGTAAACGGCAAACCAGTCACCGTGGAGAAGAACCAAAAGCTGATCCGTTTCCTGCGGGACGGCCTGGGCCTGACCTCCGTGAAGGACGGATGCAGCGAGGGCGCCTGCGGCACCTGCACGGTGTTGATCGACGGCAAGCCTACCCGGGCCTGCATCCCTCAGACGGACAAACTGGAGGGGAAGCGCGTCCTCACCGTGGAGGGCCTGACGGACTTTGAGAAGCGGGTCTATACATATGCCTTCGGCCAGGCCGGGGCGGTGCAGTGCGGCTTCTGCATCCCCGGCATGGTCATGTGCGCCAAGGCCCTTCTGGACGGGAACCGGAACCCCACCCGGGAGGAGGCGGCCTTCGCCATCCGGAACAACATCTGCCGGTGCACCGGCTATGTGAAGATCATCGACGCCATTCTCCTGGCGGCGGAGTTGCTCCGGGCCGGGGAGGTGCCGGAAATCCCCTCGGACTGGTCCCTGGGGGCCCGGGTGCCCCGGGTGGACGTGGAGGAGAAGGTCACCGGCACGGGCCTCTATCCCGACGATGTGTACATGGACGGCATGCTGTATGCCTCCGCCGTTCGGTCTCAGTACCCCAGGGCCCGGGTGCTGGCAATCCACACGGAAGAGGCCAAGGCCCTGCCCGGCGTAGTCGGCGTGTTCACCGCCGCCGACATTCCCGGGAACAACAAGGTGGGCCACCTGAAAAAGGACTGGGACACCATGATCGCCGTGGGGGATATCACCCATTACTTGGGCGACGCCGTCTGCATCGTGGCCGCCGAGGACCAGGAGACCCTGGCCAAGGCCAAGGCTCTGGTCAAGGTAGATTATGAGGAGCTGCCCATGGTGCGGAATCCCCAGGAGGCTATGGCCGAGGGCGCGCCCCTGGTCCACCGGGAGGGGAACCTCCTGGCCCACAAGCACATTCAGCGGGGCGACCCGGCGGCGGCCATCGCCAAGTCCAAGCATGTTCTCACGGAGAAATTTTCCACCCCCTGGACGGAGCACGCCTTCCTGGAGCCGGAGTGCGCCGTGGCCTATCCCGACGGGGACGGGGTCATGGTCCTCTCCACGGACCAGGGCGCCTACGACACCCAGCACGAAACAATGGGGATGCTGGGCCTCCCGCCGGAGAAGGTGAAGGTCCGCAACTGCCTGGTGGGCGGCGGTTTCGGCGGCAAGGAGGACGTGACGGTCCAGCATCACGCCGCGCTGGCTGCCTACCTGACGAAGCGCCCGGTGAAGGTGAAGCTCAGCCGGGCGGAGAGCCTGCTGATCCACCCCAAGCGGCACCCCATGGAGATGGAGTTCACCCTGGGCTGTGATGAGAACGGCGTCATCCAGGGCGTGAAGGCCAGCGTCGTGGCGGACACCGGGGCCTACGCCTCCCTGGGCGGGCCGGTGCTGGAGCGGGCCTGCACCCACGCCGCCGGGCCCTATAACTACCAGAATTTTGAGATCGACGGCTGGGCCTGGTACACCAACAATCCCCCCGCCGGGGCCTTCCGGGGCTTCGGCGTCACCCAGACCTGCTTCTGCATTGAAAGCCTTCTGAACCAGATGGCGGATGTCGTCGGCATCAGTCCCTGGGAGATCCGCTGGCGCAACGCCATCCGCCCCGGTCAGGAGCTGCCCAACGGCCAGATCGTGGATGAGTCCACCGGCCTGGCGGAGACCCTGGAGGCGGTGAAGCCCTATTACGAAAAGGCCAAGTACGCGGGCCTCGCCTGCGCCATGAAGAACGCCGGTGTGGGCGTGGGCATTCCGGATACCGGCCGGGTCCGGCTGACGGTGGAGGACGGGAAAGTCCATATCTTCGCCGGGGCCTCTTGCATCGGCCAGGGCTTGGGGACCGTGCTGACCCAGATGATTTGTGATCAGACGGGCCTGAGTTACAAGGATGTTGTCTATGAGCGGTCCAATACCTATTTCGCGCCGGACTCCGGCACCACCTCCGGCTCCCGCCAGACGCTGTTCACCGGCGAGGCTTGCCGCCGGGCCTGCGAGGGACTGAAGGCCGCCCTGGAGGAAGGGGGCCTGGCCTCCCTGAACGGCAAGGAGTTTACCGGCGAATACCTGGGCAAGACGGACCCCCTGGGGGCCGACGTGCCCAACCCCGTCAGCCACATCGCCTACGGCTACGCCACCCAGGTGTGCGTCCTGGACGAGGACGGGAAGCTGAAGCAGATCGTCGCCGCCCACGACGTGGGCAAGGCGGTGAATCCCCTGTCGGTGGAAGGCCAGATCGAGGGCGGCGTGGTCATGTCTATGGGCTTTGCCCTGACGGAGCGCTATCCCCTGACGGACTGCAAGCCCAATGTAAAATTCGGCACCCTGGGCCTGTTCCGGGCCAATCAGATTCCCGAGATCGTTCCCATCATCGTGGAAAAGCCGGGCTTGAACGTGGCCTGCGGGGCCATCGGCATCGGGGAGATCACCTCCATTCCCACCGCCCCCGCCATCGCCGACGCGTATTACCGCTATGACGGCAAACGCCGGACGGCCCTGCCCCTGGAGGGGACTCCCTACAGCAAAAAATAAAGCTGATTGATGCAGAACACCTCAGGAGGAGCAGGGGGTTCTATTGTGGGGCCTGAGCCCCTGCTCAGGCCATTCCCCCCTCAAGCTGCCGGGCCCTAAGGATTCAACCCTTCCAAGGCCGACCGCGTGTCCACATCGGTCAGCTCCTCCTCCGGCACCTCCAGCAGGATCAGGTCCTCCTCATGCCGCCGGATGACGGTGTTTCCCCCGTGGTCCTCCCGGAGCTCCCGCAGCTCCGGGAAGAACCGGGCGGGGAAGATACAGGGATTTCCCCGAACCCCGCCGTGGGCCAGGGCGGCGATCTTGTCCGGCTGAGCGCGCCACAGCTCCGCCAGGGCCCGGACGCTCTCCCGCCTCAAAAGCGGCTGGTCGCTGACCAGGAACATGGCCCCATCACAGTGTCCCAAAGCCTCCATCCCCAGCCGGATTGTATAGCTGATCCCCCAGTCCGGGTGTTCGTTCCGGACGGCCCGGAAGCCGAACCGCCCCGCCAGGTCCAGAACCTCCGGGTATTGCGTCACCACCGCGACGGTTTCAAACTCTTCGACCGGCACCGCCTCCAGGGTCCGGAGGATCAAACTTCGGCCCCCGACCCCGGCGGCCAGCTTGTTCTCCCCAAACCGGCGGGCGTTTCCCGCCGCCATAACTACACAGCCCAATGTCCGCGCCATAATCTTTGACCCCCATCGTTCGCAAGTACTCATAAAAGTAGTATATCCTCTTTTCTCCCGTCCAGTCAAGCGCCCCGCTTTCTTGGGAGCAAAGTTGTAATAGAAAAGGAGGGCAACCTATGAGCAAAAGCGTCGGCAAAAGCGTGACCCGCGTAGACGCCTATGAAAAGGCCACGGGCCGGGCCAAATACATGGACGACCTCTGCGACCGCAGCGCCCTGATCGCGAAAATCTGCCATTCCACCATCGCCCACGGCTTTGTGAAGTCCGTGGACACGTCGGCGGCGGAGGCCGTCCCGGGCGTGGTGAAGATTCTGACCTGCTTTGACGCGCCGGACATTGAGTTTCCCACGGCGGGCCATCCCTGGTCCACGGACCCCCACCACCAGGACGTGGCGGACCGGAAGCTGCTGAATCAGCATGTCCGCTACTACGGCGACGAGGTGGCCGTGGTCATCGCGGAGGACGAGGTAGCCGCCGCCCAGGCCGTCCGGGCCCTCAAGGTGGAGTACGAGGAACTGCCCTTCGTCCTGGACGTCCAGGAGGCCATGAAGGACGGCGCGCCCCAGATTCACGAGGGGCGCTCCAACAACATCCTGGCCCACTCCGACGTCCGCCGGGGGGATTACGAGGCCGCTCGGCAGGAGCCCGGCCTTATTAAAGTCGAGGGCTGGTACGATACCCCCACCGTCCAGCACTGCCACATTGAGAACCACGGCTGTTTCGCCTACGAGGAGGCGGGCCGGGTGGTGGTGGTGACCTCCACCCAGATTCCCCATATCGTCCGCCGGGTGGTGGGCCAGGCCCTGGGCATCCCCTGGGGCAAGGTCCGGATCATCAAGCCCTATATCGGCGGCGGCTTCGGCAACAAGCAGGACGCGCTGTACGAGCCCCTTTGCGCCTGGTGTTCCACCCAGGTGGGTGGGCGGCTTGTGAAGCTGGAGTGCAGCCGGGAGGAGACCTTCGTCTCCAACCGGGTCCGCCACGCCATCCGCACCCATATCATCTCCTATGTCCGGCCCGACGGCACGTTGGTTGCCCGGAAGCTGGAGGCGTTTTCCAACCAGGGGGCCTACGCCTCCCACGGCCACGGGATTGTCGCCAAGGGCATGAACGCCTTCCCCCAGCTCTACCCCTGCCCCAACGTGGAGTGCGACAGCTGGACGGTGTACACGAACCGCCCCTCCGCCGGGGCCATGCGGGGCTACGGCATCCCCCAGGCCATGTTCGCCGGGGAGTGCCACATTGACGACATCTGCAAGGCGATCGGCATGTCCCCCCTGGAGTTCCGCCGTAGAAATCTGATGCCCATGGGCTATGTGGACGGCTTCTCCAAGAACGAGCTCTACTCCGACACCTTCAACCAGTGCATGGACATGGCCCTGGAAAAGCTGGACTATGAGAAGAAGTTCCAGGAGTACCAAAATCAGACCGGCCCGGTCCGCCGGGGCGTGGGGCTGGCGGTGTTCTGGTACAACACCGCCGTGTGGCCCATCTCCCTGGAGTCCTCCTCCTGCCGCATGGTGCTGAACCAGGACGGCTCCCTCCAGTTCCAAACCGGCGAGACGGAGATCGGCCAGGGCTGCGACACGGCCTACTCCCAGATGGTGGCGGACGCCGTGGGAATTCCCCTCAGCGACGTCCACGTGGTCTCCACCCAGGACACCGACGTCACCCCCTTCGGCACCGGGGCCTACGCCTCCCGGCAGACCTACATCGGCGGTTTCTCCATCATGCAGACGGCCCTGGCCCTCCGGGAGCGTATTCTGGCGGTGGCCCACGAGCAGACCCGGATGCCCATTTCCAACCTGGACCTGGTGGACGGGCAGATCGTCCGCAAGAGCGACGGGCGGATTCTGAAATCCCTGGGGGACCTGGCGACGGAAAGCCTGTACTCCCTGGAGCACAGCCAGCATATCACCGCCGAGACCACCGCCCAGATCAAGAGCAACGCCTATTCCTTCGGCTGCTCCTTCGCGGAGGTGGAGGTGGACATCCCCATGTGCAA
Organism: Oscillospiraceae bacterium; assembly: GCA_021769865.1. Classification (GTDB taxonomy): domain Bacteria; phylum Bacillota; class Clostridia; order Oscillospirales; family Oscillospiraceae; genus Oscillibacter. The sequence goes on from JAETSB010000001.1 coordinate 151,982, forward strand.
GGCGAAGCTGCTGCGGCTGGTGAACGTCCACGACTGCGGACGCCTCATCAACCCCGCCCTGGCGGAGGCCCAGGTCCACGGCGGCATGTCCATGGCCATCGGCTACGGCCTCTCCGAGGAGCTGAAGTTCGACGAGAAGACCGGCAAGCCCCTGAACAACAACCTGTTGGACTACAAGCTCTCCACCTTCATGGACCATCCCACCCTGGAGGTGGGCTTCGTAGAGAACCCGGAGCCCACCAGCCCCTACGGCACCAAGGCCCTGGGCGAGCCTCCGGCCTGCTCCGGAGCTCCTGCCATCCGAAACGCGATTTTGAACGCCACCGGCGTGGCTATCGATTCCTGTCCCATCACCCCCCACGTCCTCTACCGGAAGTTCAAAGAGGCTGGGCTCATCAACGATTAAAGGAGGGCCAAGCGTATGTATGACATGAAAGCCCTGTACCAGGCCGAGAGCGTGAAAGACGCCGTGGGTCTGCGCCTTGCCCATCCTGAGGCCCAGATCATCGCCGGAGGCTCCGACGTGCTGGTCCAGATGCGGGAGGGCAAGCGGGCCGGGGCGGAGCTCATCTCCATCCAGACCCTGGACGAAATTCGGGGCGTGTCCCTGGACGCTGACGGGACCCTCCGTATCGGTTCCCTCACCAGCTTCTCCCATATTACCCGAGACCCCCTGATTCGGAAGTATATCAACGTCTTGGGGGAGGCCGTGGACCAGGTAGGAGGGCCTCAGATCCGGAACATCGGCACCATCGGCGGAAACACCTGCAACGGCGTCACCTCCGCCGACTCCGCCTCCACCCTCCACGCCTGGGACGCCGTGGTGGAGCTGACGGGTCCGGAGGGCGTCCGCCGCCAGCCCATCCATGACTTCTATGTCAAGGCGGGCAAGGTGGACCTCCGGGAGGGCGAGATCCAGACCGCCATCCTGATTCCCAAGGAGAGCTACGAGAACTGCTTCGGCCACTATATCAAGTACGCCATGCGGAACGCCATGGACATCGCCACCCTGGGGACCTCCGTCAACGTCCGCCTCTCCGCCGACAAGAAGACGGTGGAGCGGGCCCGGGTCGCCTTCGGCGTGGCGGGCCCCGTGCCCCTGCGGGCCGGGACGGCGGAAAAACTCGCCGCCGGACAGCCCGTCAGCCTGGAGCTGGCGGAGCGGTTCGCCCAGGCCGTCAAGGAGGACATCAATCCCCGGGACTCCTGGCGGGCGGCCAAAGACTTCCGCCTCCACATTGCCGTGGAGAGCGCGAAACGGGCGTTCATTGAGGCCGTGAGACTGGCGGGAGGTGACCTGTGATGGAAAAGCATCAGATTCAATATCAGACGGTCCGTTTCAACCTCAACGGAAAGGACGTGGAGCGGACGGTGGACGTCCGGGCCAGCCTGACCGACATGCTCCGGAACGACTTCCGGATGACCTCCGTGAAGAAAGGCTGTGAAGTGGGGGAGTGCGGCGCCTGCAACGTACTGATCGACGGCGAGGCGTTCAACTCCTGCATCTACCTGGCCGTCTGGGCGGAGGGAAAGAAGGTCCGCACCCTGGAGGGCCTCCTGGGCCCCAACGGGGAGCTCAGCGACATCCAGCAGGCCTTTGTGGACGAGGCGGCGATCCAGTGCGGCTTCTGCTCTCCCGGCTTCATTCTGACGGCGGTGGAGATTTTGGAATCCGGCAGGGAGTATACGGACGAGGAACTGCGGAAGCTCCTCTCCGGACACCTCTGCCGCTGCACCGGGTATGAAAACATCCTCCGGGCGGTGAAGAAGACCATGTACAAGCGCCTGGGGAAAGATATACCGCAGTGATAGCAGAAAAAAGGCGGGATGCTGACAGCATCCCGCCTTCTCTTAACATATTGAGAAGAACTAGTAGCCCGACTTTTTGCCGTCCGGCTGGCCGTAGGACTTGAAGCGCTCGATCACATCCGCCATCTGGTCTTTACTGAGGACGTTGGGCGTTCCAACGCACAGCGCCCGGTATTGGAGTTCCGCCACGTATTCCATATTCAGCGCCAGGCCGTAGGCCCCGGCGATGTCCTTTCCGCAGGCCACCAGCCCGTGGTTCCCCAGGAGGACCGCGTCGCTGGCCCCGGCGGTCTCCACGGCGGCCTTCGCCAGCTCCAGGGTGCCGAAGGGGTAGTAGGGCGCGCAGGGGACCTCCGCCGCCCCGGCGTCGGCGATGGCGTAGTGGACGGCCCGGAGGGGCCGACCCAGCACGGCGAAGGTGGTGCAGTACATGGAGTGGGTGTGGACCACGGCCCGGATGTGGGGCTTGTTCTTGTAAAAGAGGGTGTGGAGGGCCCACTCGCTGGAGGGCTTTCGGGTTCCCTCCACGATGTTGGCGTCCAGGTCCGTCACCACCACGTCCTCCGGCTGGGTGTCGAAATAGCCGATGCCGGAGGGGCTGATGGCCATGAGGCCCTGTTCCGGGACATAGACGCTGATGTTTCCGCTGGTGCCGGTGCAGAGGCGGTCGGCGCTCATTTTTTTGCCGTACTCCACCACCAGCTCCCGTTCCTTCTGTAACAGCATAACGGAATCCTCCTCAATAAAATTCCCGGACGTCCGCGTCGAAATAGCGGTCCAGCAGATAGGGGACATAGACTCCCTTGTCCGTCACCACCCCGGAAATCAGATGGGGCGGCGTGATGTCAAAGGAGGGGTAAATGCCCTTGACCTCCGGAACCGTGTTGGGAATGCCCCAGGAGGTGAGCACCGGCCCGGGGTCCCTCTGTTCGATGACGATGTCCTCCACGGACCGCTTGTCGGCGTCGGGGATGCCGGTGACGTAGTAGGGAACGCCGAAGTACTTCGCCAGGATGGCGATTTGAAAGGTGCCTGTCTTGTTGGCGATGTGCCCGTCCCGGGCGATGGTGTCCGCGGCGGAGGTGAACAGGTCGATCCCCTCCCGCTCCATGGCGTAGGCCACCATGTTGTCGGTGAACACCGTGGTGTCAAAGCCCGCCTGGGCAAAGCAGCTGGCGGTGAGGCGGGCCCCCTGGAGGAAGGGCCGGGTCTCCGCGCAGAAAACCCGGAAGGACTTTCCCGTCCTGGCGGCGGCGCGGATGAGGGTCCCGATGATGGTCTCCCCGTAGCACTGGGTCAGGATCGTCCCGCCCTCCGGGATGAGCGTTTCCAGGTGGTCCCCCACCAGCTGCATAACGCTGTAGCGCCGGTTCAGGGAGGCCAGCGTGTCGTCCACAATGGCGGCGACGGGGTCCCGTCCCGCCTCCAGGGCCGCCTCCGCCGCATCGGCGCAGCGGAAAGTGATCTTGCCGTAGCGGTTGGCGGTGGTGGGCCGGGCGTGGGCCAGGTCGTGGGCCGCCTGCCGGAGGAAGGCGATTTGTTCCGCCGGGCCCTTGTCCCGGACCTGGTGCGCCGCCAGGGCCATGCCCATGCCCACGGCGGTGTAGGGCCCGGCGCTCTGGGTCACCATGTCCGCGATGGCCCGGACCACCTGCCTGTAGGTCTCGCAGACCTCAAAGCGGACCTCCCGGGGGTAGACCCGGCGGTCCAGGATGCGGACCTTTCCGTCCTCGTACCAGGCCACGTTTTCATATCGCAGGAGAAAGGGCATGCCCTCGTCCATTCGTTTCACGCGCCGCGCCTCCTTTGCGCCTGTGTCCGGCGTTTTCAACATCATACCCCATCAAATGGAAAAATGCAAATGGAAGGTGGGAAAAGCGATTGCCTTTTTCCGGCCCTTCCGCTATACTGGGGCCCATCAGGAAAGAGAAGGAGGCGGTCCCCCATGACGGAGCTGCGGAAGCACGCAGAGCGGATCTACGGCGAGGCCATCCGCCGGGCCCTGCCGGATGTGGCGGTGAAGGAGGCCCTGAAGGACTTCCGCCCCGGCCCTGGCCGGACGCTGCTGGTATCCGTGGGCAAGGCGGCGTGGCGGATGGCTTCCGCCGCCCTGGAGGCCGTTCGGGTGGACGGCGGCCTGGTGGTCACAAAGTACGGCCACAGCCCGGGGCCTCTGCCCGGCCTGGAGATTCTGGAGGCGGGACATCCGGTGGCGGATGCCGCCTCCTTCGCCGCGTCGGAGCGGGCGCTGGCGCTGGCCCGGGGGCTGGGGGAGGGGGATGACCTGCTGTTCCTCCTCTCCGGTGGGGGTTCCGCCCTCTTCGAGGCGTCGGACCTCCCCCTGGAGGAGTTCCAGGAGATCAACCGCCGGCTCCTGGCCTGCGGCGCGGACATCCAGGAAGTCAACCGGGTCCGCAAGCGGCTGTCCAACGTGAAGGGAGGACGCTTCGGGGAGGCCTGCGCGCCGGCACGGGTGTTTTCCGTGGTCCTCTCCGACGTGCTGGGGGACCGGCTGGATATGATCGCCTCCGGCCCCGCCGCAGTGGATGCCTCCAGTTTGGAGGAGACGCTGGCGGTGGTGGAGAAGTACGAGTTGAAGCTTTCTCCCCAAGCCCGGGCCCTGCTGGCCCGGCCCCTCCCGGCGGCGCTGCCCCATGTGGAGAGCCGCATCTGCGGCAGCGTGACCCAGCTCTGCCAAACGGCGGCGGAGGTTTGCCGGGGGCTGGGCTATGAGGCCCGTATCCTCACGGACCGGGCGGCGGGGGAGGCCCGGGAGACCGGAGAGGCTCTGGCCCGGGCGCTCCTCCGGGAGCGGGAGGCGGGACGGCCTTTCGCACTGATCCTGGGCGGCGAGACGGTGGTGCGGCTCACCGGAAAGGGGAAGGGAGGCCGGAATCAGGAGCTGGCCCTGGCAGCGGCCCCCATCCTGGCGGGGACGGAGGGGACAGCCCTGTTCTCTGTGGGTTCCGACGGCACCGACGGCCCCACGGACGCGGCGGGGGGCTATGTGGACGGCGGGACCCGAGACCGGCTTCGGAGGCTGGGAATTGAGGTCCCGGCGGTTTTGGCGGAGAACGACTCCTACCATGCGCTGGAGCGGGCGGGGGGCCTGATCGTCACCGGGCCCACGGGCACCAACGTCAACGACTTGAGCGTGGGATTGTACCGTCCGCCGGAGGCGCCGTAAAGACAGTGGAGGAACATAAATGTGGCGGCGGACCCCGCCAAGTGTGAACCGTCCTGAGCGGGAACTGAAAACAGATGTCAGAGTTTGCCTTTTACGGAATAATACTTGATAATTTTCCATAGAAATGATACAATATGAAGCACTGAGCCGGAAAACGCGGGCCAGAGCCCGCAGAAAGCGGCTGCCAATGTGGGATTCGAGAAAAGGCAGGGGATGAGAGTGTCAATCTTAGATCGTTTTGTCTCAAAAGAGACGGGCGAGCAAGGGAAAAAAACATTCCATCCCACTCCTTACAGAAGGATGTTCTCAGAACTGGAAGAGACGGGCGGCGAGCTGAAAGAGCGGTATCCGGACGACAGCAAAACGGTGGAAAATTTTATGTGGGCGTTAAAGGAGGCGTGCCGGGCCCGGTACAAAAAGGCGGTAAACGGCGATCTGCAGCCTATGAAGGCGGAGGCGCGTTTTTTCCTTGCCGAGGATCGGATGAGCGCCTATGCGTGTCTGCTTCGGCCGGAGAACGGCGGGGATGACATCACCCTGGAGGAGTTCCTGGGAGACATGCACTATGAGGGCATCCACTACGGCGTTTTGCGGGAAGACATTCAAAGGGAGTTTGGCCTTGGGTATTTCCGCATCTTTCCGGTGGCGCGGGGGAAGCCGCCCGTGGCGGGAGAGGACGGCAAGGTGACGGAGCTGCTCCAGCGGCGCAGGAACATGAGCGTAGAGGTGCAGAACGGGAGCCAGGTGGATTTTGAACAGGACACCCAGCTGCAGCCCATTCGGAAAGGAACGATCATCTGTCTGATCCGGCCCCCAAGGGAGGGATCGGACGGCATGGATGTAACGGGGCAGAGTCTCCCCAGCCCGCAGTCTGCCGAGGCCTGTGTCCCTCAGGGGAAGAATACCGTCATCGGCTGGGGCGGACAGGCGCTTGTGGCCGGTGTGGACGGGATTTTATACATCGAAGACGACCAGTTCTGCATTCATGAGCAGAAAATCGTGGAGGGGGATCTGGACCAGTTTCAGGGAACGCTCCGGGTTTCCGGAAACCTTTATATAGGCGGCAATGTGGATGGAGGCGTTGAAATCGAGGCCTCCGGCGAGATCGTCATCAACGGGAAGATGGGAGAGGCCCGCGTGACGTCTACAAACGGGACCATTCGGGTCCAGAAGGGCGTTTACGGAACGAAGGGCAAGACCTTTTTAACGGCCGCCTGTCAGGTGCAGGCCCCGGTAATGGAGTGGGTGGAAATTGACGGCGGGACCAGCGTGATCGCGGAGACGATTTCCAACAGCGTGATTCGCTGCGGCGGCACGGTCTATGTTATGAGCGGCCGGGGGATGATCGTGGACAGCCTGATCCGCGCGGGAGACAGTATTTTGTGCCGCCGGGTCGGCAATCTGGCCGGGGGCCAGAGCCGCTTTTCCATTGGCTACCCCCCGCACATTCCGGAATCGTGGGAACGAAAAAGAGAGGAACTGGCGAGGGTGCAGGAGACCCTGAAGAAGCTGTGGGCGCCGATTACCAGCCTGCGAAAAAAGGGCAACCGAATTTCAGAGGGAGAGGAATCGCTGCTGAAGCAGCTTGTGGAACAGCGGGACCTCTATTTTGAGAAACAGGAAGCTTTGATTGCGGAGCTGAAATCCTTGAATAAGGCGCTGGACAAAAAGAGCAAAGGGAGAGTACGGTGCGAGAAGCTGTATCCGCAGCTGAGCGTCCAGATTGGCAGATTGACGGAGGAAATCACCTCCGAGGAGGAAGATTGCAACATTCATGTGGAAGCGAGCAGAATCTTCCTGAAGTAAAGACCGGCCTGTTTTGCGAGGCAAAGCGCCGTCAGGACCTGATTGTCCTGGCGGCGCTGTTTTTGAAAGATTATGAGCCGTTTTAATGAGGCAGGACCAGGCTGACGGCGCACAGCGCCAAGGCGGCGGCGCAGACGATGTCCACGGCCTTTTGGCGGTTGGCGAAAAGCCTTTGCAGCGCTGCCCCGGCAAAGAGCCAGGCCAGATTGGCGACAGGCCCCGTAAAGGGCAGGAACAGCCCCACCGCCAGCAGGGCCCAGAAGGACCTGGTATAGGGCAGGACGAAGGAGGCCATCGCCATCAGGCAGAAGACCATGATCTTCACGTTGGTCAGCTGCACCAGCAGACCCGTGAGGAAGCCCGGGGCCTCCGGGGCTTGTCCCGACCGCCCGGCGGAGGAGCGGAGCATGTGCCAGGCCATCCACAAAAGATAGGCCGCCCCCACCCAGGACAGAACGCCCACGTATTGGTTCAGCACGGTGCCCAGGAAATAGGTTACCAGCACGGAAGCCAGGGATACGATGGTAAAGCCGGTAAACAGTCCCCTCCACTGGCGCAGGGCGGGGCCCTTTCCGTACCGCAGGGCGGTGGAGAGGGAGCAGAGATTGGCGGGGCCGGGGGTAATGGCGCCCACATAGCAGTAGAGCAGGAAGGAGGGGAGAAGAGACAAAGGCATGACGGGCACCGTCCTTTGTTTGAGATGAGCCCATCATACCAGAAAAAAATCCATTTGAAAAGCAAAAGTTTTTCAAGTATACTATTGAGAAAATCAATGAGTTAGGAGGCGGCCCCATGGAGCTGAAAAATCTCCGCACGTTCCAGGCCATCGTGGACCAGGGGAGCTATCAAAGGGCGGCGGAGCGCCTGGGCTACACCCAGTCCACCATCACCGTCCAGATCCAGCAGCTGGAGGAGGAGCTGGGCGTCCCCCTCTTTGAGCGGGTGGGCCGAAGGATGGTCCTGACGGAGGCGGGCGAGCGGGCCCTGCCCCAGGCCCGGGAGCTGCTGGAGGCGGCGGACCGTATCCTGGAGTGCGGGCGGATGGGCCGGGTCCCCACGGGAACGCTCCGGGTGGACATGGCGGAGACCCTGCTGTGCTACCGGATGCAGCCGGTGATCCGGGCCTTCCGGGAGCGGGCCCCCCAGGTCCGGCTGATTGTCCGGAGCTGCAACTGCATGCGGATTCCCCAGGGCGTCCGCACCGGGGCCTGTGACCTGGGGGTGGGCTACGACATGGACTGGAACCGGGAGGCCCTGGAGGTGGAGTCCATGGGGAGCTATGACATCGTGCTGCTGGCCTCCCCGGATTTCCGGGAGACGGACTTCACCACCCCGGGCCAGCGAAAGAACGTCTCCCTGGTTACGGACGAGCCGGACAGCATTTTCCGCCGCCGCCTGGAGGAGGATCTCCGCCGCCGGGAGATCGAGCTGGACGTGACGCTGGAGCTGTGGAGCATTGAGACCATCAAGCGGTGCGTCATGAGCAACCTGGGCTTTACCTACCTGCCCCGGTTTGTGGCGGAGGAGGAGCTGGGGGACGGGCGGCTGGTGGAGCTGGAAGCCCCCATCTCCGGCGTCCCCGCCCCGGCGCTGTGTGCCTGGCGGAGGGGCCGGTGGGTCACCCCGGCCATGGAGCTGTTCCTGGAGCTTCTGCGGGAGGCGCTGGCGGAGCCCCTCACCGCCGCCGCTTCCGCTCCAGGCCCGGGTCCCGCCGCTGGAAGGGCTTGTCGATCAGGATGATATCGTCCCCAATGCGCTGGATGCAGTCCCAGGGGATGTAAAACTCCTCTCCCCGCCCGAAGAGCCCGAAGAACCGGGCGGGCCCGTAGACCACAATGGCGACGATCTGGCCCTCCGGGGCCCGGAGATCCAGGTCCGCCACCAGCCCCAGGCGGCAGCCGTCGTTGATGTTGATGACCTCCTTCCGCCGGAGGTCCCGAAACCGGAACTGCATGGACCTCAACTCCTTTCAGGAAAGCCTATGCGCCCCCCGGGCCGTCCTATGCGCCCTCCGGCGCGGGATTTGACAAAAGGTCCCAGTATAGGAAAAAACGCCTCTGGAGATACTGACTTTGCGGCGCGAAGAGGGGAAGACCCCCGCCCGCCGCGTGGTCAGTATACACAAGAGGGGGCGGCTTTCATGCAGGGAAAAGTCGAGATCGCGGGAGTCAACACCGCCAAGCTGAAGGTGCTGAAAAACGAGGAGACCATGGCCCTTCTCCGCCGGACCAAGGAGGGGGACCAGGAGGCCCGCCGCCAGCTCATCGAGGGGAACCTCCGGCTGGTGCTGTCGGTGATCCAGCGGTTTTCCAACCGGGGGGAGAACGTGGACGACCTGTTTCAGGTGGGCTGCGTGGGGCTCATCAAGGCCATTGACAACTTCGACGTCAATCAGCCGGTGAAGTTTTCCACCTACGGCGTGCCCATGATCATCGGCGAGATTCGCCGCTACCTCCGGGACAACAGCGCCATCCGGGTCTCCCGGTCCATGCGGGACACGGCTTACCGGGTGCTCCAGGTCCGGGAGCGGCTGATCTCCGAGACCCAGCGGGAGCCCACGGTGGAGCAGATCGCCAAAGAGCTGGACATCCCCCGGGAGGACGTGGTGTTTGCCATGGACGCCATCGTGGACCCGGTGTCCCTCTATGAGCCGGTGTACTCCGACGGCGGGGACGCCCTCTGCGTCATGGACCAGGTCCGGGACACCCAGAACACGGACGAGCACTGGACGGACCGTATCGCGTTAAAGGACGCGCTGAAGCGCCTGGACGACCGGGAGCGGCGCATTCTGTCCCTCCGGTTCTACGAGGGCAAGACCCAGATGGAGGTGTCCGCTGAGGTGGGCATCTCCCAGGCCCAGGTCTCCCGGCTGGAAAAAGGGGCCATCAACACCATCAAAAAGAATATCTGATTCCGGGCCCGCCTCCCTTGGCGGGCCTTTTTCACGGTTTCCCTTGTATTTCCTCCCGGGAACTGCTATAATGAAGCAACTATGAAAGGGGGAGGACCATGGACCTGGGCGGCCTCATCCAATCCATTGACTGGGATTTCCTGGAGAGCACCTTGACGAGGGTCCTGGCCGTCCTCCTCTGCCTGACGGTCCATGAGACCTGCCACGGCCTGGCGGCCTATGCCCTTGGGGACCCCACGGCCCGGGACCGCCACCGGCTGAGCCTGAACCCCTTCCGGCATATCGACTGGCTGGGCCTGGTCATGATGCTGGCGGTGGGCTTCGGCTGGGCCAAGCCCGTGCCGGTGGACCCCCGGTATTTTAAGAGGCCCAAGCAGGGCATGGCCCTGACGGCCCTGGCGGGGCCGGTTTCCAACCTGCTGCTGGCCCTGCTGGCGGTGTTTCTCAGCCGGGAGATTTACTTGCATGCTCCGTACAGCCGGGGCGGAGCCTTGGCGTTCGAGTTTTTGCTCTATACCCTGGCCCCTTTGTCCATCGGCTTAGGGCTCTTTAACCTGCTGCCCATTCCGCCCCTGGACGGGAGCAAGGTCCTGGGGGCCTTCCTGCCGGACCGGGCCTACTTCGGCCTGATGCGCTACGAGCGGTACGGTATGTTCCTGCTGCTGGCCCTGAGCTGGTTCGGCGTCACCGGGGACCTCATCAGCGGGGCCATCCTGGGGGTTTACCGTTTTTTGTTCGAGCTGTTTTTCTAAATCCGCCCGGGGACCATCCCGGAGCGGTGGGAGGTATCTTTGGAAAGTCCCGTATTCAAACTGGAAAAGGTGGTCCACTCCCGCACGGAGGAATTGCAGGACTTTGAGGGCCCTCTGGACCTGATCCTGTTCCTGCTGGGGAAGAACAAAATGGAGATTCAGGACATCTCCATTTCCCTCATCTGCGACCAGTACCTGGCCTGGCTGGACCGCCGCCAGCAGCTGGACCTGGAGGTGGCCAGCGAGTTTGCCGCCATGGCCTCCCACCTGGTCTACCTCAAGACCCGGATGTTGCTCTCCATCGAGGACGAGGAGGCCAAGAGCGAGATGGAGGCCCTGATCCAGTCCCTGGAGGAGCGCCGCCGGGGGGAGAGCTACGCCTATGTGAAGGCCATGGGGGAGAAGCTGGCCCCCCTGGAGGAGTTCGGCCGCAGCGTCTGCGTCCGGGGGCCGGAGCCCCTGGAGCCCGGGGAGATCCTCTACGACCACCATCCCCGGGACCTGCTGCGGACCATGCGGGAGCTCCAGGCGAGGGCGGAGCGGAAGCTGCCGCCGCCCAAGGCGGCCTTCCAGGAGATCGCCCAGCACGAGCCCTACCCCGTGGAGCGGAAGGCCCTGGACATCCTGCGCCGCCTGAAGGACGGGACCGTCACCCGCTTCCTCCAGCTCTTTCACGGGAGCCGGAGCCGCAGCGAGATCGTGGCGACCTTCCTGGCGGTGCTGGAGCTGTGCCGGTCCCACGTGCTGCAATTGACGGGCTCGGAGAGCGAATGCACGGTCCGCCAGGTGGGAGACCCGCCGGAGCACCTCGCCGCCCGGGCGGAGGAAACCTAAGGAGAGACCCATGGAGAGAAAGGAAATCGAAGCCGCCGTGGAGGCGATTCTGTTCGCCTCCGGCGAGCCGGTGCAAATCAAACGCCTCTGCGCCGCCCTGGAGCTGGCGCGCCCCGCCGTGGAGCGGGCGTTGAAGGACCTGGGCGACCATTACGCCTTTGACCGGCGGGGCATCCGCCTGGTGCAGATGGACGACTGCTGGCAGCTCTGCTCCGCCCCGGAGTTCGGGGAGGCGGTGCACCGGGCTCTGGAGGTCCGCAAGCCCGCCAAGCTCAGCCAGCCGGCCCTGGAGGCTTTAACCATCATCGCGTACTACCAGCCTACGACCCGGGCCTATGTGGATCAGATCCGGGGCGTGGACAGCTCCTACACCATGAGCCTGCTGCTGAACCGGGACCTCATCGAGGAGTGCGGGCGGCTGCAGGTGCCGGGGCGGCCCCGGCTGTACCGGACGACAAAGCAGTTTCTCCGGGCCTTCCACCTCAGCAGCCTGGAGGAGCTGCCGGAGCTGACGGAGCCCTCCGAGGAGGAGGACCCCCTGGAGCCGGAGGCCGACGGCCAGATGCGCCTGGGGGAGAACGGAGAAATCGTATCCTCCGAGGAGGAGACGGAGTAAGGAAAGGAGGCGCCCATGGTTTGGCTGTGGATTCTGGCGGTCATCGCACTGCTGATCGTTCTGCTCTGCCGGACCCGGGTGGGCGCCTGGGCGGCCTTTGGCGGAGGAGACCTCCGGCTGGATGCGCGGTTCGGCGTTCTGCGGGTACATATCCTTCCCGCCAAGCCGAAAAAAGCGAAAAAGCCTCCAAAGCCCAGACGGGAGAAGAAGAAAAAGCCCCCCAAGCAGGAACCGGAGGGGGAAAAGCCGAAGCTCTCCTTCACCCTGGAGGACGGGAAGGACGCCCTCCGCACCCTGCTCCCGCCGCTGAAACGGGCCCTGGAACGGACCCGCCGGGGAATCCGGGTGAAGCCCCTGCGGCTGTCCCTGGTGCTGGGGGGACAGGAGGACCCGGCGGCCTCGGCCCAAGCTTACGGAGAGCTCCAGGCCGCCGTCTGGTCGGGGATGCCCCTGCTGGAAAAGCTGCTGGAGATCCGGGACCCTTATATTCACACGGATGTGGACTTCAACGCCACCGGCATAGCGGCAGAGGGAGAGGTCGGGATTACCCTCCGCGTCGGGACGCTGCTGGCGGCGGGCTTCGGCATGGCCTTCCCGGCTCTGGGTTGGTTCCTGCGCTGGCGGAAGCGCTGTAAGATCCGGCCTCCGAAACCGGAGAAGAAGCCGAAGAGGCCCAAGGACCCTCCGCCGGAGGAGCCGCCAACGGAAGATCCCGCCGCGTAAGGCGTTTATGACCGTTATGAATCCAATCCGACGACAGGAGAAAGGACGAACAAGATGGACAACACGATGGATAAGAAGCACCCGGTCAGCGAGCTGATGCGCTCCACAATCGAAAAGATCCACGAGCTGGTGGACACCAACGTGATCGTGGGCCAGCCCATCAACACCCCGGACGGCGTGACCCTGATTCCCATTTCCCGGGTCAATTTCGGCTTCGGCAGCGGCGGCGGGGACTACGGCAAGAGTCCGAAGGAGAACTTCGGCGGCGGCGGCGGCGCGGGGGTGAAGATCGACCCCGTGGCTTTCCTGACCATCAAGGACGGCGTGACCCGGGTCCTGCCGGTGGCGGCGCCTCCGGCGACGACCCTGGACCGCATCGTGGAGATGGCGCCGGACCTGATGGACAAGGCGGAAAAATTCCTGGACAAGAAAAAGAAGGAGCAAGAATCCGTCTGATCTGGACATACTATCATCACTTGACTGTTGACGAACGGAGTGATGACGCTTGCCTAAAACGTTTCCCCTGCGGCGGGCCTGGGCGCTGCTTTTGGTCCTGGCCTGCCTGCTGACGGGCCGGGCGGAGGCGGTGGAGGTCTCCGCCTCCGCCGCCGTTTTGATGGACATGGACAGCGGTCGGGTGCTCTACGAGCGAAACGCCGGGGCCCGGATGCTGATTGCCAGCACCACGAAGATTTTGACGGCCCTGGTGGCGATCCGGGACGGGGACCTGTCGGACACGGTGAAGGTGAGCCGGGAGGCCGCCTATACGGAGGGCTCCTCCATGTACCTGAAAGAGGGGGAGGAGCTGACCCTGGAGACCCTGCTCTACGGCCTGCTTCTCTGCTCGGGGAACGATGCCGCCGTGGCGATCGCGGAGCACGTGGGGGGCAGCGTGAAGGGCTTTGTGAAGCGGATGAACGAGACGGCGGCGGAATTGGGCATGAAGGATTCCTCCTTCGCCAACCCCAACGGCCTGGACGACGAGGCCCACTACTCCACCGCCTATGACATGGCCTTGCTGGCCCGGGCGGCCATGGAAAACGAGACCCTGGTCCGCATCGCCTCCACCCGGACGGTAAGCATCGGCGGGCGGACCATGACGAACCACAACAAATTGTTGAGCTATGTGGACGGCTGTCTGGGCTTGAAAACCGGCTACACCCGGGCGGCGGGCCGGACCCTGGTGAGCTGCGCGGAGCGAAACGGCCAGCGGCTCATCGCCGTGACCCTCCAGGACGGCAACGACTGGGCGGACCACCAGAGCCTCTACGACTACGGCTTTTCCGCCTATCCGGCGAAGCGGATGGCCCAGCTGGGCCACGAGCTGGAGAAACAGGACGACATTCCCCTCATCGCGGCGGACAGCTTCGCCTGGCCCCTGGCCCAGGGGGAGACGCTGGAGACCAGCCTGGAGCTGGACCGGGAGCTGGCCGCGCCCCTCCGGGCGGGAACCCGGGTGGGGGAGGCGGTGTTCTCCTTGAACGGCAAGGAGGTGGGCCGGGTGGACCTCCTTGTGGGAAAGGATCTCCTCCCGCCGGCCGCCCAGGAGACTGCCGCGCCGGATTCCGGCTCCCGGAAGCCGGAGGTGGAGACCGCTATGACGGTGCTGCGGAAGTACAGGTGAACCGATGGAAGAACGGCTGCAAAAACTGCTCTCCGCCGCCGGGGTCTGCTCCCGGCGGGCGGCGGAGGGCTACATAGAGGCGGGCCGGGTGACGGTGAACGGCGAAGCCGCCCGGCTGGGGGCCAAGGCCGACCCGGACCGGGACGCGATCCGCCTGGACGGCAAACCCCTGGCGAAGAAGGGGAGGACGGTGGTTCTCCTGCTGAACAAGCCCCGGGGCTATGTCACCACCCTCTCCGACGAAAAGGGCCGGAGGACCGTGGCGGAGCTGACGGCGGGCTGCGGCGTCCGGGTGTATCCCGTGGGACGGCTGGACCTGGACTCCGAGGGGCTGCTGCTGCTGACCAACGACGGGGCGCTGGCCCAGCGGCTGACCCATCCCAGCGGGGAGGCGGAGAAAACCTACCACGTTTGGGTCCGGGGCCCGGTGACGGGGGCGGCGGAGCGCCTGTCCCGGCTGCGGGACCTGGAGGGAGAGCCGATCCTCCCCGCCCGGGTGGAGACCCTCCGGCAGGGGGAGGGGCGGGCCGCGCTGGCCGTTACCATCCGCCAGGGGAAGAACCGCCAGGTCCGCCGGATGTGCGCCGCCTGCGGCCTGGAGGTGGAGCGCCTCCGCCGGGTGCGGGAGCACACGCTGGAGCTGGGAGACCTCCCGCCGGGGAAGTGGCGTTATCTGACGGCGGAGGAAATCAAAGCCCTCCGGGGCGGAGGGCGCTAAAGGGCCGTTCAGAAAAAATTCATATACGGTATATATTGCATATTTTTGCGGACTGTGCTATACTAATTCCCGCTAAGCGGCGGCGCAGTATTCTAGTCAGATCTGCCGTTTCCTAGGGAGGGCCTAAAAATCCTCTGAAGGGCACATCGATGAAACCCGTGGTGCCTGCTTGATACGCCCAGTTTTGGGTGGGTGCTGGGGGGAAGCGTACTTGGTACGCTTGCGGACTCAGGGCGTTTTCCAATGGCATGGTTTATCCGACCCTGTTTCCGTGGAGACCTGTTCTTGTGCGCGGACGTACTCCCACTGTGGTAATTCCGGCCCGCGTACGAAGCAGATTGGGAACCCGTGATGCGGTGCATCGGTCCTTCGGGGCCGTAACGCTGTGCGCGGACGTAGCCTGCCTTGAGTGGGGCGGGTGGATCAGGGAACTACAGGGAGAAGCCCCGGCCAGGGCGGCTTCCTGATCGCCCTTTGAAACCCGTTTTGCAAAAGAGGCTAAAGAAACGGACGGACTGTGGTGGAAATCACCTAGGCTGTCCTGACGGGGCAGAAAAAGGATTGCAGTGCGGACTAAGTGGCAATCGGGTAGCGCGGAGAGGCGACGCCGCGCCGGAGCGCCGAACGGGAAACCGCCTCCATCGGCAACGAGAGGTGCGTTCCGGGGAAAGCCAACCCGTACCTAAGCCGTAAGATTTACTTTTTCTGCCGCCGCCGCCTTAGCGCGTCGGAAGAAATTCCGCTGCGGGAAGCCCGCCCCTTTGGGCAGGCTTCCCTCCACTGCGTTTCTTCCTTCTTTCCCCACAAAATCTGCGGATTTTGCGGGGGAACGGGGAATTTGCTGCCCTAAAATATCCGGTAAGGAGTTATCACGTTTGAAGAAGCAGAAGGGAAAGGCCCCTTCCCCATATCGTTGGGCCCTTACGGTCTTTTTGATGGCGGTGGTCCTCTCCGCCGTGCTGAGTCTGGCGTCGGAGTCGATGCTGGAGGGCGCGGGCGTGACCGCCGCTCTTTTGATGCTGGCACTGTTCATCGGCCTTGGCATTGTGTTCGACATCGTGGGCGTGGCCGTGACGGCGGCGGACCCCAAGCCCTTCCACGCCATGGCCTCCCACAAGGAGAAGGGGGCCAAGCAGTCCCTCATGCTGCTGCGGAACGCGGGACGGGTCTCCAGCGTCTGCAACGACGTGGTGGGGGACATCTGCGGCATCGTCAGCGGCGCCACGGGGGCGGTGATTGTCACCCAGCTCCAGCGGGCGCTGAACCTGCGGACGGTGCTGATCTCTGTGGCCGTGACGGCCCTGGTGTCCGGCCTGACCATCGGCGGCAAGGCCCTGGGCAAGACCGTGGCTATTAAGAAGAGCACCCAGGTGGTCTATTGGGCCGGGCGGTTTTTGGCCCTGTTCCGCCATTGAGAGGAGAAGCTATGCTGCTGGAATCCATCCATTCTCCAGCCGACGTCCGGGCGCTGCCGGAGGGCCAGCTCCCCCAGCTCTGCCAGGAGCTGAGGGAGTTTCTTGTAAAAAGCGTTTCCCAGACCGGGGGACACCTGGCCTCCAACCTGGGGACGGTGGAGCTGACGGTGGCGATCCATCGGGTCTTCGACACGGAGCGGGATCGGCTGGTGTTCGACGTGGGCCACCAGTGCTATGTCCATAAGATCCTGACGGGCCGCCGGGAGCGGTTCGATACCCTCCGGCAGCTGGACGGCCTCTCCGGCTTTCCCAAGCCCCATGAGAGTGTCCACGACGCCTTCATCGCCGGGCACGCCTCCAACTCTGTCTCCGTGGCCTTAGGGCTCGCCCGGGCCCGGACCCTGGGGGGCGGGGATTACTGCGTCCTGGCCCTTATCGGCGACGGGGCCCTCACCGGGGGCCTGGCCTACGAGGGGCTGAACAACGCCGGGGCCTCCGGCGAGCCCCTGATTGTGATTTTGAACGACAATGGCATGTCCATCAACCCCAACGTGGGGGCCATGCCCTCCCATTTGGCCCGCCTCCGGTCCCGGCCCGGGTATTACCACTTTAAGAAGTGGTACCGGGGCCTCTTCGGCCCCCGGCCTATGCGGAATCCCATCTACCGCTTCAACCACAAGGTCAAGACCTTTTTGAAGCGAAGCCTGTTCCCCGGAAGCACGCTGTTCGAGGACATGGGCTTCACCTACCTGGGCCCCGTGGACGGCCACGACCTGCCCCGGCTCTGCGACGCCCTGCGCTGGGCCCGGGAGCTAAGCTGCCCGGTGGTGGTCCACGTGAACACCGTCAAGGGCAAGGGCTGTCCCTTCGCGGAGCGGAACCCGGACATGTACCACGGCGTGGGACCCTTCGACCCGGAGACCGGCCTTTTGAGAAAGACCGGGGAGGAGAGCTTCTCCTCCGTTTTCGGCAAAGCCCTGGCGGACTTCGCCCGGGAGGACGGGCGGGTCTGCGCCATCACCGCCGCCATGGCCGACGGCACGGGCCTTTCCGGTTTTGCCAAGACCTTCCCGGACCGTTTTTTCGACGTGGGCATCGCCGAGGGCCACGGCGTCTCCATGGCGGCGGGCATGGCGGCCCAGGGCCTGCTGCCGGTATTTGCCGTGTATTCCACCTTCTTGCAGCGAAGCTACGACATGCTCATCCACGATGTGGCCCTGGAAAATCTTCACGTGGTCCTGGGTGTGGACCGGGCGGGATTGGTGGGGGCCGACGGCGAGACCCATCACGGCTGCTTCGACCCGCTGTTTCTCCCGGCCCTGCCGGGCTATACCGTTCTCTGTCCCGCCAGCTTCGCGGAGCTGCGGCATATGCTGCGGCGGGCCCTCTTTGCCCTCAACGGCCCCGTGGCGGTCCGCTACCCCCGGGGAGGGGAGGGGGCCTACCGGGAGGATACCTCAGGCAAACCCCTGGCTCGCCTTCGGGAGGGAAAGGGCGTCACCTTGCTGACCTACGGCGTTTTGGTGAACCAGGCGCTGGAGGCGGCGGCGCGTTTGGAGCAAAGGGGAATCCAGGCGGAAGTGCTGAAGCTGAACCAGATCGCCCCCTTGGACGGGGCGGTTCTGGCGGGTTTCTTCGAGGAAACAGACATCCTACTGGTGCTGGAGGACTGCTTCGGCGCGGGCTGTGTGGGCCAGCGGATCGCCGCCATCCTGGCGGAAGAGGGCCGGGCCCCGCGAAGGCTGATTTTGAAGAACCTGGGCCGGACCTTCGCGCCGGAGGGCAGCGTCCCTCAGCTGGAGGAGCGGTTCGGCCTGGACGCCGCCGCCGTCGCCGCGGCGGTGGAGGAGGCGTGCCATGAGCGATAAGAAGAGATTGGACCTGCTGCTGGTGGAGCGGGGCCTGGAGGAGACCCGCCAGCGGGCCCAGGCCGTGATCATGAGCGGCGTGGTGTACGTGGACGGTCGGAAGGCGGACAAGCCCGGCATGGCGGTTTCCGCCTCTGCGGCGGTGGAGGTTCGGGGGGACAGGCTCCCCTATGTCAGCCGGGGCGGGCTGAAGCTGGAAAAGGCCATGAAGACCTTTCCCATCCGCCTGGAGGGGGCCGTCTGCGCCGACGTCGGGGCCTCCACCGGGGGCTTCACGGACTGCATGCTCCAAAACGGCGCGGCCAGGGTCTACGCCGTGGACGTGGGCCGGGGCCAGCTGGCCTGGAAGCTCCGGAACGATCCCCGGGTGGTCTGCTTAGAGCGGACGAACGCCCGGTATCTCAGCCGGGAACAGGTGCCGGAGGAGCTGGCCTTCGCCTCGGTGGACGTGAGCTTCATTTCCCTGAAACTGATTCTTCCGCCTCTGGCGGCCCTGCTGGGGGAGGGGGGACAGGTGGTCTCCCTGGTGAAGCCCCAGTTTGAGGCGGGCCGGGAGAAGGTGGGGAAGAAGGGCGTGGTCCGGGACCCCGCCGTCCACTTGGAGGTCCTGGAGCGCTATTTGGACCACGCTAATGAGGCGGGCCTGACGGTGCTGGGCTTGACCTATTCCCCCATCCGGGGCCCGGAGGGGAACATTGAGTACCTGGGCTTCCTGCAAAAAGGCGGAGGAACCGCCCCGGACTTGGATATAAAGGCCCTGGTGGAGGAATCCCACCGCCGCCTAAAGGAACACGAAGAGGGAGAGAACGCCCTATGAACCCCAAAAAGATCATTCTATGCCCCAATCCCAACCGGGACCAGGGGATGAAAACCACCCGGGCCGCGGAGGCCATTCTGCGTGGCATGGGCTTTCAGACGGTGGTGTGTTCCCCCTTCCGGGACCGGAAGGAGGGGGCCTTTGCCGACTATGACGTGCTGCCCCTGCCCCAGGAGCTTCGGGGGGCGGACCTGCTGATTACCTTCGGCGGGGACGGGACGATTCTGCACCTGGCCAAGCTGGCGGCCCTTCACAAGATGCCTGTGCTGGGCGTGAACATGGGGGGCCTGGGCTTCGTCGCCGAGCTGGAGGCCGCGGAGCTGGAGCAGCTCCGGAAGCTCAAGGACTGGCAGTTTGAGATGGAACAGCGGATGATGCTGGACGTTTCCGTCTTCCGGGAGGGGCGGCAGATCTATACGAACCTCGGCCTCAACGAGGCCGTCATCCGGGAGGGCCCCATCTCCCATGTCATTCACCTGAAAATCTCCTCCGATGGGCGGCACTTGGCGGACATCGCCGGGGACGGCGTCATTGTGGCGACGCCCACGGGGTCCACGGCCTACTCTCTCTCCGCCGGAGGGCCGGTGGTGGAGCCGGTGGCCCAGACCATGGTGGTTTGTCCCATCTGCATCCACAACATGCGCTTTTCCTCCTACGTCCTCAGCCCTGAGCACACGCTGACGGTGGAGCTGGAGCGGAACGGGCGGAAGCCGGTGTACCTCTTTGTGGACGAGAGCCGGGCCTTCGCCCTGCGGGCGGACGACAAAATCCAGATTCGCCGCTCCCGCTATGTGACCCGCCTGGTGCGGCTGACGGAGCGGAGCTTCTGCGAGATTTTCGCGCAAAAAATGCTTCCGGGAGGGATGGACACATGAAAAACGACCGGCAGGCCATGATTCTGGAGATCATCGGCCAGGAGAACATCGAGACCCAGGAGCAGCTGCTGACCCGGCTCCAGGCCCGGGGCTTCCGCTGCACCCAGGCGACGATTTCCCGGGACATCAAGCAGCTCCACCTGATGAAGGAGCCGGTGGGCCAGGGGGTTTATAAATACGCCGTCTCCAGCAACCGGACCACGCTGAACGTGGCGGCAAAGCTGCGGACCATCTTCCGGGAGTGCATCGTCAGCATCGACTACGCCCAGAACATCGTGGTGGTGAAGACCATGCCGGGCCTGGCCAACGGCGCCTGCTCGGCCCTGGACAATATGGATATGAACGACATTGTGGGCTCCCTGGCAGGGGACGACACCGCCTTGCTGGTGATGCGGAATACGGAGGCCGCAGAATTACTTTGCCAGGAAATTAAAGACATGCTGTAAAGGAGCGCGCCATGCTGGAGCTTCTGCACATTGAAAATATCGCGGTCATCGAGGAGGCGGATATCCAGTTCCGCCCGGGCTTCAACGCCCTCACCGGCGAGACCGGCGCGGGTAAGTCCATCGTCATCGACGCCATGGGGGCCGTCCTGGGGGGCCGGACCTCCCGGGACCTCATCCGCACCGGGGCCGCCAAGGCGTTTGTCAGCGCGGAGTTCTCCGCCGTTCCGGCGGACCTGCCGGGCCTGGCGGAGAACGGCCTGGCCCCCGATGAAGACGGGAACCTGCTTCTCCAGCGGGAGATTTCGGGCGACGGCAAGAACGCCTGCCGGGTCAACGGCCGCCCCATCACCGTGGCCCAGCTCCGGCAGATCGGCGGAGAATTGCTGAATATCCACGGCCAGCACGATGGGGCGCAGCTCCTGGATGAGGAGCTCCACGGGGCCTATCTGGACCGCTTCGGCAAAACGGAGGAGCCCTTGGGGGCCTATCAAAAAGCCTACGCCGTCCTCTCGGACCTCCGGGACCAGATCAGGGCCCTCCAGATGGACGAGGCGGAGAAGGCCCGGCGGGTGGACAGCCTCCGCTTCCAGATCGGCGAGCTGGAGCGGGCGGAGCTCCGCCCCGGCGAGGAGGAGGAGCTGGAGGCGCGGCGGAACCTGCTGCGCAACGGCGAGAAGTACCTCTCCGCCCTCTCCGGCGCGGACTACTGCCTCTCCGGGGACGACGAGAACGCCGGGGCGGTGAACCAGCTGCGGGATGCGGAGGAGGCCCTGTCCGGCGTTCGGAACCTGGATGAGGAGCTGGGAGAGGCGTACAAGCGCCTGGGGGCCCTGCGGAGCGAGGCCTACGACCTGGCGGAGACCATCCGGGACCTGCGGGGGGCCTTCGACTTCTCCCCGGAGGAGCTGGACGCGGCCGAGAGCCGGGCGGATCAGCTCTACCGGTTGAAAAAGAAATACGGGGCCACGGTGGAGGAGATGCTGGCCTACCTGGACCAGCGCAGGGTGGAGCTGGACGCCATCGAGACGGCGGACGACACGCTGATATTCCTGGAGAAGAAGCTGGGCAAGGCGGAGGCCGCCGTTCGGACAGCGGGGAAGGCCCTGACGGAGGCTAGGCGGCAGGCGGCGGCGGCCCTGGAGGCCCGTATTCAAACCGAGCTCCGGGACCTGGATATGAACCGGGTCCGGTTTGCCATCGATTTTGCGGAAAAGGACCCGGGCCCCGACGGCTGCGACGTGGTGCGCTTCCTCATGTCCGCCAACGCCGGGGAGGATCTAAAGCCCATCGCCAGGATCGCCTCCGGCGGCGAGCTGGCCCGCATTATGCTGGCTTTAAAGAATGTTCTGGCGGAGCAGGAGGCCGTGGGCACCTTGGTCTTTGACGAGGTGGACACCGGCGTCTCCGGCCGGGCGGCCCAGAAGGTGGCGGAGAAGCTGGCCCAGGTCAGCCGGAGGAAGCAGGTCCTCTGCGTCACCCACCTGCCCCAGCTGGCCGCCATGGCGGACACCCACTTCTCCGTGGAGAAGGGGGAGGAGAAGGGCCGGACGTATACTCATGTGGTCCTCCTGGATCGGGAGCGCCGGAAGGCGGAGCTGGCCCGGATCACCGGGGGCTCCAAGGTGACGGACGCCCTGCTTGCCAGCGCCGGAGAGCTGCTGGACGCGGCGGAGGCCTACCGGGCGAAATTGTAAAAGATATTACAAAAGACTTTATGAATTATGCGGGAGGGAACGCCATGAAATCCAGAGCCGCCGTGAAGCGCATCATTGAGACCTTGAAGGGCATCTATCCCGACGGGCTGTGTTCCCTGCGGTATGAGAAGGACTACGAGCTGCTGTTCGCCGTGCGGCTCTCCGCCCAGTGCACCGACGCGCGGGTGAACCAGGTGACCCCCGCCCTCTACGCCCGCTTTCCCACCCTGGAGAGCTTCGCGGAGGCGGACCCCAGGGAGGTGGGGGAGTACATACACTCCTGCGGCTTCTACAACGGCAAGGCCAAGGACATGGTCCTCTGCGCCCAGCGGCTGCTGGCGGACTTCGGCGGCAAGGTCCCCGGCACCATGGAGGAGCTGACCAGCCTCCCCGGCGTGGGCCGGAAGACCGCCAACCTGATCCTGGGGGATGTCTACGGCCAGCCCGCCTACGTCTGCGACACCCACTGCATCCGCATCACGGGCCGCCTGGGGATCACCGACGGGTCCAAGGATCCCCTCCAGGTGGAAAAGCAGCTGCGGGAGGCCCTGCCCCCCAAGGAGTCCAATAACTTCTGCCACCGGATGGTCCTCTTCGGCCGGGACACCTGCACCGCCCGGAGCCCCAAGTGCGAGGGCTGCCCTTTGGCGAAGGACTGCGACACGGCGAAAGCCGCAAAGTAGAAATCAAACGTGCCTGTGCGGAACGCACAGGCACGTTTTTGCCTCCCGCCTCATATACTGGCCTTGAAGACCCGCAAAGGAGGGAACGATATGGATGAGAAATCGGCCCAGATGGCCGAACAGCTCCGGAAGAACCCGGCAATGCTGAAGTCCCTGATGCAGTCCCGGGACGGCCAGACGCTGATGCGGATGCTGACCCAGGACGACGGCGGCGCCGGTCTGCGCAAGGCGGTTCAGTCCGCCGCCAAGGGGGATGCCGGGGCCGTCACCCGGATGGTAAACCAGATCATGCAGAGCCCCGAGGGGGCGGAGCTGGTGGAGCGGATCAATAAGGCCGTCCAGAAGTAAACCGAGCGGCGAGGAGGGTTGGCCCGTATGGCGGAATTTGACGACAAGCTGAACAGCATACTGTCCAACCCGGACGCCATGAGCCAGATCATGCAGCTGGCCCAGTCCCTGGGGGGAGACGGGGGAGGCGCCGCCCCGCCGCCCCAGGGCCCGCCGGGCCCGCAGCAGGCCCCTGCCTGGGGGCCTCCGCCGCCTCAGCAGACGCCGCCTTCCGGGGGAGGCGACCTGCTGTCCTCCCTGATGGGGGGCGGCGGGCTGGACCCCGGGCTGTTGTCCCGGCTGCTGCCCCTGATCCAGGAGCTGGGAGGCCAGCGGGACTCCAACGCCCGGAACCTGCTCTACGCGCTGCGGCCCTACCTGCGGAGCGACCGGCAGGAGAAGGTGGAGCGGGCCCTCCAGCTGGCGCGGCTGTTCCACCTGGGGAAGAAATTCCTCTCGGGATGGGAGGGCTGAGGCATGTATAACCGTTACATCCGCAACGACAACGGCTCTTACACCCGCATCCCGGAGGAAGGCCCTCCGCCTTCCGGCGGTTCGCCCGCCGGGGGCCGCCCGCCCGGCGGCCCACCCCCCGGGGGGGCTCCCCCAGGCGGCCCCCCGCCCGTAGGCCCTCCTCCAAACGGAGGGGGCCCTGAACGTCCCCCTCATAGTTCCCCTTCGGGAGGTCCCTCTCCAGGGGGTCCTCCGCCCGGAGGCCCGCCTCCAAACGGGGGACGCCCGCCCTATGGCCCGCCTCACGGCGGACGGTCCGCGGACGGCCTCACCGGATTCCTCCAGCATTTCCTGGACCAGCTCCATCTGGATCACGTGGACACCGGAGATCTGCTGCTGCTGGGACTGCTGTTCTTCCTCTTCCGGGAGAATGCGGATGAGGAGCTGCTGGTAGCCCTGGGGCTGCTGCTGATTTTGTAAGCGAAAAAAGGACGGGAATTCCCGTCCTTTTTTGCGCCTCAATTCATGGGCTCCATGGGTTCCGCCCCGTCCTCCTCCAGCAGCACCGTGCCGTCGGGCAGGGTGAACCGGGAGGCGTCGTATTCCGTCTGGTCCACATAGAGGGAGGTCATCCGGTAGACCACGGTCTCCCCTAGAAGCCGCTCCGCCTGGACCAGCAGGCCGTTTTCCACGCTGACCCAGTACCTTGTGGAGTAGCCCGCCTCGTCCGCCGCCGTCTCCACGTAGATGCAGGTCAGCGCGTCCAGGGGCCGGTAGTCCGCCAGGAGAATGTCCTCCGCCGGCAGGTCCAGAATGTCCTCATAGGTGGGGATGGACTGCTCCACGTCGGCGGAGAACTCCCCCGCCGGCAGGACCGTGACCTCCGCGTCCTGGCCGTAGCCGTACCAGATATAGGTCTCCTCTCCGTTGGTGAGGCTGATGCGGGTGCTGCCGTCCGGCAGTCCCCGGTCCACCCGGGTCCAGGGCCCCCGGACGATGGTGTAAAGCTCGTGACTCCCGCCGCCGCCGTCCCAGAGGTACTCAATGGTCATGCTCCGCCCGTAGCTCTCCGGCCGGGACAGGCTGGCAATTGCCGCCTGGACCGTCTCCGGCGTGATCTCCACCACCGTCAGCGCGGCGCCGGCGCCGCGGTCTCCGGCGGCGAGGTCCTTGGGGGGCTCGAAGGAGGGGAGGGTGATGTGGGCGGTGCGGTTCAGGCTGCCCACCAGCATCATCGCCACCAGGATAATGGCCACGGCCAGTACCGCCCAGGTGATCCCATTCAGCTTCCGCTTGTCCATGGCCCGTTACGCCTCGTATCCGGCGGGCCGCTCTGCCCGGAGGCCGTAGCGCCACTCGATGGCGTCGGCAATGCGGCGGCAGGCGTTCCCGTCGCCGTAGGGGTTTACGGCGCGGGCCATTTCGTCGTAGGCCCGCTTGTCCCGGATCAGCCGGGTGGCCATGGTGACGATGTCGTCCTGCACCACTCCGGCCAGCTTCACCGTTCCGGCGGCCACGGCCTCGGGCCGCTCCGTCTCCCGGCGGAGGACCAGCACGGGCTTGCCCAGGGCGGGGGCCTCCTCCTGGAGCCCGCCGGAGTCCGTCAGCACCAGATAGCAGCGGTCCATCAGGTTGTGCATCTCGTCGGCGGGGAGGGGGTCAATGAGGTGGACCCGGGGTGCGCCCCGGAGATACCGGTCCACCGCCTCCCGGACCACCGGACTGAGGTGGACAGGATAGACCAGCTCCACGTCCCGGTTCTCCTCGGCGATCTGCCGGAGGGCCAGCATGATGTTCTTCATGGGTTCGCCGTAATTCTCCCGCCGGTGGCAGGTGACCAGGAGCACCTTCTTCTCCCCGTAGGGCAGGCGGTTCAGCTCGCCGGTTGCGAAGCGGAAATCCTTCCGCACGGTGGTTTTCAGCGCGTCGATGACGGTGTTGCCCGTGATGAAGATGCCCTCGGGGTCCCGGCCCTCCCGGAGGAGGTTCTCCCGGTTCCCGGCAGTGGGGCAGAAGTGCAGGTCCGCGATGGAGGAGGTCAGCACCCGGTTCATCTCCTCGGGGAAGGGGGCGTATTTGTCATAGGTCCGCAGCCCCGCCTCCACATGGCCCACGGCCACCTGATGGTAGTAGGCGGAGAGGGCCCCGGCGAAGGTGGTGGAGGTGTCCCCGTGGACCAGGATCATGTCCGGCTTCAGCTGGTCGACGGCCTCGTCCATGCCCAAAAGGCACTTGCTGGTGATGCCGGAGAGGGTCTGCCGGGGAGTCATGATGTCCAGGTCCCGGTCCGGCGTGACGCCGAAGACCTCCAGCACGCTGTCCAGCATCTGCCGGTGCTGGGCGGTGACGCAGCAGAGGCTCTCAATGCCGGGCCGGGCGGCCAGCTCCTTCACCAGGGGGCACATTTTGATGGCCTCCGGCCGGGTGCCGAAGACGCTCATAATACGCATGCGTTTCATTCCTCCTTGTCCCCATGGCCCGGGTCTTCCTTGTGTTCGGTGTGCCCGCCATGGTGTCCCAGCTCCCGCAGTTCTTCCATCTCCTCGTGGAGCTCCTCCCGGATCTCCTTGGGAAACACCACCCGGGCGGCCACCGCCGCCGCGATGCACAGCGTCAGGAAGAACAGCATGGCCTTCTGTTCCCCTCCGGTGGTCAGCACCACGGCGGAGAGGCCCAGCATGGCGGAGATCACGTACAGGGTCGCCACGGCCTGCTTCTGGTTCAGGCCCATGTCAATGAGCCGGTGGTGGATGTGCCCCCGGTCGGCGTGCATGGGGCTCTGCCCGTGGGCGATGCGGCGGATGAAGGCGAAGGCCGTGTCGAAGATGGGCAGCCCCAGAATCAGGAAGGGCACGGCGAAGGAGATCACCGCATAGAACTTGAACAGCCCCTGGATGGACATGGTGGCCAGGATATAGCCCAGGAAGGTGGCCCCGGTGTCCCCCATGAACATCTTGGCGGGGTTGAGGTTGTAGGGCATGAAGCCCACGCAGGCCCCCACCAGCGCCGCCATAACGATGGCTACCTCCGCCTCGGAGGCCAGCAGTGCAATGACCAGCATGGTGGTGGCCGAGATGGCGGAGACGCCGTTGGCCAAACCGTCCAGCCCGTCGATGAGGTTCACGGCGTTGGTGATCGCCACGATCCACAGTACCGTGAAGGGGATGGACAGGGGCCCCAGCACCCAGTAGAGGCTGTCGGAGAAGATGTTTGGATTGGAAAAGGCCTGGATGACCACGCCGTTCAGGGCGGGGATCAGGGCGGCGGCAATCTGGACCACGAATTTAAGCCCGGCGGGCAGGGCCATGATGTCGTCCACCACCCCCAGCACCACGATGATGACGGAGCCCAGGAGGATGCTCTGCATCTGGCCGTTTCCCCGGACGTTGCCCAGGATCAGGACGCTGACCATGAAGCCGATGAAGATGGCCAGGCCCCCCAGGCGGGGGATGGGCACCTTGTGCATCCGGCGGGCGTCCTTGGGCACGTCCACCGCCCCCACCTTGTAGGCGAAGGTCTTTACCACGGGGGTCATGAGGAAGCTGATGACCAACGCCGCCAGCAGGGCGAGGGCCACGTAGGCGATCAGCCGGTTATCTAAGGGCATGTTGCGTTCTCCTTATCGGGGCAGGAAGCCCACTTTTTTGTACGCCTTGGCCAGGGTGCGCCCGGCGATGCGGGAGGCCCGCTCCGCGCCCTCCCGGTAGACGCTTTCCAGATACGCCTTGTCGGCCATCAGGCGCTGGGCCTCCTCCCGGATGGGGCGGAACAGCTCGATGACCGCGTCGCCCACGGCGGGCTTGAAGACGCCGTAGCCCTGGTCCCGGAAGGCGGCCTCCGCCTCCTCCAGGGTCTTGCCGGTGGCGGCGCAGTAGATGGTCAGCAGGTTGGAGACGCCGGGCTTGTTCTCCTTGTCATAGCGGACGCTGGTCTCGCTGTCGGTGACGGCCCGCTTGAACTTCCGCTGAATGACCTCCGGCGGGTCCATCAGGTTGACGCAGCCGTCGGGGTCGGATTTGCTCATCTTGTTCATGGGGTTGCCCAGGCTCATGATCCGGGCCCCCTGGTCCACCCGCTGGATGAACGCCTCCGGCAGGGTGAAGGTGTCGCCGTAAACGCCGTTGAAGCGCTGGGCGATGTCCCGGCACAGCTCCACGTGCTGGCGCTGGTCCTCTCCTACAGGCACCAGGTCCGTCTGATAGAGCAGGATGTCCGCCGCCATGAGCACCGGGTAGGTGAAGAGGCCGGCGGTGATGTTGTCGGCGTGCTGCTGGGACTTCTGCTTGAACTGGGTCATGCGGCTGAGCTCGCCGAACTGGGTGTAGCAGCTCAGCACCCAGCTGAGCTCCGCGTGCTGGGGGACGTGGCTCTGGATGAACAGGATGCTCTTCTGGGGATCCAACCCGCAGGCCAGGTATTGGGCCAGCTGCTCCATAGCCCGGCGGCGCATGTCCGCCGGGACCTGCCGGACGGTGATGGCGTGCATATCCACGATGCAGTAGACGCAGTCGTATTCCTCCTGAAGGGCCACCCAGTTTTTGATGGCGCCCATATAAGAGCCCAGGGTCAGCTCGCCGCTGGGCTGGATGCCGCTGAAGATCCGCTTTTTCTTGTTTTCCATGACATACCTCGCTGTCCGGCCCCGGAGCGCCGGGGCCTGCTCAATTTTATTAGTTTACCATGAATGGACGAAAAGTGCAATTGCCGGAGAACAAAAACCGGAGGGATTCCCTTATAAATTACGAGTCATACCGTCCGCCCCTTTCCAAACGCCGGCCGTTTCCGGGGAGAGGCGTCAAAAAAAGACCTCCGCCCCAAAAAAGACCTGGTAACAGGGATCTTTGGGACAAAAGCCTTGAAACTTCTGCGGTGCCACCCAAATTGGCGGTTTGAAACCGCCCGCTCGGCGGCGCGCCGACACGCGCCTTTCCTTGGTAACGGGGGAAAAGCCCGTCGGTGCTTAATGGGGGAAATCCCGTTCAGCCCGCCCTCCGCGGTCCATTCAACGGGCTCGTTTCTGCCGCCATCTCACCTCCGGCGGCTCTCTTTGAGAACCAAGGTCCCGTTTACTTGTCCGCGTCATCGGTTTGCGCTCTTGTGTTTTGTACAGCATACGCCTTCAAGGCCGGTTTTGTCAAGACCCGAAATGGAATTCGGTGAATTTCTCCCAAAAAAGATTGTTAAAAAAATTGACAAGTTATCGATTATGAGCTAAACTATAGCTGTTGTGATAAGATTTTGATTGGGAGTGAGGGCTTTGAAGAAAGAAAACGTCTCCGACGCCGTGATCCGACGGCTGCCTCGTTACTACCGGCAACTGACCGAGCTCTGCGCCAAGGGGGTCGTGCGCATTTCCTCCCATTCCCTGGGTCAGGAGATGAACATCACCGCCTCTCAGATCCGCCAGGATTTGAGCTGCTTCGGCGAATTCGGCCAGCAGGGCTACGGTTATAACGTGGAGGAGCTTCACACCGAGATCGGCCGCATCCTGGGGGTGGACAACGACCACCATCTGGTCATGATCGGCGTGGGCAACCTGGGCCACGCCCTGCTGCAGAACTTCCCCTTTGCCCAGACCGGCTTTACCGTGGACGCCGCGTTCGACATCTCGCCCGCCGTCACCGGCACCCGGGTCAACGGCGTGCCCATCTACTCCATGGACGAAGTGGACGCCTTTATCCGGTCCCACAGCGTGGATGTGGTGGTGCTGACGATCCCCCAGTCCATCGCCCAGGAGACGGCGGACCGCCTCATCGCCCTGGGGGTCCGGGGCTTCTGGAATTTCACCAATGTGGAGCTCACCTGCAACCGGCCCGATGTGAAGATTGAGAACATTCACTTTGCCGACAGCCTGCTGACCCTGAGCTACCGCATCGCCAACCGTTGACCGGGAAGCGGAGAAAGGGACCCTTATGCGAAAAAAGCTCCTCATCCTGTTCCCTCTGTGTCTGGTGGCATTGGCTGTCGTTTGGGCGTCCGCCGCGGGGGATGCGGCGGACCCGCTGGCATCCCTGGCCTACCTCAACGGCGTTTTCACCAACAAGGTGGACGCCGCCGTAGAGACCCGGCTGGAGAACGCGGGCGGCGCTTCCGCGGAAGGCGGCGGGGCCGCCGCGCCCGCGTGGACCGCCGTTTCCTGGACGGAGAGCCGCTTGAAGCGGGACGACGTTTTACAGGCGGTCACCGGGGACGGCGTGCTGCTGCTGGCGGGAAGCGGGCAGGTGAACTATGCCTCCGGCGCGGTGGTGGACGTGACGGATGGGACGGTGCTTCCCAGCGGGGGAAGCCTGGCGGTCCGGCACCGTTACCTGGTGGCGGAGGACACCGCCGCGGATTTTACCGTTACCGGCAAGACCGCCGTGGTGGACTGGCAGGGGGCCTGTACCTTCCACGAGTCGATCTCCACAGACTACAACGCCATGGCGGAGGCGCTGAAAGCCATGCACCTCTTCCAGGGCAGCTTCACCGGCTACGGCCAGGGCTTTGACCTGGAGGCCGCGCCGACCCGGCTTCAGGCGCTGATCATGTTTATCCGGGTGCTGGGGGAGGAGAGCGAAGCTTTGGCCTGGAGCGGGACCTGTCCCTTCCGCGACGTCCAGGCCGGCACCAACGGGGCGAAGTATGTGGGCTACGCCTATGAAAAAGGGTACACCAATGGCTACAGCGCCACGGAGTTCCGGCCCTCCAGCCCGGTGAACGCCCGGCAGTATACGGAGTTCATCCTCCGGGCTCTGGGGTACAGTTCCGCCGCCAACACGGACCTGTCCGACGCCCTGGCCCGGGCCCAGAGCGCGGGCCTCCTGACGGAGGGGGAGACGGCCATGCTCCAGCGGGACCCCTTCCTACGGGCGGAGCTGGTGTATATCTCCTATTACGCGCTGGAGGTTCAGGTGGCCGGTACGGGCCGGACCTTAGCCGAGCGGCTGATGGAGAAAGGGGTCTTTACCCAGTTTGAGCGGGACGGCGCGCCGGCTGTGCTGAACTGGCGTTATTAAGATCGTGGATGCCGCCTGCGGGAAGCTGCCCGCGGGCGGCTGTCTTTAGTCACCACCCCGGGCTGGGGGCATATGATGAACTGGGACCGCTCCAATTCGGTCTACATCTCTCAGGAGGTTTCATCATGTGCAATAATGGCTTTGGCGGCGGCAATTGCTGCTGGATCATCATCCTGCTGATCATCGTCTGGTGCTGCTGCGGGAACAACAGCTGGGGCGGAAGCGGCTGTGGCTGCAACTGCGGTTGCAACTGCGGCGGCTGCAACTGCGGCTGCAACAACAACTGCGGCTGCAACCCTGCTCCCTGCTGCTAACATCCGTCCTTATCACGAATGACAGAACAAGCGCCCCGGACCCAACAGGGTCCGGGGCTTCGTTCAGGTTTGTTTTGATTTCTTAAGAAGGCTCTTTGCCAGTGCCGCCCCGGCCCAGCCTACGGCGGCTCCCAGCAGAATGCCGCCCAGGATGTCGGTGGGCCAATGGACGTAGAGGTACAGCCGGGAAAAGGCCGTTACCGCCGCCAGGGCCAGCGCCGGGCGCCAGAGGGGGCTCCCGGAGGCTTTCAGGGCAAAGACCACGGCAAACGCCGCCGCCGCATGTCCCGAGGGAAAGGAGGCGTCCCCCGGCGCAGGGACCAGCAGGGGGAGGTCCGGGCGGAAGGCGAAGGGCCGGACGCGGCCGATGAAGGGCTTTAAAACCAGATTGCAGGCGATCAGGTCCAGGATCAGGGCGCAGGCGGCGGAGAGACCGTATAGCCGCTGCCGCCGGATGAGGAGCAGCGCGGCGGCAAAGAGAATCCAGATCTCGCCGTGATTGCTCAGGCCGCTGACAAAGGGCATCAGCCAGTCCAGAAAGCCGCAGCGAAGATGAAGCTGTATCCAGTCCAGAAGCGCGAGTTCCATCTCACTCCAAAACCGCGCCCCGGGCGGCGCTGGTCACCAGCTTGGCGTAGCGGGCGGCGTAGCCGGTTTTGATCTTGGGCTCCGGGCAGACCCATTTGGCCTTCCGGGCGGACAAGGTTTCCTCGTCCACCTCCAGGGAGATGGAGCACTTGGTGATGTCGATGGCGATGGTGTCCCCGTCCTCCACGAAGGCGATGGGACCGCCTTGGGCCGCCTCGGGGCAGACATGGCCGATGGAAGCGCCTCTCGTGGCGCCGGAGAAACGGCCGTCGGTGATGAGGGCCACGTCCTTGTCCAAACCCATGCCCGCGATGGCGGAGGTGGGATTCAGCATCTCCCGCATGCCGGGGCCGCCCTTGGGGCCCTCGTAGCGGATGACCACCACGTCCCCGGCCTTGATCGTTCCGGCGTAGATGGCGGAGATGGCGTCCTCCTCGCAGTCAAAGACCCGGGCGGGGCCGGTGTGGGTCATCATCTCGGGAGCCACGGCGGAGCGTTTTACCACGCAGCCCTCCGGGGCCAGGTTGCCCTTCAGCACGGCGATGCCGCCGTCGGGGGAGTAGGGGTTCTCAATGGGACGGATGAGCTCCGGGTCCCGGTTCTCCACACCCTCCAGGTTCTCGGCGACGGTCTTTCCGGTGCAGGTCATCAGGGAGGTGTCCAGAAGGTTTTTCTTGGTCAGCTCCTTCATGACGGCGTACACGCCGCCCGCGCCCTCCAGGTCCTCCATGTAGGTGTTTCCGGCAGGGGCCAGGTGGCAGAGATTGGGAGTGTGGGAGGAGATCTCGTTGGACATGTCCAGATCCAGCTCAATGCCGCACTCGTGGGCGATGGCGGGGAGGTGGAGCATGGTGTTGGTGGAGCAGCCCAGGGCCATGTCCACGGTCTCGGCGTTGTGGAAGGCGGCTTCGGTCATGATGTCCCGGGGGCGGATGTTCTTTTCCACCAGCTCCATGATCTTCATGCCCGAGTGCTTGGCCAGGCGGAGCCGGGCGGACCAGACGGCGGGGATGGTGCCGTTGCCCCGGAGGGCCATGCCGATGGCCTCCGTCAGGCAGTTCATGGAGTTGGCGGTGTACATGCCGGAGCAGGAGCCGCAGGTGGGACAGGCGTTGTTTTCGTAGTCCTCCACGCCCGCCTCATCCAGCTTCCCGGCGTAGTAGCTGCCCACGGCCTCAAACATGTGGCTGAGGCAGGTCCGCCGCCCGTCGTTCAGCCGCCCGGCCAGCATGGGGCCGCCGGAGCAGAAAATGGCGGGGATGTTCAGCCGTGCCGCGGCCATGAGGAGGCCGGGGACGTTCTTGTCGCAGTTGGGAATCATGACCAGCCCGTCGAACTGGTGGGCGATGGCCATGGCCTCGGTGGAGTCGGCGATGAGGTCCCGGGTGATGAGGGAGTACTTCATGCCCACATGGCCCATGGCGATGCCGTCGCACACGGCGATGGCGGGGAACTCCACCGGCGTGCCCCCGGCGGCCCGGACGCCGGCCTTAACGGCCTCGGCGATCTTGTCCAGGTTCATGTGGCCGGGGACGATCTCGTTATAGGAGCAGACCACGCCGATCAGCGGGCGATCCAGCTCCTCCTTGGTGTAGCCTAGGGCGTAAAAGAGGGACCGGTTGGGGGCCCGTTCGATGCCCTGGGTGACGTTGCGGCTGTGTTCTTTCATATGCTGTCTGCCTCCTATGTGTCCGGGCGGAAGCCCGGGAAAGATCAATGTTCAAGCTGGGTTTTCATCATAATATAGAATCCCGTCCCTGTCAAGATGGGGAAAACCCAGAAGGCGCTTCATGAAGGGTATGCAGATGAATTCGTTGGTCAGCACCGCGTCCCGCTTGTTCAGATTGACCTTTTCCGTCATGGCGGGGAAGGCGTCGAACTTCTACACGGCGGGGGCGAAGGTCATCTCCCGCTTATCGGCTATCAGAGCGGCGGAAACAGCGAAAATCTCCGGTCCTCCAAACCGGCGCCGCTTCCGGGGCGGATAATCGGCAATTTACCGCATTGAAAACCGCCGTAAAATCCATTATAATAAACAAAATCCCCTCACGGCCCCACTTCGTGCGGCCCACCGATATTTTTTAAAGGCGGTTTCCTGCTATGTCTTACAAGACCGAACGCGACCTCAACCGAATGCTCCGTCACCAGGAGCTCATCGAATCCTCTCTGTCCTTCGTCAGCGGCTCCGAGGACTTCATCCGGGACAACGACATCTTCCCCTCCGGCCGGTTCGACGCCGACGTGATGCGGGGTCTCCGGTATCCCAACGGCACCGGCGTCATCGCCGGGGTCACCAGCATCGGCGACGTGGACGGCTACGACCTGGTGGACGGGGAGAAGGTCCCCCGGAAGGGTCGGCTCTTCTACCGGGGCATCAGCATCGAGGACCTGATCCAGAGCTGCATCCGGGAGGACCGTTTCGGCTTCGAGGAAACGGTGTACCTTCTCCTCTTCGGACAGCTGCCCACGGCCTCCCAGCTGGAGGAGTTCCAGTTCCTCATGGCCCGGTGGAGCCAGCTTCCCAGCTACTTCTCCGAGGACATGATCCTCCGCTCCCCCAACAAGAACATCATGAACAAGCTGGCCAGCTGCATCCTGGCCCTCCACTCCCACGACGGCGAGGCGGAGAACATGTCCCTGGAGAACGAGCTCTTCAAATCCTTCCGCATGGTGGCTCGGACGCCTACCATCGTGGCCCACTCCTACGCCGCCAAACGGCATTACTTCGACAAGGACAGCCTCTACCTCCACCGGCCCCGGACGGACCTGAGCGTGGCCCAGAATTTCCTCTATACCCTGCGGAAAGACTCCAAGTTCGACGACGACGAGGCCAAGCTCCTGGACCTGTGCATGATCCTCCACGCGGAGCACGGCGGCGGCAATAACTCCACCTTCGCCTGCCGGGTGCTCACCTCCACCGGGACGGACTTCTACTCCGCCATCGCCGCCGCCGTGGGGTCTCTGAAGGGCTTCCGCCACGGCGGGGCCAACATCAAGGTGGTGGAGATGATGCAGTACCTGCGGAACGCCGTCCGGAACTGGAAGGACGACGGCCAGGTGAAGGACCAGCTGGTCCGCATCCTCCGCCGGGAGCTGGGGGACGGCACCGGCCTCATCTACGGCATGGGCCACGCGGTCTACACCCTCTCGGATCCCCGGGCGGAAATCCTCAAGCAATTCTCCCGGCATCTGGCGGAAAAGCGGGGCATGGTGGACCAGCTGGACCTCATCGAGTCCGTGGAGCGGCTGGCTCCCCAGGTTTTCCAGGAGGTCCGGGGCACCGACAAGCCCATCTGCGCCAACGTGGACCTGTACTCCGGCTTTGTCTACCGGCTGCTGGGCATCCCCACGGACCTGTACACCGCCATTTTCGCCAGCGCTCGGATGCCCGGCTGGTGCGCCCACCGTATGGAGGAGTGCTGCGCCGACGACCCGCGGATTATCCGCCCCGCCTACAAGACCGTCTGCAAGCGCGTCCCCTATGTCCCCCTGTCGGACAGAGGTTAATTTCAGGAGGTTTCCGCTATGATCACCCTTCACGACAACGGCGTTTTTCTCTCGGAGGGCGTCCTCCATCATTCCTCCTCCGTTTCGCCGGAGGAGGGCCGGAAACGGACTCTGGCCTGGAGCATCCTCCAGGCTCACAGCGTCTCCGGCGACCCCGAGCGGCTGCAGATCCGCTTTGACGCCATGGCCAGCCATGACATCACCTATGTGGGCATCATCCAGCAAGCACGGGCCTCCGGCATGCGGGAGTTCCCCATTCCCTACGCCCTGACCAACTGCCACAACTCCCTCTGCGCCGTGGGGGGCACCATCAACGAGGACGACCACGTCTTCGGCCTCTCCGCCGCCCGGAAGTACGGCGGCATCTATGTTCCCGCCAACCAGAGCGTCATCCACTCCTACGCCCGGGAGCAGCTGGCGGGCTGCGGCAAGATGATCCTGGGCTCCGACTCCCACACCCGCTACGGCGCCCTGGGCGCCATGGCCGTGGGCGAGGGCGGGCCGGAGCTGGCCAAACAGCTGTTGAAAAA
This sequence comes from Oscillospiraceae bacterium, assembly GCA_021769865.1. Classification (GTDB taxonomy): domain Bacteria; phylum Bacillota; class Clostridia; order Oscillospirales; family Oscillospiraceae; genus Oscillibacter. The sequence goes on from JAETSB010000001.1 coordinate 187,474, forward strand.
CACCTGGGACGTGCCCTACCCCAAGGTCGTACTGGTGTATCTTACCGGCGCGCCGAAGCGGGGCGTGGGGCCCCACGACGCGGCCATGGCCCTGGTGAAGGCCACCTTCGCTGGCGGCTTTGTGAACAACTGTGTTCTGGAATTCGCCGGGCCCGGCGTCGCGGGGCTGCCCATCGACTTTAGAAACGGCGTCGACGTGATGACCACGGAGACCACCTGCCTCTCCTCCATCTGGGAGACCGACGGGGAGACCCGGGGCTTTTACGAGGCCCACGGCCGGGGAGAGGAATACAAAGAACTCCATCCCGGCGAGTTCGCCTATTACGACAAGTACATTGAGCTGGACCTCTCCCAAATCGAGCCCATGATCGCCCTGCCCTTCCACCCCTCCAACGCCTGGACCATCCGGGAGTTTCTGGACAATGCTCCCGAGCTTCTCGCCCAGGTGGAGGCCGACGCGCGAAAGCGCTATCCCAAAGCCAAGGTCAATCTGGCCCAAAAGGTCCGCGACGGCGGCGTCTGGGCGGACCAGGGAGTCATCGCCGGCTGCGCCGGGGGGCTCTTCGACAACATCACCGAGGCGGCGGACATCCTTCGGGGCGGCAGCTGCGGCGACGGGTATTTCACCCTGGACGTGTATCCCACCAGCGTCCCTGTCAGCCTGGAGCTGACGAAGATCGGGGCTACAGCGGACCTGCTGCAAAGCGGGGCCGTCATCAAGCCCAGCTTCTGCGGTCCGTGCTTCGGCGCGGGGGACGTGCCCGCCCACAACGGCCTGAGCCTCCGGCACACCACCCGGAACTTCCCCAACCGGGAGGGCTCCAAGCCCGGAGAGGGCCAGTTTGCCGCCGTGTGCCTGATGGACGCCCGGTCCATCGCCGCCACGGCCTTGAACGGCGGAAGGATTACCCCCGCCACGGAGGTGGACTACCAGACCGTCCGGCGTCCCTACCACTTTGACCAGGGCGTGTATGAGAAGCGGATCTACAACGGCTTCGGCCACCCCCGGCCCGAGGAGGAGCTGATCCTGGGGCCCAACATCACCGACTGGCCCAAGATGCGGCCCTTGGCGGAGAACCTTCTGGTGGAGCTGGCGGCGGTGCTCCGGGACGACGTGACCACCACCGACGAGCTGATCCCCTCCGGGGAGACCTCCAGTTACCGCTCCAATCCCCTGCGGCTGGCGGAGTTCACCCTCTCCCGCCGGGAGCCCGCCTATGTGGGCCGGGCCAAGGCCGCGGCGGAACTGGAGGAAAAACGGCTGGCGGGGGAGGTCCCGGAGAAGCTGAACGCCCTGCTGGACCGCTGCGGCGCAAAGCCGGAGGAGACCCAGTTCGGCTCCTGCGTCTTCGCCAACCGGCCCGGCGACGGCTCCGCCCGGGAGCAGGCCGCCAGCTGTCAGAAGGTGCTGGGGGGCTTCGCGAACATCTGCTACGCCTTCGCCACCAAGCGCTACCGCTCCAACTGCATCAACTGGGGCATCCTGCCCTTCACTCTGGACGAGGGGACGGCGTTCCCCTACGAGGCGGGGGACTGCGTGTTTGTCCCGAATATTCGGGAGGCCATACAGGCGGGCCGGGAGGATCTCCCTGCCAAGGTGCTGAAGGCGGACGGCGGCGAGGCGGAGATTACCCTCCACGTCCGGGGCCTGACGGCGGAGGAACGGGAGATCATCCTGGACGGCTGCCTGATGAACTATTACGCCAAGCGGGCAGAGTAAGGGGGGATGGCCTGACCAGGGGGTCAGGCCCCACTGCTCCTCCAAAGTTTTATATTTCCGTGAGAGAGGTTTCGGTATGAATAAAATCAAGATGACCACCCCCCTGGTGGAGATGGACGGGGACGAGATGACCCGTATCCTTTGGGGGGTAATCAAGGAAAAGCTGATCCTGCCCTTTGTGGACCTGAAAACGGAGTACTATGATCTGGGGCTGCTGAGCCGGAACGCCACGAAGGACCAGATCACGGTGGACGCCGCTCAGGCCACGAAGCGCCTGGGCGTGGCGGTGAAGTGCGCCACCATCACTCCCAACCGCCAGCGGATGGAGGAGTACCCGGAGCTGACGGAGATGTGGAAGTCCCCCAACGGCACCATCCGGGCCATTCTGGACGGTACGGCCTTCCGGGCCCCCATCGTCCTGCCCTGTATCAAGCCGGTGGTGAAGAATTGGGAAAAGCCCATCACCATCGCCCGCCACGCCTACGGCGACATGTACAAGGCCGTGGACATGACCACCGAGGAGCCGGGAACCGCCGTCCTCACCTTTCAGGGGAAGAGCGGCGGGTCGAAAACCTTGACGGTTCAAACCGTGGACGGCCCCGCCGTCTGGCAGGGCCAGCACAACACGGAGAAGAGCATCCGGGCCTTCGCCCGCTCCTGCTTCCAGTACGCCCTGAGCCAGAAGCAGGACCTGTGGTTTTCCACCAAGGACACCATCGCCAAGATCTACGACGGGGAGTTCAAGCGTATCTTTGAAGAGGAGTACGAAGCTTCCTACAAGGCGGAGTTTGAAACGCTGGGCATCACCTATTTCTACACTCTCATCGACGACGCCGTGGCACGGGTCGTCCGCTCCAAGGGCGGCTTCATCTGGGCGTTGAAAAACTACGACGGCGACGTAATGAGCGACATGATCGCCGCCGCCTTCGGGAGCCTGGCCATGATGACCTCCGTGCTGGTGGCCCCCGACGGGACCATGGAGTTTGAGGCGTCCCATGGCACCGTCACCCGGCACTACTACCGCTATCTTCAGGGGGAGAAGACCTCCACCAACCCCATGGCCACCATTTTCGCCTGGTCCGGGGCCCTGAAGCGCCGGGGAGAGCTGGATCATCTCCCGGACCTGGTCCGCTTCGGCGAACGGCTGGAGGCCGCCTCTCTCAAAACCCTGGAGGACGGCGTGATGACCTGTGACCTTCTCCCCCTGGTGGAGCCCGGCTTCCCGGCCCGGGGCGTGGATTCCTGGGAATTTCTGGACGCCATTGCGGCGCGGCTCTGAGAAAACGAAACAACAACGGCGGCGGCTTCGGCCGCCGTTGTTTTTCAAGGCGGCCGCGGCTACGTCAAACCCCCGTTGAAAACGGTTTGCGCAACGCTCCACGCCTTGACTTTTCCCTATAAAGGTGTATAATCTTCCTAGATTCGACAGATTTTCCTGCCGCCGGCGGGAAGGTTTTTATTGGAGTTGGTGTTCGCATGGCGTTTCATTCCGCACCCTTCCTGTTCTTCTTCTTTCCGGCGGCCTGGCTGCTCAGCCTGCTGGCGTCGGGCAGGGGAAGGATTTATCTGCTCATCGCCGTCAGTCTGGCTTTCTACGCCTGCGGGCAGTGGCAGGGGCTTCCCTGTCTTCTGCTGTCCGCCGCCGTAAGCTGGGCCGCCGGTTTTTTCATGTCCCGGGTCCGGGCCAGGAAGACGCTGCTGGCTGTGGTTCTGACCTTCCATCTTCTGCTGCTGGGGGTCTTCAAGTATCTGGACTTCTTCACCGGCTCTTTGAACCGCGCGCTGGGGACGGAGTTTCCCGTCGCAGGGCTGCTGCTGCCCCTGGGCGTCTCCTTTTTTACCTTCAAATCCATGTCCTACGTCATCGACGTCTACCGGGACGAGAATGCCCGGGCCCGCCGCTTCAGCCACGTGCTGCTCTATATCTCCTTCTTTCCCCAGGCGGTCTCCGGCCCCATCTCCCGCTTCGGCCAGTTCGCCCAGGGGCTGGAGAGTCCCCGGGTCACCGCCCGGCAGGCCGCCAGGGGCCTCCGGCGCTTCACCGTGGGCTTTGCCAAAAAAATTTTGATCTCGGAACTGGCCGCCGCGGTGGTCAACTCCGCCTTTGCCCTGGGCGGCGGCCTGGACTGGCGCATGGCCTGGCTGGGGGCGATTGCCTACACCCTGCAGATTTACTTCGACTTCTCCGGCTACAGCGACATGGCCATCGGCCTGGGGACGCTGTTCGGCTTCGAGACCCCGGAGAACTTCGACTATCCCTACATTTCCGCCTCCATCACCGAGTTCTGGCGGCGGTGGCACCTGTCCCTCTCTTTCTGGTTTCGGGACTACCTCTACATCCCCCTGGGAGGCGGACGGCGGGGCACGGCCCGGAAGTGCCTCAACAAGGCCGTGGTCTTCCTGCTCTGCGGCCTGTGGCACGGGGCCAGCTGGACCTTCGTCCTCTGGGGCGCATGGCACGGGCTCCTCTCCGCAATCGAAAGCGCCCTGCCTATGAAAAAGCTCCAGGAAACTCCCCTGGGCCGCTGCGTGGGTCATGTGTACACCCTGCTGGCGGTGTGCGTAGGCTTTGTGGTCTTCCGGGCGGCGACGGTCGCCGAGGCCCTGACGGTCCTCCGGGCCATGTTCACCGGCCTTGCCCTCTCTCCGGCCTCTTCCCTGGCCCTGGCGCGGATCAGCCCGGCGGTGTGGTGCGCCCTGGGGGCGGGCGTTATCGGCAGCCTGCCCGTGGGACCGTGGCTCCGCAAACGGCTGGACGGCGGCTGGCTGGAGTTCTCCTCCTTCGCCGGGACGGCGGCCCTCTTCGTCCTCTGCCTCCTGGCAGCGGCGGGCAGCAGCTTCCAGCCCTTCATCTATGCTCAGTTCTGAGGTGCCGCCATGAAGAAAAACCTTCTCTACGCCGCCTTTACGGCGCTCATCCTGCTGCTGTGCCTCATCCCCTCTCTGGGGATGCTGCTGGCTCCCCGGGGAGGCGAAGCGGGCGGCAATCAGGCCCTCTCCAGGGCCCCCGCCCTCCGGGATGCCGAGGGACGCTGGAATCCCAAGTATCTGTCTCAAATACAGGACTACGCCGGAGATAATTTCTATCTCCGGCAGGAGATGATCACCGCCTGGTCTGCCCTGAACGCCCAGGGCCTCCACAGCTCCATTACCGAGGACGTGGTGTTGGGCTCGGACGGCTGGCTCTACTTCGCCGACACCCTGCCGGACTACGCGGGGCTGGACCCCATGTCGGAGCGGGAGATCTTCTCCGCCGCCCGGAACCTCAGCCTGATGGCCGAATACTGTGAGGGCCAGGGGGCGAAGTTCCTCTTTACCGTCGCCCCCAATAAAAACTCCCTCTACTGGTCAAACATGCCGGACCTCACCCTTCCCGCCGCCCGCCAGCCCCATAACGCCAAGCGGCTGGCGGAGGAGCTGTCGCTCTGGGGACTGGAGGGGAACTATCTGGACTTCTTTTCCCTCTTCCGGGAGCAGGAGGAGACGCTGTATTTTAAAACCGACTCCCACTGGAACAGCAAGGGCGCGGCCTGCGCCGCCGACGCGATCAATCAGGCCCTGGGGCGATCCTCCTACTACTCTGAGGGGCCTTTTACCCCCGAGGCAGTCCACAAGGGAGACCTCTATGATATGCTCTACCCCGCGGGCAGCGGCCTGGAGGAGGACCCGGTCTACGGCGGGCAGCTGACCATAGAATATGATGTGCCCATCCGCTCGGCGGAGAACCTCACCATCATGACCCACGGCGGCGGAGAGGGCTCTTTGCTGATGTTCCGGGATTCCTTCGGGAACAATCTCTATCCTTATTTGGCGGACAGCTTTGACACGGCGCTGTTCTCCCGGTCCATGCCCTACCGGCTGGATCTGGTCTCCCAGCGGGAGGCGGATTACGTCGTGGCGGAGCTGGTGGAGCGGAATCTCCGGTATTTGATCCAGAATGTCCCGGTGATGCCCGCGCCCCGGCGGGAGGTGCCGGGAGACTTCACCGTCTATGGAAGCGGCGTAAATTTCAGCATGGAACCCTCGGAGGACCTGCCCGGCTATGCCCTGGCCACCGTCTCCACGGCCCCTGCGGGCCGGGTTTTCCCGGAGTCCAATTCCCCGGTGCTGGTCACGGCCTCGGACGGGAATGCCTATGAAGCTTTTTTACTGGAGGGCGATTCTGCCGGGCTCTACCTGCCGGAGGGGGTTCGGCCCCTGGGCGTCGCTTACCGCAGCCTGAAAGCGCCCGGCTGACACTACATTTTGATCAAGCAGAGAGAAGGAGAGGATACGCATGGGAAAGAACAGTTGGATCGCGCTCCTGCTGGCCCTGGTGCTGCTGGCCACCACCGTGCCCGCCTGCGCGTTCGGAGCGGAGAGCCTCAGCCTGGAGGCCTACAGCGAGGACGATTACGGCGGCCTGGCCCCGGACCCGGCCAGGCCCCCCAGGGAACCCGGCCGTCCCGCCGGGGAAGGGGACAACGGCGGTATTGCGCCCACCCCGGACCGCACCTCCAACACCTCCGGCCGCCCTGCGGGCGAGGGAGATAACGGCGGTATCGCGCCTGCCCCCGGGCAGACCCCCGGCGCCTCGGGGCGTCCCGCGGGTGAAGGGGACAACGGCGGCGTCGCCCCGGACCCCGCGCGCACGCCCAATACCTCGGGCCGCCCTGCCGGAGAGGAAGACAACGGCGGCGTCGCCCCAGACCCCGCGCAGACCTCCAACACTGCGGGCCGCCCCGCCGGGGAGGGCGATAACGGCGGCGTCGCGCCGGACCCCGCGCGCACGCCCAATACCACAGGCCGTCCCGCGGGCGAGGGGGACAACGGCGGCGTTGCCCCAAGCCAGCCCGCCTCCTCCGGCCCCTTCAAGCGGAAAAATCTCCCAGCCGGGAAGGTCGTGGCAGGGATCTCTCTGTCCGCCGACGATCACATCGCCTACGCACAGGGCAGCGGCGGCCTGTTTCCCTCCTTCAACCCCACCCGGCAGGTCACCCGGGCCGAGGCGGCCCAGATGCTCTACCGGCTTCTGCCCGCGGACGCCGCAACTTCCGGCGCGGCTTACGCCGATGTGCCCGCGGGGGCCTGGTACGCCGACGCCGTGACCGCGCTGGCGAGTTTGGGCGTCTTGGAGGCTCAGGACGGCATGCTGGACACCGGCCGGCCCGTCACCCGTGGGGAGTTCACCCGGTACATCGCCAGCTTCTTCCCCCTGCGGAGCGACGGTGAGCTGTTCCCCGACGTGGCGGAGAACGACCCCAACGCCCCCTTCATCCGCTCCGCCCAGGCCTACGGCTGGGCTCAGGGCGGCAGCGACGGGCTCTTCCACCCCGGCGAGACCATCAACCGGGCGGCGGCGGTGGTGCTGCTGAATCGGGCCTTGGGCCGGACGGCGGACCGGACCTACATTGATCAGAACCACCCCGCCTTTTACGTGGACGTGGCTCCCTCCAGCTGGTACTACTATGACGTGATGGAGGCCACCGTTCCCCACCGGCACACGGACTCCGGCGACGCGGAACGCTGGACCTCCCACACCGCCCGGACGGCGGTCCCCAAGGACGGCGTCCAGCTGGCGGACGGCTGGCTGTACTGCTATGACGGCGCCCGGGGCGACGTGGTCCGGGAGACCGCGGTGGGAACGCACTATTTCAACATCAACGGCCGCTTCACCACCGGAAACAACGACCTGGACTCCTGGCTTCACAAGATCGTCCTGGCCCGCACCAACGACTCCCAGACCCAGGAGCAAAAGCTCCGGGCCCTCTTCCTCTATACCCGGGACTCCTTTACCTACCTGCGCCGCCCGCCCTACGAGATGGGCGTGTACGACTACATGGAGACCGACGCCCTGCGCATCCTGGAGACGGGCTACGGCAACTGCTACTGCTACGCCTCCCTCTTCTGGTATCTCTCCCGCTGGATCGGCTATGACGCGACCATCTACAACGGCACCGTGGGCGTCCGCCGGTCCCCTCACAGCTGGGTAGAAATCAATTTGAACGGCAAGAACTACATTTTCGACACGGAGCTGGAGATGGCCTACCGCCGGAAGAAACGGTTCGACGTGAACCTCTACAAATTCTACGACGCTGGAAACAGCTGGAACTACAGGCGGCCCCGGCAGGGCGGCGCCCAGATGTGAGAGAAAGGAGCAACGGCCCTATGAACAAGCGATGGAGTTTTCTACTCTGCGCGGCGCTGCTGTGCGTCCTCTGCGCCTGCGGCGGTCAGGCCCCCCAGGCGGAGGACGCCCCGGATGCCGCCGGGGAGCCGGCGGCTCAGGGCGCCCCGGCCCCTGTAGAGACGGAACCCGCCCAGGACCCGGCGGAACCGGAGGCAGAGGGCAAACAGGACCAGCCGGAGCCGGCTGCGGCCTCCGGCGAAGAGGAGCCCCCCGCGGAGGAGGAGCCGGTCCCGAAGACGGAAACGCCGGAACAGGCGGCCCCTCCCCCGGCAAAGGACCCGCCGCCCGCCGCCCGGACGGAAACGCCCAAGGAGCAGCCGCCCGCTCCAAAACCGGAGCCGGAAGCGAAGCCGGAACCAAAACCCGAACCGGAGCCGGAGCCTGAACCGGAGCCCGCCCCGGCGGCGGACCCCAAGACCGTGGCCCAGGGGCTGGTGGGCCGCCCGGTCAGTGAGCTCTACGCCGCCATCGGCCGCCCCATTTCCTCCGACTACGCGCCCAGTTGCCTCATCGACGGCGAGGACGGCGAGCTGGTCTACGACGGCTTCGTCGTCTACACGGAGAAGGGCGCGGACTATGAGACGGTCTACGCCGTATTTTGACGCGTTCCACGCCGTGGAGAGCGTAGAATACTGCTGGCAAGTCCCAGTCTGACCCTTGGAGGATAACATTCTGATGGTTCGAAAAATCATGTTGGCCGCGGCCGCCGCCTTTGTGCTGGCGGCTTTGGCCTTGACTGCGGCCTATTTCTACATACCCGGCGGCGCCCGCCTCAGCTTCGGCGAGGAGGAGCTCCGCGTCTGCCTGAATGCGGACGGGACCATCCAACTGGACTGGCCGGAGGCCGGAGTGAGGGCCGGGGCGGATACACCTGTCTCCTCCCGGGAAAAGGCCGTGCTGTATGATCTGGATATTCAAAACGCGGACAATCACGTCCAAAAGCTGCAAACTTCTCCAGGCATTCTTCTGGAGAAATGTACCCTCCCCATGACGGTCCGCGTTCAGGCCATGGCGGAGGAAAAGAACCTCTTGGGGCTGTACCGGAAGCTGACCAGCCAGCCCCTGGAGGTGGAGGTGGCCTCCGCGGACCTCTCTGCGCCGGAGGTGGTGGGCACGCCGGGGCCGGGAACCCTCTCCCTCTCCTGGAAGATCTCCGGCCAGGTTCCGGGCTTTTACAAGATCTTCGCCCTGGACCCCAAGGACGGCGTTTTCCACCAGGCGGCCTCCACCAACGCAAAGCAGATCGACCTGAACGTCTACAAAGAGGGCGGCAGCCTGACCCTGCCCGGCTACGACCATCCCCTGGAGCTCCATGTCCGGGCCGCCGTTCAGGGGGACGGCTACGTCCTCTGCGGCCCCGCCTCCAACCTCATCCGGGTGGAGCGGCAAGACCTGCTGGGGGACGAGCTGAACCTGGTTTACCGGGAGAAAGAACCCCTGGTCTACACCCTGGAGTGGGACGAGACCCGGGGGGAGTACTACGACCTCCAGGAGTGGAGCCCGGCGGGCTGGACCCTGCTGGAGACCCTGGACCCGGCGGAGAGCTTCGCCTATGAGCTGGGCCGTCTGGGCTCCGGCTCCCACCACCGCTTTCAGGTGGTGGCCAGGGACAAAAACGGCACCGTCCGCTCCACGGAGGAGGCGGAGTTTTTCGTCTCCATTGATCCCCTCTATGCCACTGTCTGGCCCATCATCGACCAGCCTTTCTACGAGAGAGCGGACAAGAGCGCCGCCTCCCTGGGGAAGATTCCCGGAGGGACCGCCCTCTGCGTGCTGGAGGAGAGCGGGGAATGGTTCCAGGTCCGGTACAAGGACCAATACGGCTGGGTGGACAGCCGCTTCTGCATGATCAACCTGCCGGAGTACGTGGGGGACCACTGCTCCTATGACATCACCAACAGCTACCGCTCCGTCTTCAAGGTCCACGAAAGCCCCATCGCCCTCATCACGGACCAGGTGGTCAAGGGCTTTGAGCACATCCAGGAGGAGGACGGGCGGTTCCTGGTCCCCTATCTGTACCCCTGTGCGAAAAAGCTCCTCAGCGCCGCCCTGGCGGCGGAGGCCGACGGCTACCGCCTGAAGATCTACGAGGCGTTCCGCCCCAACGAGGCCACCCGCTTCCTCTATGACACCACCGCCGGACAGCTGGAGTGGGCAGCCCTGGTGTACGACGAGGTGGAAAACGAGGATGGGACCTTCAACGCCCTCGACCCCGTCACCGGCTGGGTGGTGGACCTGGCGGACGGCCTCCTCATCGACCCGGAGACCGAGGAAAAGATCAGCCGGGAGGACCTGGCCCTGCGCCAGGCGGAGGAGGCGGGCCTGGAGGGCTTGGAAGACCCGGAGAACCCGGAAAACCCGGAGGGCCAGCCCGACTTGGAGGGGCAGGACCCGCAGCTCCCGCCCGCGGACCCCTCCCAGCCCTTCTTCACCCTGCCCGACGAGGGCGAGGGCGGAAGCCTGGACCCGGCGGAAACGCCTCAGCCCGCACCCCAGCCGGACCCCGCCCCCGAGACCCCGGAGGGCGAGCCGCCGGAGGGAGAGCCGACGGAGGGCGAAGCGGACGAGGAGCCGGAGACCTACTTCCAGATCATGACCAACAACGGGCGCTTCGGCCTGGGGAGCTTCCTGGCCCGGGTGACCTCCGCCCACAACCGGGGCATCGCCCTGGACCTGACCCTGGAGAGGATCGACGGCGGCGAGGAGCTGGAGATGCAGAGCGCCATCCATGACCTGAGCTGGTACTCCGCCGCCTACCTGAACAACGACAACGCCAAGCTCCTGGAGAAGTACATGACCGCCGCCGGTATGCGGGGCCTGAGCTCCGAGTGGTGGCACTTCCAGGACGACGAGACCCGGGAAGCCATCGGCCTGACCAGCTACCTCTTCAAAGGGGTGGACATGGGCGGCTGGACCCGGGACGCCCGGGGCTGGCGCTGCCGGGACGCGGACGGCAGCGTCTACCAAAACACCGCCTTCACCGTGGACGGGAAGCGTTACACGGCGGACCAGGACGGCTATGTCCAGGAGTGAGCCCCGTCTTTCCCTGTGCTTTCCCTGTGATAGAAAGGAAAGGCCCCCGGAAACCAAATGGTTTCCGGGGGCCTTCTTCTTCAAAGGGTCGAAGGTTTTTCCCGCTTATTGCCCGATGCTCACGCAGAAGCGGTGGAGGATCGCCGCCGCCTGCCCCCGGGTCGCGCCGCCGGAGGGATTCAGGCGGCCGTCGGAGGTGCCGTTCACCAGACCGGCGGCGTTGGCCCAGGAGAGGGCCTCTTTGGCGTAGGAGGCCGCCGTTGTCCCGTCGGAGAAGGTCCCCAGGTCCGCCCGCTGGGTGGTCACGTAGCCCTTGTAGGCGTTGTAGCGGAACAGGAAAGTGGCCAGCTGCTGCCGGGTGATGGAGTCGCCGGGGCGGAAGAGACCGTCGCTGCCGCCGGCGGTGATGCCGTTGGCGGAGGCCCATTTCACCGCCTTCTCGCAGTAAGAGCCGGCGGCCACGTCGGGGAAGCCCGCGCCGCTGACGGCGGGCTGGCCCTCCAGGCGGTAGAGGATGGTCACCAGCTGGCCCCGGGTGACGGGGGCTCCGGGATTGAACCGGCCCTCGCCCACGCCGCTCATCAGGCCCTTCTGGCTGACATAGGCGATGTCGGCGGCAAAGGTGCTGCCCGCGGCCACGTCGGAGAAGGTAGAGGGCCCGGCGGGCCGGGTTACGGTAAACTGGACGTTCAGCTTCGCGGACTCGCCGCTGCCGTAGAGCTCTACCACGCCGCTGTAGGCGTTGGCGGGGAGGCCCGTCCGGGGACGGATGCTGAAGGTGGTGCTGCCGCCTGCGGGCAGGGACGCCTGGGTCAGGAGGCTGATCTCATAGTTGTAGGAGACCGGCTGCTCCAGGCGGATGGCGTACTCCGTGTTGTTCTTCACGGTAACCGTCTTTTGGTCCAGGGCCGTGTAGCCCTCTTCCGCGATGCCGAAGTCCAGGGTGCCGGGCTCCACGGTCAGGGGGGCCAGCTTCTTCTCCACCACCACGGTGGCCTTGAAGGCGGCGGTGGCGTTCTCCCGGGTCTGGAAGGTGATGGTGTCGGTGTAGGTGCCCACGGCCAGGCCCTGCTTGGGGACGATCTTGTAATCGGTCTTATCCCCGTTTTCCAGGGTCTCGGAATCGCTCTTGACGGCGGTGACCACAAAGTGATCGTTCCCCTTTACGGTATCCATCCGCACATTGGAGGCTCCCTTATTTTGGATGGTGACGGTGATTTCCTTCTCCTTGGCCTCTTTCTCGGTGTAGCCCTCCTTCAGCTTGCCCAGGTCCTTGCTGGTGGGGTCCACCGTGATGGAGTAGCCCTTTTCCACCACCGTCGCGTAGAGGTAGACGTCAAAGGAGCTATTTCCGCTGCCGCCTACGAAGGCGGCGGTGATGGTCAGCCGCTTGTCATAATTGCCCGTGCTGCTGGCGCTGGTCAGCTGCACGGTGACGGTGGCGGAGCTGCCGGCGGTCAGGGAGCTGGGGATGCCGGAGACGCTGTAGCCGCTGGGGGCGGAATACGTCAGCGTCATCTCGTAATCGCTGTTGTTTTTGATCGTGAAGGTCTGGGTCCGGCTGCTGCTGGACGCGTTCTTCTCCAGGGTGCCGAAGTTCACGGAGGAGGAGTAGGAGAAGTCGCTGGATTTGGGATAGGTGATAGAGGGAGTCTCCGGCTTGGGGTCAACTGGAGGAGTCGTCTGACCCGGATTCTCTGGGGTCGTTTGACCCGGATTCTCTGGGGTCGTTTGGCCTGGGTTCTCCGGGGTCGTCTGGCCCGGATTCTCCGGGGTCGTTTGGCCCGGATTCTCCGGGGTCGTCTGGCCTGGGTTCTCCGGGGTCGTCTGGCCTGGGTTCTCCGGGGTCGTCTGGCCTGGATTCTCCGGAGTCGTCTGGCCCGGATTCTCTGGGGTCGTCTGGCCTGGATTCTCCGGAGTCGTCTGGCCCGGATTCTCCGGGGTCGTCTGACCCGGATTCTCCGGGGTCGTCTGGCCCGGATTCTCCGGGGTCGTCTGGCCCGGATTCTCCGGGGTCGTTTCATTCGCCGCCGCGGGCACGACGGCCAGGCTTGCCAACAGGCAGAGCGCCATCAGCAAAGCTAATAATTGACTCTTTCGTTTCATCATGTATCCAGTGTCCTTTCCTCGTAAGTTTTCAGGGGTCGTCCCTTGTTCCCTACTCTACCACTTTTGTATGGAAAATACAAGCGTTATTCTGCCGGCCCGTCGGCGTGTTACACACCTTCTTCGCAAACCTCTGGAAAAACTCTCCGCCCTGTGCTACACTGTAGAAAAAACGCACAAAGAGGCCGCCGTCATGCGGGCGCAGGGGTTCCCGGCATGGCCGCGCGGCGGAACGCACGCGGATGCGCCGGGAGCCGGCATGGAACAGGAGGGGATTTCGTTGTTGACATCCGATCTGAATAAAACGGTCAAGAAATTTAAGCTTGGCGGATTGACGATGGACCCTACGGATGGGTACTATGATCATACGACGTTTGCGGCGCGTTCTTTGAGCGAGTTTATCAAGCTCATAGAGGCGTTTGCGGATTTGAACCAACGAAGCGCCGGTTTAAATTTCTTTTACCGGGGCATGGCGGACAGCCGCTGGAAGCTGATCCCGTCTCTGATGCGCAGTATAGCGGAGAGCCATGCCTATGCGCTGGAGCATGACCTTGCCGTTGAGTTTAAATCGGAAGTGCCGGATCTTTTTCAGGACGCGCGCGGCAATTTTGAGACGATCGCAAAAATGCAGCATTTTGGGATTCCAACGCGGCTGCTGGATTTTACGCTGAATCCGCTGATTGCGCTGTACTTTGCCTGTTCGGGGCACCCCCGCTCGCCGGGCCGGGTTGTTTTTACGTTAAATAAGCTGCACCATTTCGACGACCCCTGTGTCGAATGCACCTCTTCGCTGTACTTGATCGATAATTGTAATAATATCTCCCTTGACAAGTGGGTCCGCCCTTATAATTTATCTGTCTCCGAATATCTGTTCGACATTTTCACAAATATATACAGCCGCGCGCCGCTGTTTGTGAAGCCGCTTTATTTGGACGAGCGCATGCGGGCGCAGCGCTCCGTGTTTCTGCTGTTTCACAACTATGTCCGTGACCTCTTGGCCGATTGCCGCTACTACAAATACAAAGAGGTCGACCCTGTACGGTTTCAGCACGAAACCATAGAGGATATATACAAAGAGCAAATTGAAAATCCCCGTTTTGGATATGTGGAGAGCCCGTACTTTATAGTCGATAAGCGTTCTTTCAAGCGCCTGACGGATTCATACCGCAGAGCGGATATGGATCACTGTTTAGAAATGATAGACGCGGCGTGTGAAGAGCGTTTTTACCTGCAGGATATGATCAGCCCTTTGGAAATGGATGATATATGGCAGGAATTCTCAAGCGTCATCATCCCCGCCAAGTGCAAAAAGGCGATTCTGTCACAGTTAAGGCATATTGGCATTGACGAGGCGTATGTGTACCCGGAAGCGGAACATATTGCCCAAAGGATCAAGCGACAGATGTAATCCGGGCAGCGGGCCGTGGAATCAGGCAGTCAATGTTCAAAGGCGGGAACCGCCGCGCCTCAGTCCTTGAGGCGCGGCGGTTCCCCTGCAATCGGGCCGGATTTCCCAAACGGCGGGCCGTGGAAGGGCTCCCGTGCGCTAGCTTCCAAACCGTCCATATAATCGGAGCGGCATGATGTTTTACCGGGCATTGGGACCAACCGTCGGAAAAGGGAGGAACTTGCGGCGGACGGGGTCCCCCGCACGAATGCAATGAACACCAGAAATTGAATATACGCGGTTTAAGACCCCGCTTTCCCCTCTCAAAAATCCGCGTCGTGGAGCCAGGTATAGCGCTCATCCTCGCAGCGGTCCGTCTGGAGCCAGGGATTTCCGTCCAGGTGCCGGATCATCCAGGTGGTGTACATCTGGAAACCGGGGGCCACGGCCTGGGGATGCAGCGCCCCGCCGGGGATGGCGGAAAAGCTGTGGTCCACGCTCTTGAAGACTTCGTCCCCCACGAAGCTGGCCCCAAAGCCCTCCGGGTGGTCAAACAGGAAGAAGTAGGTTTCCGGCTGGGGATGCCGGTGGGGAAGATACCCGGACCAGTTGCCCCGGTCGTTCAGAACCTCGCCCAGGACCATGTTGGACTCGGGGCAGATGTCGTGGTCAAAGATGGTATTGACCCGCCGCTTGGCGACGTCACCGAATTTGCCCTTGCAGGAGTACTTCCAGGGCGCGTCTTCCGGGCGGTAGAGCTTCGCGGGGAAGTTCCGCTCATTTTTGGTACATTGTACCAAAATCTCCGCCTCAGTTTCAGCGGAAACGCTAATCTCCACGCCACTGGGGGCATGGACGCACCAGGGACCCTCGGTGAAGACGTTTTTCCGGGCGGCGGCGTGCTCCCGACCCTCGAAACGGAAGGTCACCGCGCCGCTGAGCAGCAAAACCGCGATTTCCTCTCCTTCCCGGCGGAACCTCCGGGTCTCCCCGGCCTTCATCTTGTAAACCCGAATGTCCATCAGCATGGCAGCGTAATCGCCGTCGTAAGTGGTGAGGACCATCTCGCCGGATTCGTCAAATTTGGGATAGCCGAATACCTTGCTCATCTTTTGCCCCTCCATCAATATTTTCGGGCCTCGTTCCGGCCTTCCTTCACGCCTTCCCAGGCCTTGCGGACGCTCTCCTTCTCAGACACGTCGGCAAGCCCGACGTTCCACCAGGACTCGTAGCCGTCG
>JAETSB010000028.1 GCA_021769865.1 Oscillospiraceae bacterium
GAACATATGACAGTAGGAGAAAAAATCAAGAAAATCCGCACATTTCGGGGTATGACGCAAAAGGAATTGGGGCTGGCTATCGGCTTTGAGGAAAAGGGAGCGGATAACCGTATTGCTCAGTACGAAACGAATTACCGTGTACCCAAGAGGGAGCTGCTGGACAAGATTGCCCAAGCCCTGCGGGTAGACCGTCAGAACTTCTACACTATTCAACCCGGCTGTGCCGAGGACTTCATGCGGACGTTCTTCTGGCTGGACGAGGACAGCCCCGGCTCCATCCGTCTGTTTCAGCTTGTCCGCAATCCTGGCAAGATAGGGGCCTCCGATGATACCGCCGTCCGCTACAACGACACGGACGACTGGCCCGCTCAACCTCCCGTGGGTATCTACTTCAACTACGGCCTTGTAGACGAGTTTATGAGGGAATGGCTCTTGCGCCAGCAGGAGCTACACGCCGGGGAGATTACCAGGGAAGAATACTTTGAATGGAAAATCAACTGGCCGTGTACCTGTGATGATGAAAAGAATCGTAAGGGTTATGTTCAGTGGCGGAAAGGAGAACAGCGCCATGAAGATGCCGCCAGCAATTGACGCTGCTTTTTTTGCTCCCTGTGGGATGAACTGTATAGTTTGCTATAAGCATTGCTATGTGAAAAAGCCCTGTGCCGGTTGCCTTCCAGGTGATGACGGCAAGCCAGAGCATTGCCGTAAGTGTAAGATTAAAGATTGTATTGCAGAAAAGAACCTAACCTATTGCTTTATGTGTGATTCTTTTCCTTGTAAATTGGTTAAGAACTTGGACAAGAGTTATAAACGGCGTTATGACGCAAGCCTTGTGGAAAATAGTCTTTTTGTGAAAGAGCATGGCCTCACCATTTTTATGGAACAACAACTTGAAAAGTACACCTGTCCAGGTTGTGGCGGTATTGTCTCAATTCACGATGCGGAGTGCAGTGAGTGCCAAACCAAGATATAGAAAAAGGACAAGCAAAACCGCCCTGCTGAACTTGTCGTTCAACAGGGCGGTTTGCTTGCCCTTTGCAATCATTCTCTTGTGTGACCGGGTTGAAACGAATAGTATCAAACCAGTATCACAAGGCAAAGTGACAGGTCAAAAAGCCTGTATTCATGCGGGTTTGCAACCTTTTGATGGTCATTCCCACTCGATGGTCCCCACAGGCTTCGGCGTCAAATCATACAGCACCCGGCACACGCCCGGCACCTCCGCCAGCACCCGGTCCGTGATGGTTTTCAGCACCGTCCAGGGAATCTCCGGCACCGTGGCGGTCATGGCGTCCACGGTATTCACCGCCCGGATGATCACCGGCCAGTCGAAGGCCCGCTTGCCGTCCCGCACGCCGGTGGACCGGAAGTCCGGCACCACGGTGAAGAACTGCCAGACCTTCTCCGCCAGGCCCGCCTTTGCGAACTCCTCCCGCAGGATCGCGTCGGACTCCCGCAGGGCCGCCAGGCGGTCCCGAGTAATGGCCCCCAGGCACCGCACGCCCAGGCCCGGCCCCGGGAAGGGCTGGCGCTCCACCATGGAGGCCGGCAGGCCCAGGGCCCGGCCTACTACCCGGACCTCGTCCTTGAAGAGGAGCTTTACCGGCTCCACCAGCTCGAAGTCCATGTCCTCCGGCAGACCGCCCACGTTATGGTGGGCTTTGACCCCATCGCTCTCCAGAATGTCCGGATAAATGGTTCCCTGGGCCAGGAAGGAGATGCCCTCCAGCTTTCGGGCCTCCTCATCGAAGACCTTGATGAACTCGCCGCCGATGATCTTCCGCTTCCGCTCCGGCTCGTCCACTCCCGCCAGCAGGTCCAGAAAGCGGTCCGTGGCGTCCACGTAGATGAGGTTGGCGTCCAGCTGGTTTTTGAAGACCTCGATGACCTGTTCGCTCTCGCCCTTGCGCATCAGGCCGTGGTTCACGTGGACGCAGACCAGCTGCTTTCCGATGGCCTTGATCAGCAGGGCGGCCACCACTGAGGAGTCCACGCCGCCGGAGAGGGCCAGCAGCACCTTCTTGTCCCCCACCTGGGCCCGGACCTGGGCGACTTGTTCGGCGATGAACGCCTCCGCCAGCTCCGGGGTGTTGATGCGCTTCATGTCTGCGGGACGGATGTTGTTGTTCATACAGATTCCTCCATTTTATCAGTTCGGAATGGTTATAATTCCAATGCCGTAATAGCCTCAAACCCATCTGGGACGCGGTCGTATATGGGTTCCATGCGGAGAGCCGTACAGAGCTTTTCCATCCGGTCGTCAGCAAAATCCTCCTCCGCGTCCCAAATTTCCCTCAGCGCGTCCTCCGAAACACCCGGGCAGAGCTCCGCCAGGAACTGCGGAAATTCCACCTTGTAAAGTTCTGTGTCAAACTCCTCCATTTCCTCGTAGTTGGGCTTCGCGCAGTCATAGCGGATATCCTGGGCAGCGTCGCCGTAGGAAACCAGGAGAAGGTCACTGTCAAAGAGAGAAAAGGCCAGCACCGGCGCCTTGAACTTCCGGGACAGGCGGCAGGCGTCCCTGCTGGAGGCGTTATAGCCCTCGCAGAGCCGCTCCTCAAAAAAGGGGAGCCAGGGCGCGTCCGGGCGGTAGGCGACCATAGGGGAGGGGGGACCTTCTTCAAAAAGGGAGGGATCGTCTTGTTCCATTTGCGCTTTTAATATCTCCGCTTTCTCGTCGCCCAACAGCAATTTAAGACTGTCGAAAAAGGACTCATCGGCTTTTTCCTTTTTCGGAAAGGACCGCCCCAGGATTTCCTGAAGCCGGTCGCGGCTGAAGCCCTGATTTTTGATGTGATAAAAGGCCATCGTGGTTCCCATGACTGCTTCCTCCTTTTGCTCTTTTCTAAAAGCCGGCATCGCTTTCCTCTGCTGTTATATCATATTTTTGGGCGGAGCGCAACAACATTCCGCGTTCCGGCGGCAAAGCAAAAAGAGGAGCCGGACCCTTCGGTCCGGCTCCCGATACATTATAATAAGGTATTGGCTCAGACCGTGGCAAACTCGCCGTCCCACAGCACCTTGCGGAACTTCAGGGGGTCGGTGTTGCCCTCGGTGGAGAACATGAGCACCTGGCTGTAGCGGTCCAGGCCGATGGCCTCCCGCAGGTCCTTGTACTCGTCGGTCTCCATGATGGCGGCGATCAGGCCCATGCCCACCGCGCCGCTCTCACCGGAGATCACCACGGGGTCCCCCTTCACGGGCACGCCCAGCATCCGCATGCCCCGGGCGCTGACCCAGTCGGGGCAGGAGACGAAAGCGGTGACGTGGTTGCGGAGAATGTCCCAGGAGATGGTGTTGGGCTCGCCGCAGGCCAGGCCCGCCATGATGGTCTTTAAGTCGCCGTCCACCACCCGGGGGTTACCGTCCCCGGCCACGGCGCCCTGATACAGGCAGTCCGCCGCCTGGGCCTCCATGACGATGAACTTGGGGGGGTCGTTGGGGAAGAGGTTCGTAAAGTAGCCCACCACGGCCCCGGCAAGGCTCCCCACGCCCGCCTGGACAAAGACGTGGGTGGGGCGGTTCACGCCGATCTGCCGGAGCTGATCGGCGGCCTCGCCGGCCATGGTGCCGTAGCCCTGCATGATCCAGGAGGGGATCTCCTCATAGCCCTCCCAGGCGGTGTCCTGGACGATGACG
Organism: Oscillospiraceae bacterium; assembly: GCA_021769865.1. Taxonomy (GTDB): domain Bacteria; phylum Bacillota; class Clostridia; order Oscillospirales; family Oscillospiraceae; genus Oscillibacter. The sequence goes on from JAETSB010000028.1 coordinate 3,643, forward strand.
CCGTGTTCCGTCCGGGCGGCCTCGGCGGCGGCCATGCGGACGCAGTCGTCGTAGTTGACCTCCTCAATGGTGACCTGGGCCCCCTCCTTGGCGATGTTGTCGAAGCGGGGCTGGCTGCTGCCTTTGGGCATGTGGACCACGGCCTTCTGACCCAGCTTGTTGGCCGCCCAGGCCACGCCCCGGCCGTGGTTGCCGTCGGTGGCGGTGAAGAAGGTGGCCTGGCCGAACTCCCGGCGGAACGCCTCGCTGGTCAGGTAGTCATAGGTCATCTCGGACACGTCCCGGCCCATCTCCTTGGCGATGTACCGGCCCATGGCGAAGGAGCCGCCCAGCACCTTGAAGGCGTTGAGGCCGAAGCGGTGGGCCTCGTTCTTCACGTAGAGGCCCGCCAGACCCAGGTATTTGGCCATGCCATCCAGCTCGGCCAGGGGGGTGATGGAGTACTGGGGGAAGCTGCTGTGGAAAAAGCGGGCTTTCGCCACGTTGGACAAGGACATGACGGGAAGCTGCTTGTCGTCGCTTTTGGGCATGCGGTTCAGGGTCCACTTAATCGCTTCTTTCATGGTGCGCCTCCAAATAGATTGTTTGTGGGACAAACAAATTTTCAGGTGATGCTCTCATGATAGCATAGAAAACGGAAAAAGCAAGAGGGAAACTAAAAATTTTTTAGGGAAACTAAAAAATTGACAGAAACGTCAAAGAGAGGGGGATTTTTTCAGCGGGCGGGACCGGCAGCCGGGGGCGCCGGAAAATGGGAGAAAAAGGGGGAGATAAAAAATTGTATAAAATTTAACGAGTATTTTGTATGAATCGTAAAAAAGAAAAAAAGAGGGGGGCGGCGGTAAAATTGTACTTGATAATTCGGCGGAAGGACCCTATAATAAAGATTGTGAGCAAATTAGCAATGTCGGGATTTGTTCGCGTTCCCAGAATTTGAACATGGTAACAGAACCCACAATTTTACAAAATAACAGGAGGAACAATCATGAAGGTAGCTATTTTTGGCGCGGGCACGATGGGCAGCGGCATCGCTCAGGTCTTCGCGGCGAAGGGCCACACCGCCCTGATGTACGCGAGCTCCGTGGCGTCCGCCCAGAAGCACAAGGACAAGCTGGCCGCCTCGCTCCAGAAGCGGGTCGACAAGGGCCGGATGGAGCAGGCCGCCGCCGACGCCATCATGGCAAACGTGCTGGTGGAGGAGAAGTCCGCCTGCGCCGACGCCGATCTGGTCATCGAGTGCGTCAAAGAAGACATGGCCACCAAGAAGGCCCTGCTCAGCGAGCTGGACGCCATGTGCAAGCCCGAGGCCGTCTTCGCCTCCAACACCTCCTCCCTGTCCATCACCGAGATGGCCAATGGCCTGAACCACCCCGTGATCGGCATGCACTTCTTCAACCCCGTCCCCAGCATGAAGCTGGTGGAGATCATCCGGGGCGCCAACACCACTCAGGAGACCTTCGACTTCATCTATAAGCTGTCCCAGGAGATCGGCAAGGACCCCGTGGAAGTGGCCGAGGCTCCCGGCTTCGTGGTCAACAAGATCCTGATCCCCATGATCAACGAGGCGGCGGGCTTGGTGGAGACCGGCGTTGCCTCCGTGGAGGACATCGACAAGGCCATGCGCCTGGGCGCGAACCATCCCATGGGCCCCCTGGCTCTGGGCGACTTCATCGGCCTGGACGTGTGCCTGGCCATCATGGAGACCCTCTTCAACGAGAGCGGCGATCCCAAGTACCGTCCCGCCCTGCTGCTGAAGAAGATGGTCCGCGGCGGCCTGCTGGGCAAGAAGACCGGCAAGGGCTTCTACGACTATTCCAAGTAAAACCTAAGTAAAGGAGTATATAAAGGTTATGGATTTTCATCTTTCCAATGAGCAGCTGATGCTCCGTAAGATGTACCGCGAGTTCGCCGAGAACGAGGTCAAGCCCCTGGCCGAGGAGATCGACGAGGAGGAGCGCTTCCCCATGGAGACCGTGGAGAAGATGGCCAAGCTGGGCATGATGGGCATTTACTTCCCCAAGGAGTACGGCGGCGCCGGCGGCGATGTCCTGTCCTACGCCATGTGCGTGGAGGAGCTGGCGAAGGTCTGCGGCACCACCGCCGTCATCGTCTCCGCCCACACCTCCCTGTGCTGCGCCCCCATTTTTGAGCACGGCACCGAGGAGCAGAAGAAGAAGTACCTGCCCGACCTGCTCTCCGGCAAGAAGATCGGCGCCTTCGGCCTCACCGAGCCCAACGCCGGTACCGACGCCTCCGGCCAGCAGACCATCGCCGTCCTGGAGGGCGACCATTACGTCCTCAACGGCTCCAAGTGCTTCATCACCAACGGCAACGTGGCGGACACCTTCGTGGTCTTTGCCATGACCGACAAGTCCAAGGGCAACCACGGCATCTCCGCCTTCATCGTGGAGAAGAGCTTCCCCGGCTTCTCCACCGGCAAGCACGAAAAGAAGATGGGCATCCGCGGCTCCTCCACCTGCGATTTGATCTTTGAGGACTGCATCGTCCCCAAGGAGAACCTGCTGGGCAAAGAGGGCAAGGGCTTCAAGATCGCCATGCAGACCCTGGACGGCGGCCGGATCGGCATCGCGGCCCAGGCTCTGGGCCTGGGCGAGGGCGCAGTGAACGAGGCCGTGAAGTACACCCAGGAGCGCGTCCAGTTCGGCCGCCGCCTGAGCCAGTTCCAGAACACCCAGTTCCAGCTGGCCGACATGCACTGCCGCATGCAGGCCGCTCAGTACCTGGTCTACGCCGCCGCCTGCAAGAAGCAGCTCCATGAGGACTATTCCATGGACGCCTCCATGGCGAAGCTCTTCGCCGCCGAGGCCGCGTCCGACGTGACCCGCCGGGCCGTCCAGCTCTTTGGCGGCTACGGCTACACCCGCGAGTATCCCGTGGAGCGCATGATGCGCGACGCGAAGATCACCGAGATTTACGAGGGTACATCCGAGGTCCAGCGCATGGTCATTTCCAGCCGCCTGGGCGTGAAATAAGATAGGAGGTAAACGGTCATGAAAATCATTGTCTCTATTAAGCAGGTTCCCGATACCTCCGGCAAGGTGGCGGTGAATCCTGACGGTACCCTGAACCGCGCTTCCATGCAGACCATCACGAACCCCGACGACATGAACGCCCTGGAGGCCGCCCTGAAACTCAAGGACGCCACCGGCTGCAAGGTCATCGTGGTCACCATGGGCCCCCCGCCGGCGGCGGGCATGCTCCGCGAGGCCCTGGCCATGGGCGCCGACGAGGCCATTCTGGTCTCCGCCCGTGAGTTCGGCGGTTCCGATACCTACGCCACTTCTCAGATCCTCGCCGCCGCGGTGAACCGCATCGGCGTGGAAGCCGACGACATCGTGATGTGCGGCCGCCAGGCCATCGACGGCGACACCGCCCAGGTGGGTCCCCAGATGGCGGAGAAGCTGCACCTGCCCCAGATCACCTACGCCGCGGACATTACCAAGGAGGGGAACACGGTCACCGTCAAGCGGATGCTGGAGGACGGCTATATGACCATCAAGACCCAGACCCCCTGCCTGATTACCTGCATCAAAGAGCTGAACGAGCCCCGCTACATGAGCGTCGGCGGCGTGTTCGAGGCGTACGGCAAGCCCCTGACCACCTTCGGCTATGACGATTTGAAGGACGATCCCCTGATCGACGCCACCACCATCGGCCTGAAGGGTTCCCCCACCAACATCTTCAAGAGCTTCACGCCTCCCCAGAAGGGCGCGGGCATGATGCTGGAGGGCAACGACAAGGCCACCTGCGAGAAGCTGGCGGGCATCCTGGCCGCCAAGCACATCATTTAAGAGAAGGGGGATAAACCGAATATGTCTACTTTCAATAGTGCGGATATCGCTGCCTTCAAGGACGTTTGGGTCTTCTGCGAGCAGCGCGAGGGCAAGCTGATGCCCACGGACTTCGAGCTGATCTCCAAGGGCCGGGACCTGGCCAACGAGCTAGCTGGGCGGCTACGGCGCGGATAAGGTTTACGTCTGCGAGAGCCCCATGCTGGCGGTCTACAACACCGACGCCTATGCCAAGGTCATCTGCGACGTCATCGAGGACCTGAAGCCCGAGGCGTTCCTGATTGGCGCGACGAACATCGGCCGTGACCTGGCGCCCCGCTGCGCCGCCCGGCTGCACACCGGCCTGTGCGCGGACTGCACCCACCTGGACATCGACGTCGCCAACTACATCCAGTTCCTGCGGGAGGCTTCCACCCTGGACGTGGACGGCCAGAAGTGGGACATGGAGGACCGGAACCTGAAGATGACCCGTCCGGCCTTCGGCGGCCACCTGATGGCCACCATCATCTGCCCCCGCTTCCGCCCCTGCATGGCGACGGTACGGCCGGGCGTCATGAAAAAGAACCCCTTCGACCAGGCCAAGGCGGACGCCTGCGTCATTGAGAAGCCCGCGTTCACCCTGTTCGAGGCGGATGTCAAGACCGAGGTCACCGAGGTAGTGAAGGCTGCCAAGAAGCTCGTCGACCTGATCGGCGCGGACTTCATCGTGTCGGTGGGCCGCGGCATCAGCAAGGACGTCGAGGGCGGCATCAAGCTGGCTGAGGAGCTGGCTGCGGAGCTGGGCGGCGTCGTCGGCGGCAGCCGTGCGACCATCGACAGCGGCTGGCTGAGCGCTGACCACCAGGTTGGCCAGACGGGCAAGACGGTGCATCCGAAGGTGTACGTGGCTCTGGGCATTTCCGGCGCGATCCAGCACAAGGCTGGTATGCAGGATTCCGAGTGCATCATCGCGGTGAACAAGAACGACACGGCTCCCATCTTCGAGATCGCGGACTACGGCATCTGCGGCGACCTGTTCAAGGTGACCCCGCTGCTGACCGAGGCCAT
>JAETSB010000002.1 GCA_021769865.1 Oscillospiraceae bacterium
CCCGACGTTCCCGCGGGCCACACCTTCGCGGGCGTCATCGGCTACTGCAAGACGGCCGGCTACATCAGCGGCTACGGCGACGGCACCTTCAAGCCCGCCAACCCCCTGACCGGCTATGCCTTCGCCAAGATGCTGCTCGGCGCCATCGGCTATAAGAGCGACATCGAGGGCTTCGTCGACACCGGCTGGACCATGAACGTGGCCCGGATCGGCAACGTGGCCGGCCTGTTCGACCGCCTCGACTTCGACGGCGCCAAGGCCGTGACCCGTGACGAGGCCTGCCAGCTGGCTCTGAACACCCTGAAGGCCACCATGGTGGACTATGGCAACACCAACACCGTTGTCAGCTCCAATGGTCAGGTCCTGACCGTTCAGGGCAGCAAGGCCGCGTATGTCACCAGCAACAACCGTGACATCAACGCCAACATCAACCGCCGTGTCATCAGCGCTCAGAACAACGAGATGACCCTGGAGTTCGGCGAAGAGCACTTCAAGGATCTGCGCCTGGAGCATGACCGTTATGATCCCGCTTACGACATCTACGGCCATCCCTCCAACGAGTGGTCCTACAAGAAGGTCACCATCGGCACCTTCAAGCTGCCCGCCGACTTCACCTTCACCAAGCAGATGGCCCACATCGAGGACACCACTGCTACCAAGGAGAAGGCCCTGGGCCTGCGCGGCTATGACACCTACAGCATCGATCACCGCGGCGGCTATGTGAGCTGGACCACTGCGGCCAGCGATCGGTATGCCACCAGCCCCTTCGCGGACGCCACCCAGATTCACATCAACGGCTGGGAAGCCCGCGTGCGGAACGCCGACCTGTACAAGCAGACCGCTGTTCCCTCCGGCGAGACCGACAAGAAGGGCGTGTGGTACAGCTACGATGCCGACAGCATCGGTGCCACCACCAAGGATCTGGCTCCCACCCTGTCTGAGATCTGCGACCTGACCGACAACGGCGTGACCGTTGAGGTCTATGTCTGCCCCGTGGACGCCGACTTCATCACCGACGTCGTCGTCACCCGGACTCAGCTGATGGAAGTCGACCGCATCGCTTCCGACTATGTCGAGCTGGACACCATCAGCTCCGACAGCAAGGATCCCTACAAGGCTGGTGACCTGGCTGAGATCGCCGGCTACAACGATTACTCCCTGATGGACGAGGTTGTCAGCGTCAAGGACAACAACTATGACGCCTACAACGTCCTCAAGGACCTGAAGGCCGGCGACGAAGTCGCGGTCATCCCCTACACCTCCGACAACGGCAAGACCTGGGAGGTCGGCCGGGCCTATGTGCCTGAGACCGTTACTGGCGCTCTGACCAACGTCGACATCTACAACACCAAGAGCAAGGCCGACGGCAACGCCATCGCCATCACCGTCGGCGGCACCACCTATCCCATCGCGCAGTGGAACAAGGATATGCGCGAGATCGACGCTACCAAGATCCGTTCCACCAAGAAGGACGTCACCCTGCTCCTCGACGAGACGGGCAATGCCCTGCTGGCCAAGGACGTGGGCAACTCCAACGCCTGGATCGTGGTCGGCGACTACTATCAGGGCACTCTGTCCTCCGGCCGTGTGGGCTGGTTCGTCCATGGCTGGACCATCAAGGGCGACGAGGTCGACCTGGAGCTGGGCTCCATCCGCGGCGCGGCTGAGAAGTACGCCCCCGGCGATCTGGTGAAGTACCAGGTTGCGGAGAGCGGCGACGGCGAGTATGAGCTCGTGAAGCCGATGTACCGCAATGGTGCTACCGGCGGTCAGCGTATCCTGAAGAACGGCAGCCTCTCCGCTTGGACCGAGCCCAGCGCTACGGGCAAGGACAAGGACGGCAAGACTGTCTATACCGGCGAGGGCATCTACAACATCGCTCAGTTCGCCAACAAGACGGTTGACGCGCAGACCAGTGCCGTGCAGTACAAGATCGAGGGCCGGAACACCCTGCTGCCTCTCGAGTTCTACAACACCGAGATCTCCGGCTCCGCCAAAACGATGATCACTTCCAGCGGCGACGACGTGGTGCACTTCGACTACGCTGAGGCGAAGTCTACTCCCAACCAGCCCGTCGGCACCGACGCGGATACCGCCAAGGCTGAGGCCGCCTACAAGGTTACGAATCCTGGCGCTACCTCTGGCTGGACCGTGTACAGCGGCGAGCTGACGGCCGCCGACACCAGCGACTGGTATGTCAAGAGCGGCTACACCAACAAGTGGGAATATCTGGCCGCTCCCTATGACGACGTGAAGTTCATCTATGTGGGCTTCGATTCCTCCAACGGCAACGTTGAGGTCTTCAATATCCTCAGCGGTGTTCAGAGCGTCGCTTATGACGAGCTGAAGCAGATCAACCGCTGGTGGAAGAACGTCGGCACCAACGACGGCGACTGGGTTGCCAGCCCCGCCGAGGCCTATGTCGACAAGGACGGCAAGGTCAAGGCCGTGGTCATCAAGTCCGACTCCGCCGAGGCGAACCTGAAGGATCTGATGATCATCACCGACAACCGCGGCACGCATACCTCCACCAAGGCCATCGGCGCCGAGGCTCCCACCTCCGGCACCTACAACACCTATCAGTATGTCTCCGGCGAGGACGGCTTCAAGGAAGAGAAGACCGGCTACTTCGATAAGAAGCTGAACGTCGGCGACGTGATCACCGGCACCCTGCAGTCCAACGGTATCGTCCGGGCGAAGATCTTCCACGCCAACGACTATACCAACCGCAACCCCGACGGCTTCTACGTCAAGGGCATTAAGCCTCTGGAGACCCAGGAGGGCGAGAAGATCAAGACCGCGTTCTACATCGACAAGGTCAACGATCCTCAGTATCTGGGCCGTGGCGTTACCGGCGGCGGCAAGATCACCAAGAGCGACGTCGATATCCTCACCAACTTCGAGGTGCTGGGCTATGACCACGACATCGCGGACAACTACAAGGGCCTGATCAAGGTTGACAGCACGACCCAGTTCGTCGACCTGCGCAACGGCCGTCCCGGCAACATTGAGGAGCTGGGTGACCTGTTCGATAAGGCCAAGTGCGACAGCGACAAGGTCGAGCTGAAGGTCCTGGTCAATGGCAACAAGAGCAGCGACGGCTTCCGTCATGCCTATGTCATCATGATCCTCGAGGCTCAGCCCGCGGCCGACAACGCTGTGACGCCCGTGCTGAATATCCAGCGCATCGACAACGGCACGGTCAAGAGCGTCGATACCAAGAAGGACGAGAGCGGCAAGGAAGTCGTGATCGGCAAGGGCACTGAGAAGGAGCCCTGGCAGATCACCGTGGCGCCCAACACCGTTGTGAACCTGCGCGGCGTCGTTACCAACGCCAGCAAGCTTGGCGGCACGCTGACTCCCTCTTGGAGCGCTTACGCCACGCCGCTTGCCACCGACGCTTACCGCGCGACTGTCACCGCTCCCGACATCGTCGGCGAGAAGGAAGCGAAGCTGGTGAGCTTCACTGTCGTCCACAAGGACGCCAGCAAGAAGGACGTTCAGACCGCTTCCGCCACCGTCTATGTCAAGATCATTGCCAGCAACGAGAGCCCCGATCCCACTCCCGCCGGCGGGATTAAGGTTGTGGCCGGCCCCGGCATGAGTAACTACGTCAGCAACCTGACCGGTTCTATGAACCTGATGGCTTCCGGCAGCAACAAGATCACGCTCAGCTTCGACGCTCCCGCTTGGGCCAACGGCGTGAACGAGGACGCGAGCGAGGTGAGCTTCGACCTGGTCCTGGTGAAGAACGGCACCACTGACATTGCCACTCGGACCATCACGAATATTGCCGCGACGACCGGCGCGTCGGCTGCCCAGGTCAACACGACGAACAAGACCAGCACTGCGGCTACCAAGTATTCCAACGACGCTCTGGAGCTCGTCTCGACTGACGTTGGGCTTGCGATCAGCACCGGCGTTCTGAAGGTCGGCACTGACAGCCTGGAAGTCCAGGTCCGCAACGTGAAGTACAAGTACGCGGTTGTTGACTACAAGTTCGAGGCTGGCACGGATGACCCGGATACCGACGTTGTTGTGTCCATTAGCACCGGCGCCATCTTCCAGAAGATGCTGGTTGGTACGCCCGGCGCGAATCCCAATCTGTTCGGCTTCAAGTACACGCTGCCTGCTGGCTACACTGGCGCTTCCCTGACCTACAAGGTCGAAGGTGCCTCCGCTACCACCGGCAACGAGGCCGAGCTGGCTGGTTCTCTGAGCAGCGGCACCGATAAGGACCTGGCGAATGTCTACGCCAATGGCGGCGAGAAGGTCGTCGTGACCATCTCCGGCATCACCAAGACCCCGACCGCGCCCAAGATTCAGATGAAGAACTGGGCTAGCACTAAGTATATCTTCGGCGCTGGCGATGTCATCACGAATCTGACTGCTGGCACTACCGATGCTAACGGTGACAGCATGGCGGTTACCGACGGCGGCAAGCTGATTATCACCTCCGCCCGCGGTACTGTGGCGACTGATGCCGTTACCTACGCCATCGGCGAGACTGGTACCGATACCTTCACTGTTGCCTTCACGAAGGGCGCTGGCGGCACCGACGCTTCGAAGGTGAAGGTGAAGCTGGTCCTGACCGACAAGGATGGCAAGCAGGTGGGTACCGCCCTTGAGACCACTCTGGAGGACAGCACCAGCGATCCCACCAAGAAGGTTACTTGGACTGTGCCTGCGAGCCAGGATCTGTTCCTTGACCTCAGAGAGTGCACCATCACTCCTGTTGTCGCTCCCGCTATCGACAAGAGCGCCAGCTCTTACGATAAGACCACTAAGGTTCTTACCGTGAAGTTCGATGCTTCTAAGCCGGGTGTCGATGAGGATACCATCATTGATGGCGCTTTCGTGGGCAAGGCTGGCGTTACCGTGACGGAGATCACCTATGTGGATGCGAGAACTGTGACCATGGTCATTGGCAACCTCGCGGACACTGCGTCTACGTTCGATGTTACCGCGAACGCCTCCATCAAGGGCACGGCTGCCAGCGGCGGCGCGGCCCTGACTGCGACGGACATGCAGATTACTGTTAATACCGGTGCTGTGGCTTAAGTTAAACCCTTAAGTTTCCATACCGGCGATACGGTACCTGAGAAAAGGACCCCGGGCTTTTTGCCCGGGGTCCTTTCTTGCTCACCGCAAGCCAAAAATGGTGATGTTGGGGGAGGCCATCCGGCCGCCCTCCGTGGCCCGTACGCTGTAAGCCGAGAGGCCGGAAAAGAGAGCGTCCAGTCTGAAATGGAAGGTCCCCGTGTCCCCCAGGAGAATTCCCTGAACCTCCCGGTTTAGGTCATGATGCGGCCAAAAGAGCACCAGCGCCGAGCCATAGGGGAGAGAGGCGATTTCCAGGTACGAGGTGCTGTCCACGCGGAGCTTGTAGTGGATATCCGGGGCTGTGGTACCAGCTATCACCGGCAGGTGTACCAGGAGACCGACGAATTCCCAGTCTTCCCAGCTGAGGAAAAACTCGGAAGAAGTGTTGCCAATGGTGATGCCCATGCTTGTTGATTCTTTGAGGATTTCGACGGCCCCCAGCTTCCCCCCCAGGGCGGCGTCGAGTTTTAAGTTGTCGGCGTTGAAGTCGGACATAAGAACGCGGTCCGTCAGCTCCCATTGGTTCAATCCGTAGTGTTCGGTTTGCTGCATGAAAATAACCTCCAGTTGTGATATATAGGTGTAACCCCATAGTTGGTTTTGGGGGGTGAGTTGCACGCCGCCGTGCGCGGGCGCATAAAATCTTCTCGGCCGGGAGACCCTACCGGAAAAGGGAGGTTTTGAGCATGGATTATTTGAACGCGTTTTTGTGCGGGGGCATCCTGTGCGCCATCGGGCAGATTCTGATTGACAAGACGCAGCTGACCCCGGCGCGGATTCTGACGGGCTACGTGGTAGCGGGGGTGATTCTCAGCGCGGCAGGGCTGTATGAGCCTCTGGCCCAGTGGGGGGGCGCGGGGGCGACGGTGCCCTTGACGGGCTTCGGGCATCTGCTTGCCAAGGGAGTCCGGAAAGCGGTGGACATGGACGGCTGGCTTGGGGTCCTGACGGGGGGCCTGACGGCGGCGGCAGGCGGCGTTGCGGCGGCGACGTTTTTCGCGGCGGTAATGGCGGCGGTGTTCAAGCCCAGTGCGAAGCGGTGAAAAAGGGCTTGCGTTCCCCGTGCGGGTGTGGTATAGTAAAGATGCCCTAAATGAGCTGGTGATGAGCTCAAGGTATCCACGCAGCAAAAAGAAACCCCCGGAGAATTGGGCTCTCCGGGGGTTTCTTTGGGCTTAGCTGCCCTTCCTGTGCCGGTCTATCCATCTACAGATGTAATAGCAAGTGATGCCCGCAGCTACCGACACGAGAAAATTGGTGATGAGGCTCAAGGATATCCACCTCCTTCCTGTTGCCAGTATAGGAGGGCAGCACCCTAATTATACCAGATTTCGACAGGGCCCGCAAGGCCGGAGCGGAAACGTGTCAAAAATCCGTCAAAAAACTGTCATAAAATTGTTACCCCTTTCCGCCGGAAAATCTGCTATACTAAGACTACCGATTTTCGACAGAAAGGACCCGACGCCATGGGCCGATTACTAAGCGTTGCATTGCTGCTGCTTCTGCTGACCGCCTGCGCGACCTCGGCTCCGCCGGCGGAGGAGCCGCCCCCGCCGGAGCCGGAGGTCCAGGAGCCGGAACCGCCCCCCGCCCCGGTGCAGGAACCCTATGAGATCAAGGACCCCACGGAGGAGCGGGAGGGGTATGTTCTCTGGCGGGGCCGGGTGGAGCACCTGTTTTTCCACCCGGTCATCGCCTATCCGGAGCTGGCCTTCGACGGGGACAGCCAGGCCAACGGCCTGGACGACTACATGGTCACCGTGGACGAGTACAACAAGATCCTCCAGAGCGTCTACGACAAGGGCTACGTCCTGGTGGACATCAACTCGGTCTGGAGCGAGTACGACGACAACGGCGTCCCGCGGATGAAGGCCAATGACCTCTACCTCCCCGAGGGGAAAAAGCCCCTGGTCCTCAGCTACGACGACACGAATTACTACCCCTACATGCTGGAAAACGGCTTTGCCTACAAGCTCGTCATCGGGGAGGACCTGAAAATTGCCTCCTGGGGCCTGGACCCGGAGGGGAACGAGGTGGTGAGCCGGGACCTGGACGCCATCCCGATTCTGGATAAGTTCGTGGAGGAGCACCCGGACTTCTCCCCCTTCGGGGCCAAGGGCTGCCTGAGCCTGACGGGCTACGAGGGCATCCTGGGCTACCGCACCCAGACGGACACCCAGGAGTGGGACGACGCCAAGGAGGCGAACCGCCAGAAAGAGCGGGAGGCTGTCCGGCCCATTGTGGAGGAGCTGCGCCGCACCGGCTGGACCTTCGGCAGCCACACCTGGGGCCATATTCGCCTGGGCGACGGGAACATGACCCGCATCGAGGCGGACACCCAGCGCTGGCTGGACGAGGTGGGCAGCCTGGTGGGGGAGACCAAGATTCTCTTCTACCCCCACGGCGAGCGCCCCGACGGCAACGACTGGACCCTGACGGGCCCGGCGTTTCAGTTTCTCCAGAGCAAGGGCTTCCGGGTCTTCTGTTCCGTGGGGGTGGAGAGCTTCAGCTTTATGAAAAAGGACATCAGCGCCGTGATCTGCGACCGCCTCCACCCCGACGGGACGACCCTCCGTCATTCCCGGGACCGCTACCTGCAATTCTACGACGCGAAGGACATCATCGACTTAACCGTCCGCCCGGAGAGGGAGGTCTCCTGGGCGGAGGAGTGAGAAAGGAGTGTTCGCCATGACACGAGAAGAACTGAAGGCCGCCGCCGTGGCCATGCTGGAGCGGTCCTACTGCCCCTACTCCCACTTCCCCGTGGGCGCGGCCCTGGAGTGCTCCGACGGCACGGTGTTCACCGGCTGCAACATTGAGAACGCCGCCTATTCCCCCACCATCTGCGCCGAGCGGACGGCGGTGGCCAAGGCCGTCAGCGAGGGACACCGGGACTTCGTCCGCATCGTGGTGACGGGGAAGTGCGAGGACTTCTGCGTTCCCTGCGCCGTGTGCCGCCAGGTGCTCTATGAGTTTGCGCCGGACATGGAGGTCATCAGCCTCAACGGCAAGGGGGAGGAGCTGACCCGGACCCTTCGGGAACTGCTGCCCCATGGGTTCGGCCCGCAGTATCTGCTGAAGGAAGAGGAGTAAAAAAGCGCCCCGCCGGAAGGCGGGGCGCATGTTTGTAGGCTGTGCCTATCTCCTCCGGTTCGCCCGGCTGATTCTGGAGAGTACGATACCGATGAGGACACAGATCAGGCCGGCGATGAGCATCGGGCTGTTCGCGTGCCGGGTCAACAGGAAGATTCCCAGGAGAAGAAAGACTAGACCGACAATTCCAACCGCGTACATAGGGCATATCCTCCTTATGATGGAATACGGTTCCTTGCCGCTCCGGGCGGATGAACAGGGCTTTCCCTTGTCAGAGTTCAAAGACCTGCCCGGCCCGTTCCACCGGAACCGTGCGGTCTGTAAGGGCGGGATACTTTTCCAAAAATTTCCTGGTAAAAGCGAAGTCCCCCCACTGGTGCATGGGCAGGAAGCGCCGGATGTCCGCGGTTTCGAGGAAATACGCTGGACCCCAGAAGCCCGCCTCTCCCAGGCGGGGATCCAGGGGCAGCAAGCCCAAGTCGATCCTCCGGCCCCGGAGGGGCTCTGTGTACCGTTTGAAATTCGCCTCCATGTTCCGGTTCCAGCCCTTGTCCTCTCCCTCCCAGTGCCACCAGTTCAGGTCCCCGGCGTGGAAGACGGTTTGGCCGTCTACCGTCACCAGGAACGCCTCCCCCTCGTCGGTGGAGGGCAGGGCCTCCACCGCGGCCCCAGGCAGGGTGAGAGACTGCCCGCCCCGGAGGTTCCGGCATTTCTCCGCCGTTCCGGGGGAGAGGCCCCAGCGGCTGCAATTGCGGGGCGTCAGCTTGATGTCGTGCCCCAGGACGAAACAAACGTCCCGGGTTCCATCGTCCAGGGCGAAGATCCGGGGATCGAAATGGTCCGGGTGGGCGTGGCTGGCAAAGATGTACAGGGGGACCCCCGGCCTGACCGCCGGGAGTTCCCCTTTCCACCAGTCGAACAGCAGCGCGGCGGAGTCCGACTCCACCAGAAAGCCGCTGTGGTCCAGAAAGGTGACCCGCATCATTTCAGCTTTACCGCCGTGCCGTAGGCCACCACCTCGGCGGCGCCCTGCATGACGGACGACGAGCCGTAGCGGACGTTGACCACCGCGTCGGCCCCCAGGGCCTGGGCCTCGTCCACCATGCGCTTGGTGGCGATTTGGCGGGCCTCGGTGAGCATTTCGGTGTAGCCCGCGATCTCGCCGCCCACCAGGGTCTTCATGCCGGCCATAAAGTCTTTTCCGAAGTTCTTGGATTGGACCACGGTTCCCTTTACGATCCCCAGGGCCTCAATTTCCCTTCCGGGCACATAGTCAATATTCAGCAGCAGCATCCAATTCTCCTCCTTCAATTTCGTTGAAACGTTGTTTTAACACCACCAGGGCGGGGATGACCAGCAGTCCGCACAGGCCCGCCAGGGCAGCGAAGAGCCAGAATACCCACCTGGGCAGGTCCGGGATCAGGCACAGCGCGACAAAGCAGATCGCGCAGGCCGCTTGGAGCAGGACGAACATGGTGACGCCCAGCACGGCCTGCCGCCGCTGGCGGCGCCGTTTGGATTCGATGGAGACCGTCACATCGGTCCCTCCTTTCGGCGTATAATGGGGGAGCCCCCAGAGTTTCCCTCTCCTGTAAAAATAGGGAAGGGCTTGCGACGGGGAATTTTTTATGCTATAATGCCCAATAAGCGGCGGTCAAACCAGAGAATCGCCTCCGGCCGGACCGACACAGGCTTTCTAATACTTGATACAGGTGGTGCGGTATGGGTATTTTTTCGTTTTTTAACCGGAACCAGGACCTTGAGGAGTATATCCCGGCGCCGACAGAGCCGGTGCTGGAGGAGGCGGGCCCGGGCCTCCCTGATATGTGCAGGGAAATGCCCATTGAGGTGGTGGAGAAATCCGGGCGGGTCCTGAACACCGGCCTGATTACGGAGCACAGTGGAACGGAGCTCTCCATGGGTCGCCATCCCGGCGGGCTGTCCTTCAAGGTCTGCGAGCCGGGAAGCACGGTATATGTGCGGGGCTGCGACAACAAGATGAACCAGTTCTACCTCCGGGCTACGGTAGAGGAGTCCTCCCGTATCCTGATGAAGCTGAAGGACCTGGAGCCCGAGGTCCACGAGAACCACCGGGACACCTTCCGCCTGGCGGTAAATGTTCCCATCTCCATCTACTATCTCAACGACGAACGCTTCGAGCGCCCGGAGCAGTGTACCCTGGTGGATATCAGCACCGGCGGCTGCTGCATCAGCTCGGAGTACCTCCACGGCGAGGGCGAGGTGCTGCGCCTCAAGGTTAAGCTGGAGGATTACGTGGCTATGGACTTCATCGGCGAGGTGATCCGGGTGGTGGAGTGCGGGCCCAACGAGTTCCGCTGCGGCATCCTCTTCGCCCAGTTGAAAAAGGAAGAGATCAACTCCCTCACCAAGATCCTGTTCAACATGCAGCTGGGCAACCGGCGGGAGCACAGCCGCACGGAGGACGGGCACTGGTAATCTCCCGTCTGATATGGATTTCCCGGCGGGGCGCTTTGGAGAAAGCGCCCCGCTTTTTCGCGCTCAATACTGGCTGGCCTCTTCCTCCTCGCCGCCGTCGATCTCGTCCAGGCGCTGGAGCAGGGCCCGGATGACCCCGAAGATCACTGCGCCGCCCAGCAGGGCGTAGGTCAACAGAATGGGTGTTACGACAGACGTTGCGCCGGATTTCCCCCCTCCCGCCAGACCGCTCAGGCATATTGCCACCAGGGGAACGATATACAGCAGCACGCCGGCCGTGATGACAATGGGGGCGATTTTCTTCTTAGTAGTTTTTCGCATCGTCGATCTCTCCTCTCCCGATTTCCCGGATTCGCTGGACCAGGGCCAGCACCACGCCGCCGATGATCACTAGGGGGACCAGGGCCAGGACCAGCAGCATCAGCACCGGCGGCGCGTCCTCCGCCCCCAGGGCGATGATCCACAGTAGCAGCCCCGCGAAGCATCCCATCAGCAGGACCATCAGCACCGTGATGATCACCGGGGCCACATAGCGAATGCGGACGTCCTGCCTCTGCTTGTTCTGGAAGGTGGCGCCGCCCTGCTCCATGACCTCCATCTCCTTTAAAATACTCCCGGCGTCCAGATCGCTCAGCCGTTCCTGCCGGTCCGTCAGCCCGGCGCAGAGGCGGATGGCCTGCTCCAGGTTGTCCCGGTCCCGCTCCAGGGTGACCAGGTGGCGGCGCATGCCGTCGCCCACGGTGTGGACGCCGCTCTGCATCCGGCGGATCTCCTCCAGGGGCACGCCCAGCTTCCGCAGCAGCTTGATTTGGAGCAGGACGCGGACCTCGGCCTCGCCGTAGTCCCGGTAGCCGTTCTCGCTGTTCCGCCGGGGGGCCAGCAGCCCCTCGGACTCATAGAAGCGGATGTTCTTTCGCGTGATGCCCACCAGGGCTTCCACCTCGTTGATTTTCACGTCCCTCACCTCGGTTTCCGCCCTTATGGTACACCTTCCAGCAGGGGGAAGGTCAAGAGGGATTTTGTAAATTCCTGAAAAAGGGCGAAAAAAGCGCCAGAGGTCAGCCCTCCGGCGCGAAAATCAGATTGCCGATTGCGGCCGCTCCTCCCGCTCCAGGGAGATTTCCGGCCGGGCGGCGGCGATGGTGTCCAGAACCTCGTTGGCGTTGGCCAGCTTCTCAAAGGTGAAGTCCTGGTAGAACTCCCCGCCGTCGTAGTACAGCCGCAGCCGGGTGACGGGCAGGGCCTTGCCGCAGCAGCCCGTCAGGGGCATGCTGGTGTTCCGGGTCAGGGCCCGGGTCAGGGAGGCGAAGGAGAGGTACTGCGTCCCCGGAAAGGCGGGGAAGTAAACGGCCTGTTCGCTGAAGCGGTACTGCTCGGCCCGGCGGGCGGTCTTGTAATCCCCGTCGGGGTCCTCCAGCGGGCAGGATTTGGCAAGGGGCTTGGGCGTGAAGATAGCCATGGCGGAGACCTCCCAAACAATAATTTATTTCAGTATAAACAGCTTTTTCCAAAAGCTCTATGGCAAATGCCACAGAGCGGGCAAATACTGTGGAAATGCCACTTGCTGCCGGGGAGAAAGGAGGCTATACTAGTACCGGAAACCCGCCCAGTGGGCTTCCGCCCTGAAAAAATCATCTCTATTCACCGGAGGTTTTTCATGTACCGAATCAAGACTTTCAACAAGATCGCCCCCCAGGGACTGGAGCGGCTGGACCCCGCCCGCTACCAGGTGGGGGAGGACGTGGCGGCGGAGGAGGGCATCCTGGTCCGCTCCGCCAATCTGCTGGACTACCCCTTCCCGGACAGCCTGCTGGCCATCGCCCGGGCGGGGGTGGGGGTGAACAACATCCCCCTGGACCGCTGCTCGGAAAACGGCGTGGCCGTTTTCTCCACCCCCGGGGCCAACGCCAACGCCGTGAAGGAGCTGGTCCTCTGCGCCATGCTGATCTCTTCCCGGGACGTCACCGGCGCGGTGCGCTGGGTGAAGAACCAGGCCGCCTCCGGCGTGGAGGTGGAGACCGTGGTGGAAAAGGGCAAGGCCGCCTTCGTGGGCCCGGAGCTCTACCGAAAGGCCCTGGGCGTCATCGGCCTGGGGGCCATCGGCTCTTTGGTTGCCAACGTGGCCCTGGACCTGGGGATGGACGTGTACGGCTACGACCCCTTCCTCTCCGTGGACGCCGCGCTGCGGCTGGACCGCCACGTCCACGTGGTCCGGGACGTGAACGAGCTTTATAAAAAGGCGGACTACATCACCGCCCACATCCACTTCAACGAGAAGACCCGCCGCATGATCGGCCCGGACGCCTTTGCCGCCATGAAGCCCGGTGCGCGGCTGATCAACCTGGCCCGGGGCGGCGTCGTGGACGACGAGGCGCTGCTGGCCGCCCTGGACGCCGGGAAGGTGACGGCCTACGTCACGGATTTCCCCACAAACAAGCTGGTGGCGAACCCCCACGTCATCGCCATGCCCCACCTGGGGGCCTCCACCCCCGAGAGCGAGCAGAACTGCGCCGTCATGGCGGCGGAGGAGCTGCGGGACTACCTGGAGAACGGGAACATCAAAAACTCCGTGAACCTCCCCGACGTGTACCTGGACCGGAGCGGGGCCCAGCGGCTCTGCGTGCTTCACAAGAACATCCCCGCCATGCTGGCCAGCATCACCGCCCTCCTCAGCCGGGACGGCGTGAACGTGGAGAACCTCAGCAACAAGAGCAAGGGGGACTACGCCTACACCCTGGTAGACCTGGGGGCCAAGGTGGAGCCCGCCGTTCTGGAGGACCTGCGGACTCTCCCCAACGTGATCCGGGTGAGGGTCATCGACTGAATAAGGAGGAACGCCTGTGTTCGACCTGAACGGGGCCCTGGAGCGGTTCGCGGGGAAGCTGGCCCTGGAGAACATCCTGGCCGCCGCCCTGACGCTGGTGGTCTGCCTGGTGGCGGTGCGCCTGCTGCTGAAGCTGGCCCGCCGCCTTCTGGGCCGGACGAAGCTGGAGGAGCGCATCCGGTGCTATATCCTGACGCTGCTGAAGCTGCTGCTGTACACGCTGACGGTGGTCTTCACTGCCGGGAGCCTGGGCGTCAACATGACCTCCCTGGTGGCCCTTCTGTCGGTGGGGTCCCTGGGGGTCACCCTGGCGGCGGAGGATATCCTGGGCAACGTGGCCGGGGGGCTGGTGATTCTGTCCTCCCATCCCTTCGCCATCGGGGACTTCATCGAGTCCGGCGGCGTGTCCGGCACGGTGGAGGAGATCAGCCTGAACCACACGAAGCTCCTCACCCCCGACGGCCTGACGGCCCTGCTGCCCAACAAGGAGCTCGCGGCCTCCAAGGTGACGAATTACACGGTGCTGGGCCGGCGGCGGATTGCCTGGAAGATGAGCGCCGCCTACGACGCGCCGACGGAAACGGTAAAGGCCGCCTGCTACCAGGCCGTGGAGGCCACGGAGCATGTCCTTTCCGACCCGGCTCCGGCGGTGTACCTGACGGCCTTCGGGGAGAGCGGCGTGGACTTCACCGTCTACTGCTGGGCCGCGGCGGAGGATTTCTGGGGCACCCAGTTTGCCCTGGCGGAGAACCTGCGGGCGGAGTTCGCCAAGGCGGGAGTGGAGATTCCCTACAACAAGCTGGATGTGCATATCGTGGGAGACTCGAAATAAGAAGAGCCCCGGCGCGTAAACCGCGCCGGGGCTTTGTGATGTTGGAGGGAAAAATCACATTACTCTATCGGGCCGGTGATGGTGCCGTCGTCCTGTTCCGCCTCCAGGCTGTTGGCCACGCGCAGGAGGAGGAAGCCCATCAGCGTCAGCGCCCCTCCGGCGTAGAGAAGGAGGGAGGAGAGATAGGCGCTTCCGTCCGCCAGGGAGGCGGCGCAGAGGACCAGGGAGCAGGCGGCATAGAACCCGAAGCGCCGGGTCTGCCCCGCCTGGAAGGCAAAGGAGCTCAGGCGGTAGAACCCCAGGGTCAGGAACACCAGGGCCAGCAGCTCCAGATAGTACATGGTCAGGGAGGGATTCACGGAGTCGATGCGGTAGGTCAGCACCAGCCGCACCACCAGCGCCGCCACGGGCAGGAGGGTGATGGCGGCGGGGGCCTTGTGCCTGGGGCCGCCCTCCCGGCGGCGGCAGCCCGCCAGCACCGGGAACAGCGACACGGCGGCGGCCAGGGTCAGCGCGCCCAGCAGGATCTGCCCCTGGGGGGAGAAGCCCAGCCCCCCGGCCCGGAGGATGCCGTAAATGGCGTGCCGGGAGGAGACCAGCCCCTCCGGCAGGACCCGCAGGCTCTCCGCCAGGTCACAGAGGCCGCTGAGGGCCAGGAGGAATACGCCGCACATGGGGATGGACAGCAGTCCGGCGTTTTCCGTGGAGAAGTCCCTGGGCAGGACGGGGCCGGGGTCCTCCTCCGACGGGAGGAGCCGGGCCGTCAGAGCCAGGGCGGCGGCCAGGCCGATCAGCAGGACCGCCAGGGCCAGAGCGGCGAAGTTGCCGGGGATGGGGAGGCCGGTGTCCGCCTCATAGCCGGTGTGGTTCTGCAGCAGCCGCAGCACGCAGGCGGCGGCCCCGCCCAGCGCCGCCGTCAGGGGAAGGGCGTAGCGTTTATCCATAGCAGACTGTCCTTTCAGGAGCCGATTTACAGGAAAGCTCGTGGAATTCAATGTCCCTTAGTATAGCACAGAAAGGCCGGTCTGAAAAGGGGGAATTTTCCGCGGCGGCGGTTCGGGCCCCGGGATTCGGCGGAGGGTTCCCGTTTCCGCCTGATCGCGCCGCCTGCCGCCGGTTTGTCCCCGCAAATTCCGGAAATTTCCGGAATGTTGAAAAGTTTTTGTATACAAACGGAATTTTCTGTGCTATACTATACCGAGTTGACGTTCCGGCGGCCTTGAACGAGGCGCCCGGAGCGGTTCCGCCGGGGCGGATTTCTCCGGCGTTGAGCATGGTATTTTTCCAGGGCGGGACGCGCTTCCCGGCTGGTCAAATAATAAAAGCGGCTTTCATATTCGGACACGACAGGACGCGACCAAACCCCCGCCGGCGTAACGGGGCCGGACGGACAGCGGGCGTCTCTTCTTTGCTATGCCCGGACGCCGGATGTCAGGCCGCGGATACATCTTTTATATTGGTAAGGAGTTCATTTTATCTATGGCAGAAAAACTGAAAATCATCCCCTTGGGCGGCCTGAACGAGATTGGAAAAAACATGACCGCCTATGAGTACGGCGGCGAGATCATCGTGGTGGACTGCGGCATGGCCTTCCCCGGGGACGACATGTACGGCATCGACTGCATCATCCCCGATGTGACCTACCTGATCAAGAACCGCGCCCGCATCCGGGGACTGTTCATCACCCACGGCCACGAGGACCATGTGGGGGCCATTCCCTACGTCCTCAAGCAGGTGAACCTGCCCATCTACTGCACCCGCTTCACCGCGGGCCTCATCCAGCTCAAGCTGGAGGAGCACGGCCTGGCCAAGAGCACGAAGCTCATCGCCGTGGAGCCCGGCAAGTCCGTCCGGGCGGGGAAGTTCACCGTGGAGTTCATCCACGTGAACCACTCCATCGCCGACTCCGTGGCCTTCGCCATTCACACCCACATGGGCACCGTGGTCCACACCGGAGACTTCAAGATCGACTCCACCCCCATCGACGGGGAAGTCATCGACCTGGCCCGGCTGGGCGAGCTGGGAAAGGAGGGGGTCCTGGCCCTCTGCGCCGACTCCACCAACGTGGAGCGCCCCGGCTACACCCTGAGCGAGCGGGCGGTAGGCCAGACCTTCATGCGGCAGTTCCAGGGCTGCGAGGAGCGAATCATCGTCACCACCTTCGCCTCCAACGTCCACCGCATCCAGCAGGTGCTGGACGCCGCCGCCGCCCACGGGCGGAAGGTGGCCGTCACGGGCCGGTCCATGGAGAACATTATGCGGGTGTCCACGGAGCTGGGCTATATGAAGGTGCCCAAGAACACCCTGGTGGACATCAACAAGATCAAGAGCCTGCCCAAGAACAAGCAGGTCATCGTCACCACCGGCTCCCAGGGCGAGGAGATGAGCGCCCTGTACCGCATGGCCTTCTCCACCCACAAGCAGGTGGAGGTCGGGCCCGGAGACAAGGTGATCATCTCCGCCTCCGCCATCCCCGGCAATGAGGTGACGGTGAGCCGGGTCATCAACGAGCTGTTCCGCAAGGGCGTCCACGTGGTCTACGACAAGGCCGACATGCTCCACGTCTCCGGCCACGCCTGCCAGGAGGAGCTGAAAATCGTCCACGCCCTGACCCGGCCCCGGTTCTTCATCCCCCTCCACGGGGAGCAGCGGATGCTGCAGATCCACAGCCAGTTGGCCCAGCAGATGGGCATGGACCGGAATCACATCGCCATCGCGGAGAACGGCTCCGTCATCGAGCTGACCGCCAAGACACTGAAAATCGGCGGGTCGGTCCCCGCCGGGGAGGTCTATGTGGACGGCTCCGGCGTAGGCGACGTGGGGGCCGTGGTCATGCGGGACCGCAAGCGCCTGGCCGAGGACGGCATGGTGGTGGTGGTCCTGCCCACCTCCAGCCACGACGGCGGCCTTCTGAGCCCGCCGGAGATCGTCACCCGGGGTTTCATCTACGTGAAGGAGTCCGGGGACCTGATGAAGGAGCTCCAGGGCGTCGCCATGGACGCGGCGGAGTCCGTCACCCGCAAGCGCGGGCGGGACGACGGGGAGCTCCGGGGCGTGGTGAAGTCCGCCGTCAGCAGCTATCTCTTCAAGACAACGAAGCGCAGCCCCATGGTCATCCCCGTTGTGACGAGGCTGTGAGAGGTGAAAGGGAAGTGAATCCAAAGAAGTCCTGCCGCTTTTTCGGCAGGACTTCTTTTTTATCTCTTTTTATGAAGCGCTTCCAGGGCCAGTTCACCCGCCAGCTTAAAAAGCGCGTCGGATAACACCTGTTCCACATTCCGGCCCGCCTGACGGGCGACCTTCTCATAAAAGACCGCCGTCTCATCCGACAGGCGGATTTTATACTCCTTCATGAAACTCACCTCCACCCCCTATTATAGATAGAATTTATCTGGAATGCAATAGATAATTTCTGTCTAAGCTATTCTTTGCTTGAGGTGATACAAGTGAGGAATAGAATCCGAGACCTGCGGGAAGATCAAGACCTGAGCCAGGAGACAGTGGCGAAAGCGCTTCACATTACCCAGAGAAAATACAGCTATTTGGAAACTGGGCAGCAGCCGTGGACAGAGGAATTCCTGATCGGCTTGGCAAAGTACTACCACACCAGCATCGACTATCTGGTTGGCCTGACGGACGATCCGAGGGCCTATCGATAAAAGTCTCCCGCTCCCGTCAAAAAAACGCGGACAGGAGCCTTCCTGTCCGCGTTTCATCGTTCCTTGCTGAGCCCCAGCAGGTAGTCCGTGCTGACGCCGTAATACTTACTCAATGTAATCAGATGGTGGATGGGCAGCTCGTTGGCGCCCCGCTCATAGCGTGCGTACATGGTCTGGGAGGTTCCCAGGACCTCGGCGATCTGTGACTGTGTTTTGTCGGCGTCTTCGCGCAAATCACGAAGAATACGTACATACTCCATCTCATCCACGTTCGACACCCCCTATTGACTTTTGCCCAGTTTGTCTTCCGACTTTAATTTATCATAAAAAACGGGACGTGTTGGGTTTACAACACACAATTTTACTATAATTTCTTCGGGTTTCCTCGTATAATTTGTTGGTTTCTATAGATTTCAATTGATTAAAGTTTTAAATCCTCTAAATTCATCGGACTTGTAAGGCCGGACCGCTTTACAAGCGGCTTCTTTTTCTGTATAATATCTTTGAACGTTTACATCCATTTTACCATACGCTTCACTACGTGAAAAGAGGAAATTTTTATGGAATATACAGAAGGCGTCCGGTTCGACAGCCTGGGCCTGTCCCCGGAGATCATGCGGGCCATCCAGCGGCGGGAGCTGGAATTCACCACCCCCGTCCAGGCGGGCTGCATCCCCCCCATGATGGACTGGCAGGACGTCATCGCCAAGGCCCCCACCGGCACGGGAAAGACCTTTGCCTACGGCATCCCCATCATTGAGCACATTGACCCGGAGGACGACGCCGTCCAGGCCGTCATTCTGGCCCCCACCCGGGAGCTGGCCATCCAGATCACCGACGAGCTCCGGGATCTCTCCGCCTTCCGCCCCGGGGTCCGCTGCGTGTGCCTCTACGGGGGCCAGCCCATCGGGAAGCAGATCGACGCGCTGAAAAAGCGGCCTCAGATCGTGGTGGCCACGCCGGGCCGGCTCAGCGACCACATGAAGCGCCGGACCGTCCGGGTGGACAGCGCCCAGACCGTGGTCCTGGACGAGGCGGACCGGATGCTGGACATGGGCTTCATCCACGATGTGACCCGCCTGCTGGACAAGATGAACAAGCGGCGGAACCTGGGGCTCTTCTCCGCCACCATCTCCCGGGAGGTCATGGACATCGCCTGGGTCTACCAGCGGGACGCGGCGGAGATCACCGTCCGGGAGGACGAGCAGAACAAGCCGGACATCAAGCAGTTCCGCATGGACGTCGGGCAGAACGAAAAGGCGGATGTCATCGCGCGGATTCTGGAGGAGACGGGCTTTGACCGCTGCATGGCCTTCTGCAACACCAAGGGCTCCACGGAGCGCATCTGCAAGTTCCTCCAAATGCGGGGCATCGACGCGGAGTGCATCCACGGCGACATCCCCCAGCGGCGGCGGGAGCAGGTGATGAACCAATTCCGGGAGGGGAAGCTCCGGGTCTTCGTCTCCACCGACGTGGCGGCCCGGGGCATCGACGTAGACGACGTGGACATTGTGTTCAACTGCGACGTGCCCGACGAGAATCAGGACTACGTCCACCGCATCGGCCGCACCGGCCGGGCCAAGCGCCAGGGCGTGGCGGTGAGCCTCATCGCCGACTACCCCTCCAAAATGCGCATCGACGACATCGCCCAGAAGACCCGGAATGAGATCGTCCCCGTGAAGTTCGGGGAGGACGGGAAGCTGGAGGTCATCTCGTGAGACAAAAAGGAAGCGCCGGGGCGTTGCCCCGGCGCTCGTCGTTTGAGGGAGCGGCTTCAGCTCAGGGAGGCCAGCTCCTCCGCTACCTGGGCCTCGCTGCCCCGCATGGCCTGGAGGGTCTTGTCCATCAGCTCCTCCAGCTCCCAGCCCAGCCGCGCCGCGCCGTCTTTGATGACGTCCCGGGAGCACCCGGCGGCAAACTTCTTGTCCTTGAACTTCTTCTTGAGGGAGGACACCTCCATATCGGCGCAGGACTTGCTGGGCCGCATCCGGGCCGCCGCGCCGATGAGGCCGGTGAGCTCGTCGGCGGCGAAGAGGACCTTCTCCATCTCATGGACAGGCTCCACGTCGGAACAGATGCCGTACCCGTGGCTGCACACGGCGCGGACCAGTTCCTCCGAGCAGCCGATTTCCGACAGCAGCTCCGGGGCCTTCTTGCAGTGCTCCTCCGGCCACTTCTCGAAGTCCACGTCGTGGAGCAGGCCCACCGCGGCCCAGAAGTCGGCCTCCTCGCCATAGCCCAGCTCCTGGGCGTACCAGCGCATGACGGCCTCGACGGTCAGGGCGTGCTGGATGTGGAAGGGTTCTGCATTGTACTTGCGCAGCAGCGCCAGGGCCGCCGCTCTGTCAGGACAGGCTTTCATGGATCATTCTCCTTTGTTTGGTGTTGGGGATAGTATACGGCTTTTGAAGGCGGATTGCAAGAGCGCTGCGGGCCGCTGCGGGGGACAGCGGGATTTGCGGTCTCAAAGTTGGCCGGAAGATTGACGGCGCGGGGAAAATATGCTATCATACTTGCCGAATGTCGAGCCCTGTCTCCGTCCCCTCCGGCGGAGGGCGAGACCGGCGGGAGGTGAGGTCATGGGCATCCACGACGGGCATCGGAAGCGGGTGCGCCAGCGCTTTATGAAGAACGATTTGGAAGGCTTCGCCGACCACGAGGCCCTGGAGCTGCTGCTCTTTTACGCCATCCCCCAGGGGGACGTGAATCCCCTGGCCCACGCCTTGATAGACCGGTTCGGCAGCCTCTCCGGCGTGTTCTCCGCCCCGTTGGAGCTGCTGACCCAGGTGGAGGGCGTGGGGGAGCGGACGGCCATGCTGCTGCGCCTGGTCCCTCAAATTGCCCAGAAGGCCCGCTTGGCGGACCTGGAGCGGGAGCTGGCCCTGAACACCCGGGAACGGGTGGGGGAGTACCTCCTGGAGCTGTTCTCCCGGGAGCGGAACGAGGCGGTGTATGAGATCTGCCTGGACGGAAAGGGAAAGCTGCTGGCCTGCCGCCGCCTGGGGGAGGGCAGCGCCTCGGCGGTGAATCTGGACATCCGCCAGATCGTGCAGAATGCCATCACCTTCTGCGCCAGCTCTGTGATCCTGGCCCATAACCACCCCAGCGGCGTGGCCCTGCCCTCCGAGGCGGACCAGGCGGCCACCCTCCGGGCCAAGGCGGCGCTGGAGTCCGTCGACGTGCGGCTGGAAGACCACATTGTGGTGGCCGACCATGATTTCATATCCTTTTCCGAATCGGGTTTCCTTTAGTGAGGGGAGCCGCGGAGATTTGTAAAAAATATATCGAACAAATGTTGTAATTCGGCTGCGTTCGTGGTATGATACAGGTTACCGCAACCTCGAATCCGGCTGACAGGAGGTCCCCATGCCGAAATTCCAAGTCGTATCCGAATACCAGCCCTCCGGCGACCAGCCGGAGGCCATCGCCGCCCTGGCGGCGGGCATCGAGAACGGGCTGAAGGAGCAGGTCCTCCTGGGCGTCACCGGCTCCGGCAAGACCTTCACCATGGCCAAGGTCATCGAGGCCGTTCAGCGGCCCACCCTGGTCCTGGCCCACAACAAGACCCTGGCGGCTCAGCTCTGCGCGGAGTTCAAGGAGTTCTTCCCCAACAACGCCGTGGAGTACTTCGTCAGCTACTACGACTACTACCAGCCGGAGGCCTATATCCCCCACACGGACACCTACATTGCCAAGGACGCCTCCACCAACGACGAGATCGACCGCCTCCGCCTCTCCGCCACCTGCGCCCTGCTGGAGCGGCGGGACGTCATCGTGGTCTCCTCTGTCTCCTGCATCTATGGCTTGGGCGAGCCGGATGACTTCGCCAAGCTGGTGGTCTCCCTCCGGGCGGGGGCGGAGTGGGACCGGGACGAGCTTCTGCGGCGGCTGGTGGAGATCCGGTACGAGCGGAACGACATCGCCTTCGAGCGGAACATGTTCCGGGTGCGGGGGGACACGGTGGAGATCTACCCCGCCTATTACAAGGACAAGGCCATCCGGGTGGAGTTCTTCGGGGACGAGATCGAGCGGGTCAGCGAGTTCAACCCTGTTACCGGCTCCGTGAACCGGGTGCTGAACCACATTGCCATCTACCCCGCCAGCCACTACGTCACCACCAAGGACAAGATGGACCGGGCCATCGGCGAGATCCGCCGGGAGCTGGAGGAGCAGGTCCAGTCCTTCACCGAGAACAACCAGCTGGTGGAGGCCCAGCGCATCCGCCAGCGGACGGAGTACGACATGGAGATGATGCAGGAGCTGGGGTACTGCTCCGGCATTGAGAACTACTCCCGCATCATCTCCGAGCGGCCCCAGGGCTCCGCCCCCATGACCCTGCTGGACTTCTTCCCCGACGACTTCGTGCTGTTCGTGGACGAGAGCCACGTCACCCTGCCCCAGGTCCGGGCCATGTACAACGGCGACCACGCCCGGAAGGACTCCCTGGTGAAATACGGCTTCCGCCTCCCCTGCGCCTATGACAACCGGCCGTTGAAATTCGAGGAGTTCGAGGGCCGCATCGGGCAGGCGGTGTTCGTCTCCGCCACCCCGGGCCCCTACGAGCGGGAGCGGGCGGACCAGGTGGTGGAGCAGGTGATCCGCCCCACGGGTCTGCTGGACCCCCGGGTGGAGGTCCGGCCCGTCACCGGGCAGATCGACGACCTGATGGAGGAGATCAACGCCCGGGCGGCTAAGAACGAGCGGGTGCTGGTCACCACCCTGACGAAGAAAATGGCGGAGGACCTGACGGAGTATTTCAAAAACGCCGGAATCAAGGTCCGCTACATGCACTCCGACGTGGAGACCATCGAGCGGATGGAGATCATCCGGGACCTGCGGCTGGGGAAGTTCGACGTGCTCATCGGCATCAACCTCCTGCGGGAGGGCTTGGACCTTCCCGAGGTCAGCCTGGTCGCCGTGCTGGACGCGGACAAGGAGGGCTTCCTCCGGTCCGAGACCTCCCTCATCCAGACCATCGGCCGGGCCGCCCGGAACGCGGAGGGCCTGGTGGTCCTCTACGCCGACACCGTCACCCCCTCCATGCGGGCCGCTATGGACGAGACGGAGCGCCGCCGGACCATCCAGGACCGGTTCAACCAGGAGCACGGCATCGTTCCCAAGACCATCATCAAGGGGGTCCGGGAGGTGCTGGAGATCTCCACCACGGCAGAGGACGAGACCACCCGGGCCCGCCATCACCGGAAGCTGAACAAGGCGGAGCGGGAGGCCGAGATCAAGAAGCTGGAGAAGGAAATGAGAGAGGCCAGCAAGATGCTGGAATTCGAGTACGCGGCGGTCCTGCGGGACCGGATCATCGAGCTGCGGGGTGAGACGGGATGAAATACGACTGGCTGGACGAATACCTTCTGTCCCTGCCGGGGGCGGAGAAGGACTATAAGCCCGAGTGGGCCTGGTTCCGGTACATGATCCGGGGCAAGCTCTTTGCCGCCGTCTGCTCCCCCAGGGGGATGAAGGACGAGGCCTACAACGGGCATGATTTGGTAAACCTGAAATGCGACCCCGCCCGGGGGGAGATTCTTCGGGCGGCCCACCCGGAAATCCTGCCAGGATTCTACTGCGACAAGCGGAACTGGATCGCCTGCCTCCTGGACGGAGAACTGCCCGACGAGAGTTTAAAGGAGCTTTGCGCCCAGTCCCACGAGCTGGTTCTGCGGAAGCTGCCCAAGTATGTTCAGAGGGAGATTTTGGGAGAATAGATGGAGACACAGAAAAAAGCCCCGGCCATGGCCGCGATCCTGGCGGCGGCGGCCCTGTGGGGCGTTATTGGACTATGGAACCGGCGGCTGATGGCGGCGGGCCTCTCGCCCTTTTCCATCGTCGTGGTCCGCAACCTGGGCGGTATGATTTTGCTGGTCCTGTTCTTCCTGTTCAAGGACCGGAGCGTTTTCCGGATAGAGCGGCGGCACCTCAAGTACTTTTTCGGCACCGGCGTGGTCAGCGTGCTCTTCTTCACCGTCTGCTACTTCTCCTGCCAGAAGCTCTGCTCCCTGGCGGCGGCCTCGATCCTGCTATATACCGCCCCCTCCTTCGTGGTGCTCCTCTCCGCCCTGCTCTGGAAGGAGCCGGTCACAAAGAAAAAACTCCTGGCCCTGGCGCTGACCCTGGTGGGCTGTGCCTGTGTCTGCGGCGTGTTCAGCGGTGGGCTGTCCGTCACGGTCCCCGGCATCCTGCTGGGCCTGGGGTCCGGGTTCTTCTATGCCCTCTACAGCATCTTCGGCCGGTACGCCCTGGCCCATTACCCGCCCCTGACGGTGACGGTCTGGACCTTCCTCTTCGCGGGCCCGGCCTCCCTGGTGCTGCTCCGCCCGGCGGAGCTGGGGGCGGCTTTCGCCGGAGCCCCCGGCGTGTGGGGGACGGCCCTGGCCCTGGCGGTGTTCTCCACCGCCGCGCCCTACATCTTATATACCTGGGGCCTCGCCCGGACGGAGCCGGGCCGGGCCTCCATCCTGGCCAGCCTGGAGCCGGTGGTGGCCTCCCTGACAGGGGTGCTGGTGTTCGGCGAACCCATGGGCCCGCTGACGGCCCTGGGCATCCTCTGCGTTCTGGCGGGCGTCTATATTCTGAGGTGAACGATGGCAAAGAAAAAGGACGAGAAGACCAACGTCATGCGCATCCTGGACCAGAAGAAGGTCCCCTATACCCCCCATTTCTACGAAGAGGGGGAGGGCCCCGAGGGCACCCGGGACTATGGGGTCCACGTGGCCCAGGCCCTGGGGCAGGACCCGAAGCGGGCTTTTAAAACCCTGGTTGCCAAAGGGGCCTCCGGGACCTATCACGTGTTCGACATCCCCACAACCGACAGCTTGGACCTGAAAAAAGCGGCCAGGGCGGCGGGGGAGAAGTCCATCGACCTGCTGCCGGTGAAGGACATCACCGCCGTGACGGGCTATATCCGAGGCGGGTGCAGTCCCGTGGGCATGAAGAAGCAGTATCCCACGATTTTCCACCAGACAGCCCTGGACTTCGAGACCATCTATGTCTCCGCCGGGAAAATCGGCGCCCAGGTGGAAGTGGAGCCCCAGGCGCTGTTAAACCTTCTCCGGGCGGAAACGGCGGATATCGTGATTTGATAGCGTGAGCCCCAGATGGAGGCCAACGGTGAAAGCATCCGTGGACCAGTCCAGGTAGAAGCGGTTGATTTGATCAAAGAGGTCGAGCCGGCGGCTTTCTCCAATAGGCAGGGAATTTAAAAGGTCGTCCACCTCCCTGTCCGGAAAACTGCCCAGGTCTTTTAAGACAGATTCACCGTAGGTGTCGAAAAGTTTTTCAATAGTCGTGTTCATGGAGACACCTCATTCAACATTTGGTGTTATATGTATTGTATAACATCAAATGTACTTTGTCAAGGGGGAAATCATGGAGACTTTAAAAATTTTAGGAAGCAGGCTGTGTGCCCTCAGAAAAGAGAAAGGGCTCCGGCAAGTGGATATAGCGAAGATACTCGGTATAACACAGACGCACTATCAGCGAATAGAAAAAGGAAAAATTAATATTCCCACCTTGACATTATGTATTCTGGCGGATTATTTTGAAGTGAGCACCGACTATCTGCTGGGAAGGTCTGAGGAGAGATAGGGCCCAAAAATGGCCCGAAGGGCCGATACTTCTTTTTCTCTTTTGGACCGTGCACGGCCCGTTTTCTCTTTTTCTTCTGGAAGAAAAAGAGAAAATGGGGGGTGCAATGCACCAGCCATCATCATGGCTGTTGACTCCCCCGCGCGTCAGCGCCGGAAAACCCTCCCCCGTCCGGGGGAATACAAGGAGCCCCCCTATGCAAGATAAGATCATCGTAAAAGGCGCCCGCGCCAATAATTTGAAGAACATCGACGTGACGATTCCAAGGGACAAGCTGGTGGTCATGACGGGCCTCAGCGGCTCGGGCAAATCGTCCTTAGCCTTCGACACGATCTACGCCGAGGGCCAACGCCGATACGTTGAAAGCCTCAGCTCCTACGCCAGGATGTTCCTGGGCCAGATGGAGAAACCCGACGTAGACTACATCGAGGGCCTCAGCCCCGCCATTTCCATTGACCAGAAAACCACGTCGAAAAACCCCCGCTCCACCGTAGGCACGGTGACGGAGATCTACGATTACCTCCGCCTCCTCTGGGCCCGGGTGGGCACCCCCCACTGCCCGAAGTGCGGCAAGGTCATCCGCCAGCAGACCATCGACCAGATCATCGACCAGGTGCTGGCCCTCCCGGAGGGCACCCGCATCCAGGTCATGGCCCCCGTCATCCGGGGCAAGAAGGGCGAGCACGCCAAGATCTTCGAGGACGCGAAGCGCTCCGGCTACGTCCGGGTCCGGGCCGATGGGAACCTCTACGAGCTGGACGAGGAGATCAAGCTGGAGAAAAACAAAAAGCACAACATCGAGATCATCATCGACCGCCTGATCATCCGCCCGGACATCCAGCAGCGGCTGACGGACAGCGTGGAGACCGCTTCCACCCTCTCCGGCGGCCTGGTGGTGGTGAACCTCCTCCGGGAGGAACAGGACCTGATGTTCTCCCAGAACTACGCCTGTGAGGACTGCGGCGTCTCCATCGAGGAGCTGACCCCCCGCATGTTCTCTTTCAATAACCCCTTCGGCGCCTGCCCCACCTGCACGGGGCTCGGCAGCCAGTTGAAGGTGGACGTGTCCCTGGTGGTCCCGGACCCCAAGAAGTCCATTTTGGAGGGGGCCATTCAGGCCAGCGGCTGGGGGAACATCCGCTCCGACGGCATCTCCCGCATGTACTTCGACGCCCTGTCAAAGAAGTACCGCTTCTCCCTGGACAAGCCCTGGGAGGAGCTGTCCGACGAGGCAAAGGATATCATCCTCTACGGCACCAAGGGGGAGAAGCTGGAGCTCCACTACGACCAGCCCCGGGGCAAGGGGGTCCTCTACCAGCCCTTCGAGGGCGTCTGCAACAATGTGGAGCGCCGCTACCAGGAGACCCAGAGCGACGCCAGCAAGCGGGAGCTGGAGGAGCTGATGGCGGAGTGTCCCTGCCCCACCTGCAAGGGCCGGAGGCTGAAAAAGGAATCCCTGGCCGTGACGGTGGGGGAAAAGGACATCGACGCCCTGACCCGCCTTTCCGTGGTGGACGAGCTGGACTGGGTGGAGCACTTGGAGCTGACGGACCAGCAGTATCGGATCGCCGACCGGATCTTGAAGGAGATCAAGTCCCGCCTGGGCTTCCTCCAGTCCGTGGGCCTTGGGTACCTGACGTTGAGCCGGGCGGCGGGGACCCTCTCCGGCGGCGAGAGCCAGCGCATCCGCCTGGCCACGCAGATCGGGTCCAGCCTCATGGGCGTCCTCTATATTCTGGATGAGCCCTCCATCGGCCTGCACCAGCGGGACAACGACAAGCTGCTGGCCACGCTGCGGAACCTCCAGAATCTGGGCAATACCCTCCTGGTGGTGGAGCACGACGAGGACACCATGCGGGAGGCGGACTATCTCATCGACATCGGCCCCGGGGCCGGCGTCCACGGGGGCCAGGTGGTGGCCGCCGGCACGCCGGAGGAGGTCATGGCGAACCCCAACTCCCTGACGGGTCAGTACCTCTCCGGGAAGAAAAAGGTGCCCATCCCCGACATCCGTCGCCCCGGGAACGGGAAGTTTCTCCGCGTCCGGGGGGCGGAGGAGAACAACCTCCGGAAGGTGGACGTGGACTTCCCCCTGGGGACCTTCACGGTGGTCACCGGCGTGTCCGGCAGCGGCAAGTCGTCTCTTGTGAACGAGGTCCTCTTCAAGCGCCTGGGGGCGGAGCTGATGCGCATGAAGGTCCACCCGGGCAAGTGCGCGGGCATCGACGGCCTGGAGTATCTGGACAAGGTGGTCAACATCGACCAGAGCCCCATCGGCCGGACGCCCCGGTCCAACCCGGCCACCTATACGAATCTCTTCAACGACATCCGGGATCTCTACGCCTCCACCCAGGAGGCCAAGAGCCGGGGTTACGGCCCGGGCCGGTTCAGCTTCAACGTCCGGGGCGGCCGCTGCGAGGCGTGCTCCGGCGACGGCGTGCTGAAGATCGAGATGCACTTCCTGCCGGACATTTTCGTCCCCTGCGAGGTGTGCAAGGGCAAGCGCTACAACCGGGAGACCCTGGAGGTCCACTACAAGGGGAAGAATATCTCCGAGGTGCTGGACATGACGGTGGACGAGGCCCTGGAGTTCTTCGCCCCCCTGCCGAAGCTGCGGAACCGTTTGCAGACCCTCCAGGACGTGGGCCTGGGGTATGTGAAGCTGGGGCAGCCCTCCACGGAGCTGTCCGGCGGCGAGGCCCAGCGGGTGAAGCTGGCCACCGAGCTGAGCAAGCAGGCCACGGGGAAGACCATCTATATTCTGGATGAGCCTACCACAGGGCTCCACACCGACGACGTGCGGAAGCTGCTGGAGGTGCTCCAGCGGCTGGTGGACAGCGGGAATACGGTGGTGGTCATTGAGCATAACCTGGATGTCATCAAGTCCGCCGACTGGATCATCGACCTGGGCCCCGAGGGGGGCGACGGCGGAGGGACGATCGTCTGCACCGGCACGCCAGAGAGCGTGGCCGCCTGTGAGGCGTCCTATACGGGACAGTATTTGAAAAAGGCCCTGGTCCGATAAGATATGATCGGGCCTCAGATATAAGAATACTTTTAAAAAGTAATATTGCTTAACCGGAAAGTTGAGGATCACCTATGAACATTACAAAAACTGCCATGATTACCGTCTGCGGCCGCCCCAACGTGGGCAAGTCCAGCCTGACCAACGCCCTGGTGGGGGAGAAGATCGCCATCGTCTCCAACAGGGCCCAGACCACCCGAAACCGCATCTACGGTGTGGTCAATCGGGAGGACACCCAGTTTATCCTGATGGACACCCCGGGCCTCCACCGGCCCAAGTCCGCCCTGGGGGACTATATGGTCAAGGTCGTCACCGCCAGCCTCAGCGACGTGGACTGCGCCCTGCTCCTGGTGGAGCCTATCCCCCACGTGGGCGGGCCGGAAAAAGCCCTCATCGACCGGGTCCGGGAGGAGAACCTCCACTGCGTCCTGGCCATCAATAAGATCGACACCGTGGAGCCCGCAGAGCTCCTGCCGGTCATTGCTGCTTACAATAAAGTCTGGGACGGCTTCGACGCCATCATTCCCATCTCCGCCCGCACCGGCGACGGCCTGGAAGAGCTGATGACCGAACTGGGGAAGTACGCCCAGGAGGGCCCCCAGCTCTTCCCGGACGGCCAGACCTCCGACCAGCCGGAGCGGCAGGTAATGGGGGAGCTCCTGCGGGAGAAGCTGCTCCTCTGCCTGGATAAGGAGATTCCCCACGGAACCGCCGTGGAGATTACTAAATTCTCCGAGCGGGACTCCGGCGTGGTGGACGTGGGGGCCACCATCTACTGCGAAAAGGCCAGCCACAAAGGCATCATCATCGGCAAGCAGGGGGCCATGCTGAAAAAAATCAGCTCTCTGGCCCGGCACGACATGGAGAAATTCATGGGGACCCAGATCTACCTGGAAACTTGGGTGAAGGTCAAGGAGAACTGGCGAGACAATGTAAACTACGTCCGCAGCCTGGGCTACCGGGAGGATTAAAATTTTCATTCCAGATTGACCGGAACTTTCCACGTATCCATTTCGACCGCATTCGCAGACTATTCCCAAAAGGAGGTCTGCCACGATGGACAACATGGAACCCGCGCCCCTCTGGGAGCTCTTCTGTCTCACCGGCGAGCCCCTGGCCTATATGCTCTACCGGTCGATCGAGGGCGAAAAAGAGTACAATTTGCCATAAACGGAGAGATAATTACTCTCCGTACATAAAAGGAGGGGACCGCCGTGGCGGGAACGCCCTATATTGTGGACCGCGGCGTGGTCCTCCGGGAGACGGAGACCAAGGAGACGGACAAGATTCTGACCCTGCTGACCTGGGAGGCGGGGAAGATCGGGGTCATCGCCCGGGGAGCCCGGCGGAAGAACTGCAAATTTGCCGCCGCTGCCCAGCCCCTGGCCTACGCCGAGTGGACCCTGTACCAGCGGAAGGACTGGCATTATGCCAGCGACGCCTCCACCTTGGACCTGTTTCCGGGTCTCCGGGGGGACCTGGCGGCCCTGTCTCTGGGCTGTTACATGGCGGAACTGACAGAGGCAGTCTGTCCGGAGGAAGTGGCCGCCCCGGAACTGCTGCGTCACCTCCTCAACGGGCTGTATGCCCTTTCCACTTTACACAAGCCGCCCGCCCTGGTGAAGCCCGCCTTTGAGCTGCGGCTTCTGTGCCTTGCGGGCTACGAACCCCTGGCGGACGCTTGCGCCCTCTGCGGCCGGGAGGACCCGGCAGAGCCGGTGCTGGACACCGTCCAGGGAGTGCTCCGCTGCCGGGACTGCGGCGGGGGAGGGGGACGGCCCCTCTGCCGGGACTCTCTGACGGCCCTGCGGCATATCGTTTATGGAGACCCAAAACGGCTGTATTCTTTTCGGCTGGGGGAGGAGCCACTGAGCCGCCTGACGGCGGCGGCAGAGGCGTTTCTCTATACCCAGCTGGAACGAGGCTTTGTTACGCTAGACTTTTATAAAAGTATTTTATAATTTAAATATATAAAAGATGCCCTGCCTTTGGAACCAGCTGGAAAGCTTGGGGCAGAGCGGCATCAAAGTGAATTCCCTTAACAGGAGGAAATTCCATGAGCGAGCTGTTTGAAAAATCCCTCCGTACCCTGGAGCTGCCCAGGGTCCTGCAATTGCTGTCCGACGCGGCGGTCAGCGCCGAGGCCAAGGAACGGGCCCTCCGGATTTCCCCGGAGACGGAGGCAGAGGAGGTTCTCCGCCTTCTGGACCAGACGGACGCGGCCCGGCAGATGATCGGCCAGCGGGGGGCGCCCTCTTTCTCCGGCGTGAAGCCGGTGGGGGAAGCCCTGGACCGGGCGGACCGGGGCGGCAGCCTGAACACCCGGGAACTGCTGCGCATCGCGGACCTGCTCACCGCCGCCCGGCGGGCCCGGGAGTACTTCAACGACGAGGCGGCGGAAAAGACCGCCATCGACCACCTGTTCCTCTCTCTCCACGGCAACCACTTCCTGGAGGACAAGATCAAGCGCTGCATCCCCGATGAGGACACCATCGCCGACGCAGCCTCCCCGGAGCTGGCGGACATCCGCCGCCACATGCGGGCCGCCCAGGCCAAGAGCCGGCAGATCCTTCAGAAGATCATCTCCTCCCCCAGCTACGCCAAGGTGCTCCAGGAGACCATCATCACTCAGCGGGACGGCCGCTTTGTGGTCCCGGTGAAGGCGGAGCAAAAGGGAAACCTCCCCGGACTGGTTCACGACATCTCCTCCTCCGGGGCCACCGTGTTTGTGGAGCCCATGGGGGTGGTCCAGGCCAACAACGAATACGTGGAGCTGGAGGCCAAGGAGCAGAAGGAGATCGAACGCATCCTGGCGGAGCTCTCCGCCGAGGCCGCCGCCCACCGGGAGGACATCCAGTGGGATTACGACGCCCTGGTCCATCTGGACCTGATTTTCGCCCGGGGGGAGCTCAGCTACAAGATGGACGGCGTGCGGCCGGAGATCCGCCGGGACGGGGCCATCCATCTTCGGAAGGCCCGGCATCCTCTGCTGGACCCCAAGACGGCGGTGCCCATCGACCTGGAGCTGGGGGACGCCTTTGACACCCTGGTGATCACCGGCCCCAACACCGGCGGCAAGACCGTCTCCCTGAAAACCCTGGGCCTTTTGACCTTGATGACCCAGTGCGGCCTCCACATTCCGGCAGCAGAGCGCAGCGCCGTGGCGGTCTACGACCGGGTGCTGGCGGACATCGGCGACGAGCAGAGCATCGAGCAGAGCCTGTCCACCTTCTCCGCCCACATGACCAACATCGTGGGCATTTTAAAGGAGGCGGACGGGAAGAGCCTGATTCTCTTCGACGAGCTGGGGGCGGGCACGGACCCGGTGGAGGGCGCGGCCCTGGCCATCGCCGTCATTCAAAACGTCCGCTCCGCCGGAGCGAAGATTGCCGCCACCACCCACTACGCGGAGCTGAAGACCTTTGCCATGACCACCGCCGGGGTGGAGAACGCCTCCTGTGAGTTCAACGTGGAGACCCTGAGCCCCACCTACCGGCTTTTGATCGGCATTCCCGGCAAGTCCAACGCCTTCGCCATCTCCCGGCGTCTGGGCCTTCCCGAGGAGGTCATCGCCGCCGCCCAGACCCAGATGAGCGGGGACAGCGTGCGGTTCGAGGACGTGCTGACCCAGCTGGAGGCGAAGCGCCAGGCCCTGGAGAAGCGGGACGCGGAGTCCGACCGCCTCTACCGACAGCGGGAGGAGGACGCCCGCAAGGCCCGGGAGTTCCGGGAGCAGATGGAGCGGGCCAAGGAGAACGCCCGGAGCCGGGGCGAGGCGGAGGCCAAGCGCATCCTCCGGGACGCCAAGGCGGCGGCGGACCAGACCTTCAATGAGCTGGCGGAGCTCCGGCGGCGGCAGGCCGCGGCGGATTCCGCCCAGAATATCAACGACGCCCAGGCTGCCATCCGGGCGGGGCTGCACCAGGCGGAGGATCGCCTCCGCACGGAAAAGGACCGCCCCGAGCCCATCCCCAAGCCCAGCCGCCCCATTGTCAAGGGGGACCTGGTGGAGTTCCCCGGCGTGCGCCAGCCCGCGGAGGTGATTTCCGTGGGAAAGGACGGTACCTTGCAATTAAAGGCCGGCGTGCTGAAAATGAAGGCGCAGGCGTCCGAGGTCCGTCTCATTGAGGACGACGAACGGGCCGCCCGGAAGCCGAAAACCCCCGTCCATTCCGGGGGGACCCGGACCCTCCGCGCCGCCGCCAGCCGGGAGCTGGACATCCGGGGCATGGAGACCCTGGAGGCGGAGAGCGTGGTGGAGGGTTTTCTGTCCGCCGCCGTCATGGGCAAGCTGGAGACTGTCACCATCATCCACGGCAAGGGCACCGGAGCCCTCCGCAAGGCCGTTCACGACATTCTCCGCCGGAGCAAGGCGGTGAAGAGCTTCCGCCTGGGGGTCTACGGCGAGGGGGAGACCGGCGTGACCGTGGTAACGATGAAGTAGATTTATAAAATATCTATAAAATTGGGACACAGAAAAGAGCCCGCCGGAAAGAGGCGGGCCCTTTCAAATTTCCACCGTCAAGTTGTTGCGAGGGCGACCTAAATTTGCTATACTGTTTTTACAATATCACGATATAGAGGTGACAATTATGCAAAAACTGGAAAAACAGTTCCATATCGCCTGTACTGCCGAAGACATCGGCCGCTATTGCATCCTGCCCGGCGACCCCGGCCGGGTTCCCGCCATCGCCGCCTATTTTGACGACGCGAAGCAGGTGGCCTATAACCGGGAGTACAACGTCTGGACCGGAACCCTGCTGGGGGAGAAGGTGACGGCCTGCTCCACCGGCATCGGCGGGCCCTCCGCCTCCATCGCCATGGAAGAGCTCCACAAGTGCGGCGCGGACACCTTCATCCGCACGGGTACCTGCGGGGGCATCGACGTGAACGTCCAGTCCGGAGACATCGTGGTGGCCACCGGGGCCATTCGCTATGAGCATACCAGCCGGGAGTACGCCCCCATCGAGTTCCCCGCCGTGGCGGACTTCGGCATCGTGGACTGCCTGGTCCGGGCCACGAAGGCCCTGGGCTACCCCCTCCACACGGGCATCGTCCAGTGCAAGGACAGCTTCTACGGCCAGCACAACCCCGCCGCCTCCCCGGTGTACTACGAGCTCCAGCAGAAGTGGGAGAGCTGGAAGCGCCTGGGGGTGAAGGCCAGCGAGATGGAGAGCGCCGCCCTGTTCGTGGTGGCCGCCGCTCTGGGCTGCCGCTGCGGAAGCTGCTTCCACGTGGTCTGGAACCAGGAGCGGGAGGCCGCGGGCCTGGACCAGAAGATGAGCGAGGACACCAGCACTTCCGTCCGGGTGGCGGTGGAAGCGTTGAAGCTCCAGATCGAGGCGGATCGGGCCGGGAAGTGACCTGGCGGGGGACAGAAAGTAAGGAGGGATAAATAATGAAAATTGAAAACCATGAGCTGGCGCTTTTGCAGGACCGCCTGGAACGGGAGGGGAAGAAGGAAGAGGCCATTGCCGTCAAGCAGGAGTTTCTCCGCCTTGTCCGGGAGAGCGGGGACTTCTGCCCCTGCAAGGCCAAGTGTGAGCTCCACGGCGACTGCTTCGCCTGTGTGCAGGTCCACCGGGGCCACCAGGGGCACCTGCCCTTCTGCATGTGGGGCATGGTGAACGAGCGCTTTGCCGCCGTTGCCGGCCTGACGGAGGGGTCCTTCCGCAAGTACATGACGGACCATCCCGGCTGCTGTGACGGCCGTCCGCCGGCTGCCCAGGATACGAGGAACGGGGAGAACTGAAGAGGCCTTGCGGAGAACGCGCCCAAGCCCCTTATTTTTCCTAAAGTCCGGCCGATATTCCAGATGAAGGGAAGCAGGACCGGAGCGGTTTCCATTGAACGGATTCAAGGACGGGACGCTCAAAACTGAATTGAATCTGTGAAATGGAGGAAAGACAATGATTTCAGCGACAAACGCCTTTGGCTGTGGAGGAGCCCCTCGCGCTCCTTCCTATACCGGAATGGGACATCAGGCTCTTTTGTCGGGCTTCATGGAGGAGCTCTGGAAAGTGCGGGCCAAGTCCTGTGAGCGGGACGTGGAAGAGATCAAACGGGCTGGGATGTCCGATAAGCTGGCCGGTAAAGAGAACGAGGACCAGCGGAATGAATACGAAAAATTTACTTTCTAAAAGCATATAAAAAAGCGGGCCGCCGATAGGCGGCTCGCTTTTTTGCGCCTTATTGGATGCCCAGCACCTTGTAGTCCTGGTCCTCCACGGCCTTTTTCAGGGCCTCGTCCGGCAGCTGCCCGGAGAGGGTCACCACCGCCGTGCCGCTCTCGTGGCTGACGCTGGCGGCTTGGACCTCCGGCAGGGCCTCCAGGGCCTTTTTCACCCGGGCCTCGCAGTGTCCGCACATCATGCCCTCGATTTTCATGGTCTTTTCCATTGTCGTTACCTCCTCGGAATGTTTGGGGTGTTTGGTTTTCAGGGGTTTGTCTTTCTTCGCGTCCCGCAGGTCGAACAGGTTCAGCCGCAGGGCGTTGGAAACTACGCAGAAGCTGGAGAGGCTCATGGCCGCCGCGCCGAACATGGGGTTCAGCGTCAGGCCGAGGGGGATAAAGAGCCCCGCCGCCAGGGGGATGCCGATGGTGTTGTAGAAGAAGGCCCAGAACAGGTTCTCGTGGATGTTCCGTAGCGTGGCCCGGCTGAGCCGGATGGCGGCGGGCACGTCGGAGAGACGGCTCTTCATCAGCACCACGTCCGCCGCGTCGATGGCCACGTCCGCCCCCGCGCCGATGGCAATGCCGGTGTCCGCTCGGGTGAGGGCAGGGGCGTCGTTGATGCCGTCGCCCACCATGGCCACCCTGCCCTGCTCCTTGAGGGCCCGAATAACGCTCTCCTTGCCGTCGGGCAGGACCCCGGCGATGACCTCGTCCACCCCGGCCTGTTTGCCGATGGCCTCGGCGGTGCGTTGGTTATCCCCGGTGAGCATCACTACCCGGATGCCCATATGCTGGAGCTCCTTTACCGCCTGGGGACTGTCCTCCTTGATAACGTCCGCCACGGCGACGATGCCCAGCAGTTCCCCGTCCCGGCTGAAAAACAGTGGGGTCTTGCCCTGGCCCGCCAGGGACTCGGCCTTGGCCTGGAGGTCCTGGGGGACCGCGGCCTGGGTGCTGATGAAGCCGAGGTTCCCGCCGCTAAGGGCGGCGCCGTTCAGGCGGGCGGTGAGGCCGTTCCCCGGCAGGGCCTGGAAATTCGTGACCTCCTCCGCCGGGATCTGCTGTTCCTCCGCCTTTTGGAGGATGGCCTTTGCCAGGGGGTGCTCGCTCTTCTGCTCCAGGGCCCGGGCCAGCCGGAGGAGCTCCGTCTCACTGAGCCCCTGGGCCGGGAGAATGTCCGTCACCCTGGGCTCGCCCTGGGTAATGGTGCCCGTCTTGTCCAGGACCACGATCTCCGTCCGGCCCGCGGCCTCCAGGGAGGCGGCGGTCTTGAACAGGATGCCGTTTTTCGCGCCCATACCGTTGCCCACCATGATGGCCACCGGCGTGGCGAGCCCCAAGGCGCAGGGGCAGGAGATCACCAGCACGGAGATGCCCCTTGCCAGGGCGAAGCCCACGGACTGCCCCAGCAGCAGCCAGACAAGGGTCGTCACCACGGCAATGGAAATGACCGCCGGGACGAACACGCCGGAGACCTTATCGGCGATCTTCGCGATGGGGGCCTTCGTCGCCGCCGCATCGCTGACCATCTGGATAATCTGGGACAGGGTGGTGTCCTCTCCTACCCGGGTTGCCCGGCACTTGAGGAAGCCGGACTGGTTCACCGTGGCGGCGGACACGCCGTCTCCCGGGGCCTTGTCCACGGGGATGCTCTCGCCGGTGAGGGCGGACTCGTTGACGGCGCTGACACCCTCCACGACCACGCCGTCCACCGGGATGTTCTCCCCGGGGCGGACCAGGAACACGTCGCCCTTTTGGACCTGCTCAATGGGGACCGTCACTTCCTGGCCGTCCCGCTCCAGCACGGCGGTCTTGGGGGCCAGTTTCATGAGGCTTTTCAATGCGTCGGTGGTCTTCCCCTTGGACCGGGCCTCCAGCGTCTTGCCCACGGTGATGAGGGTCAGGATCATGGCGGCGGACTCGAAGTAGAACTCCATCATGTAGTCCATCACCGCCCCCATGTCCCCTCGGACCTGAGCGTCCGTCATGGCGAAGAGGGCGTAGGTGCTGTAGACGAAGGCCGCCGAGGCCCCCAGGGCCACCAGGGTGTCCATGTTCGGGGCCCGGTGCCAGAGGCTCTTGAAGCCGCTGATGAAGAATTTCTGGTTGATGACCATGACCGCCGCCGTCAGCAGCAGCTGAATCAGGCCCATGGCCACGTGATTTCCATGGAGAAAGGCGGGGACGGGCCAGTTCCACATCATATGGCCCATGGAGAAGTACATGAGCACCGCCAGGAACACCAGGGAGATCCACAGCCGCTTTTTCAAAAGCGGGGTTTCGTGGTCCGCCAGGGCCTCCTCGGGATTGGCGGGACCGGCGGCGGAGGCGGCCTTCTGTGCGCCCTTTTGGGACGCACCGTAGCCCGCCTCCTCCACGGCGGCGATGACCTCGGCGGGGTCGGCGCTGCCCTCCACGCCCATGGAGTTGGTCAGGAGGCTGACGGAGCAGGACGTGACCCCCGGCACCTTGCCCACGGCCTTTTCCACCCGGGCGGAGCAGGCGGCGCAGCTCATGCCGGTGACATTATATTGTTCCATAGCGGGACCTCCTTTATTTCATCAGCTTCTGGAGGGTGCACAGCAGCTCCTCCACCGTCTCGTCCTTGCCCTCCCGGATGTCCCGGGTGACGCAGGTGCGGATGTGTTCGGACAGGAGCTCCTTGGCGAAGGCGTTCAGCGCCGCGTTGGCGGCGGCCACCTGGGCCAGGATGTCGGGGCAGTAGGCGCTGCGCTCCACCATGCCCCGGATGCCCCGGATCTGGCCCTCCACCCGATTCAGGCGGTTGATGAGCCGCTTGTACTCCTCCTCGGTGCGCTCCTTGGTCTTGTGGCAGCCGCAGGTCTCCATGGCGGACCCTCCTCGCTTAAAATACCCCCATAGGGTATCTTGATCATATACCCCTCTGGGGTATTTGTCAAGCCCCAATTTTGCGGAAACGAAAAAAAGGCCCGGCACAGGGAGTGTTCCCCATGCCGGGCCTTTCTATGAGTCTGTGTCAATCCCGAGGGACGATATTCCCCGGTCCCTTGAAGATGCTCTCCGGCGGGACGGCCCCCCGGACGGAGGACAGGGGGTAGACGCTGGCGTTCCGTCCAAGGATGGAGCCGGGATTCAGCACGCTGTTGCAGCCCACCTCCACGTGATCCCCCAGGATGGCGCCGAACTTTTTCCGGCCGGTCTCCAGCCGCTCTTCCCCGTTCCGCACGACCACCAGAGTCTTGTCGGACTTGACATTGGAGGTGATGGACCCGGCGCCCATGTGGCTCTTGAAGCCCAGGATGGAGTCCCCTACATAGTTGTAGTGGGGAGTCTGCACGCCGTCGAAGAGGATGACGTTTTTCAGCTCCACGGAGTTGCCCACCACACAGCCCGCCCCCACCAGGGCGGAGCCGCGAATGAAAGCGCAGTGCCGGACCTCGGTATCCGGGCCGATGACGCAGGGCGCGCCCAGGAAGGCCGTGGGGGCCACCGAGGCGGTTTTGTGGACCCAGACGCCGGGGGACCGCTCCTCATACTCCGCCGAGTCCAGGGCGGGGCCCAGGGTGAGGATGAACTCTTTGATGCCGTCCAGGGCCTCCCAGGGGTATTGGAACCGGGCGAGATAGTCCCCCGCCAGGGTGTGGGAGAGGTCCAGCAGGGCCGTGGTGGTCAGATTCATAAGCGCGCCTCCTGTTTTCGCCGCGAAAGGGCGGCGGTCTGGCTCCATTATATACCAGCTTTTCAGGAGTTGCAAGAGGGCTCAGGTCTTCGGCAGCTCTTCCAGGGAGGCGAAGCGGTAGCCCATGTCCTCCCACTTGGTGAGGAGGTCGTCCAGAATGTCCGCGTTGGTCTTGGACGTGGAGTGCAGCAGGACGATGGCCCCGTCGTGGATGCGTGGGAGGAGCTTGGCGTAAGCCTGCTCCGCTGTGGGCTGGTTGTCCACGTACCAGTCCACGTAGGCCAGGCTCCAGAACACCGTCTTGTAGCCCAGGGCCTGGGCTTGCTTCAGGTTTTCCCGGCTGTATTTTCCCTGGGGCGGGCGGTAGAAGTGGGGGAGCTCCTGCCCGGTGGTCTCTTTGTAGAGGTTCGAGAGGCTCTCCAGCTCCTTTTGAAAGGCCGCCTGGTCGGAGATGGCGGACATGTCCGGGTGGTGATAAGTGTGGTTGCCCACGATGTGGCCCTCTTCCGCCATGCGGCGGATGATGTCCGGGGCGGTCTCAATCATGTTGCCCACCACGAAGAAGGCCGCGGGGGCGTTGTGCTTTTTCAGGGCGTCCAGGATCTGTTCCGTATAGCCGTTTTCATAGCCGCAGTCGAAGGTGAGGTAAATCACCTTCTGGGACGTGTCCCCCAGGAACCAGGCGTCGTATTGGGCCAGGTCCTCCACAGAGGCGTTGCCCACGGGGGACTGGCCCTCGTTGGGGAAAGAGAGGCCCCAGTTGTCGGCGGAGGCCGGGATGACGGCGGGAGCGGCGGCGGGGAGGGATTTCCCCTGCAAATAGAGCATTGCCGCCAGAAAGAGGACGGGAAGCATGAGGAGAAGGAAATTTCGCATACGCTGGAGCATAGGCACCTCCGGTTTTCCGAATGTTTTCACAGTTCAGCATGTCCGGCGGCGGCGGGATTATCGGTTGAAAAAGCTGGCGAAAGATGTTATATTTGGGGTGTCGAAAATTTTCGCATTCAGGAGGACGGTATGGCGA
Source organism: Oscillospiraceae bacterium (assembly GCA_021769865.1). GTDB lineage: Bacteria > Bacillota > Clostridia > Oscillospirales > Oscillospiraceae > Oscillibacter. The sequence continues at coordinate 39,450 of JAETSB010000002.1, forward strand.
AACGGAGAGGCGGAACGAAACAGCAGCTGACGCGCAAGCAGCTGGCGGCGCTGCTGGTGCTGTGCGTGATCGCGGCGGCGGTCCAGTGGTACCTGCGGCCGGAGCCGGTATCCCTGGAAGACATTCCGGAGTGGAGCGGCGCGGCCTACGTGGAGCTGGAGGACAACCAGCCGGGCTTCACCAAGGAGGAGATGACTCTGGAGGCTTTTGAGGATTACAGCGACCTGGATTACCTGGGCCGCTGCGGCGTGGCGTACGCCAACATCTGCCCGGAGCTGATGCCCACGGAGGAGCGGGAGTCCATCGGAAACGTGAAGCCCACGGGCTGGGTCTCCGCCAAGTACGACTGCGTGGACGGGAAATACCTCTACAACCGCTGCCACCTCATCGGCTTCCAGCTGGCGGGGGAGAACGCCAACGAGAAAAACCTCATCACCGGCACCCGGTACTTGAACGTCACCGGGATGCTGCCCTTTGAAAACGACGTGGCGGACTACGTCCAACGGACCGACAACCACGTTCTCTACCGAGTGACGCCGGTGTTTGTGGGGACGGAGCTGGTGGCCCGGGGCGTGCAGATGGAGGCGTACTCCGTGGAGGACGCCGGGGACGGGATCTGCTTCAACGTCTTTGCCTACAACGTCCAGCCCGGGGTGGTCATTGACTACGCCACCGGGGAGAGCTGGCTGGAGGAAAACGCGGCATGAGGCTTTGGGAACAGTTTGACCGGATGGTGGTCTTTGATACGGAGACTACGGGCATCGACTTTGGAAGGGACCGGATCATCGAGATCGGCGCGGTGTCTCTGGAGAACGGGGCGGAGGCCGGGGGCATGGATCTCTTCATCCGCCTGCCGGAGGGGCGGCGGCTGGACCCCTTCATCGTGAATCTCACCGGCATCACCGAAGAGCGGCTGGAGGCCGAGGGCGTGGGGGACCAGGAGGCCGCCCGGGCCTTCGCGGAGCTGCTGGAGGGGGCGGAGCGGCCCTTGATCGCGGCCTACAACGCCCAGTTTGACCTGAACTTCCTCTACGGCCTTCTCCGGCCCTGGGGGCTGGCGGAGGTCCTGAAAAAGCCACGGTTCCTGGACGCGCTGACGGTGTACCGGGACCGGCGGGACTACCCCCACAAGCTGGAGGACGCCATTGCCGCCTACCAGTTGGAGGATAAGGCGGTGAACAGCCACCGGGCCATTGACGACGCCCGGGCGGCGGCGCTGCTGCTGGAGGTCATGGCGGAGGAGCGGGACGATTTGGAGCGGTATATCGACCTCTTCGGCGTGCATCCCAGGTACGGGATGTCGGGACGGAAAATCTCCTCCGTCACCTACCGGGCCCAGCCCTACGACCGGCAAAAGCCCCTGTATGAATTGACATGACGAAGCGCCCGGCGGCTGGCCGGGCGCTTTCCGTTGTCTTATCGGTTTAAATACTCTTCCGCCTCCCGGACGGTGTTGACCAGATACTCCATGGCCTCCACCGGGTGCTTCCCCACGGCGGTCTCCCCGGTGACCATGACGGAGGCAGCCCCGTCCAGCACGGCGTTGAAAATGTCGCTGACCTCCGCCCGGGTGGGGACAGGATTCTGTTCCATGGAGGCCAGCATCTGGGTCACTACCATGAAGGGCCGTCCGGCCCTTCGGCAGGCGGCGGAAATCCGCTTTTGCAGGGCCGGGAGTTTCCAGAGGGGACCGGAGTTCCCCAGGTCTCCCCGGGCGATGACGATCTCGTCGGCGGCGGGGATCAGCTCCGGGAGCTTCTCCACGCCGTCCAGGTTCTCGATCTTGGCGAAGAGGCGGATACCCTGCCCGCCTGCCGCGTCCAGGGCCTTCCGGACGCACTCCAGGTCTTCCCGGCCCCGGACGAAGGGCTGCATGACGCCGGTGACGCCGTAGTCCCTTGCCAGCCGGAGGTTCTCCCGGTCGCTGTCCGTCATGGCGGGGAGGCGGACGTCCACGCCGGGGAGGGCGGCGCTTTTCCGACTTTGAAGGAGACCGCCCCGCTCCACCCGGGCCAGGGCCCCCGCCGGAAGGGACCTCGTGACCCGGAGGAGCAGCTTGCCGTCGTCCAGCAGGACTTCCTGACCGGGGGTCAGATGGGGCAGGACAGCGGGAGGCAGGGGAATCTCCGTCCCCAGGCGGACAGAGGTCCCGTCCTCCAGGGCCAGGGGGGCCGGGAGGACGCCCACCCGGAGCTCCGGGCCCTGCATGTCGATCAGAAGCTGGGGCGTGACGCCGCGGCGCCGGGCGGCGGCGTGGAGGTGCTCGATCTGCTCCGCCGCCCCGGGGAGACCCACGTGGGAGAGGTTCAGCCGCACGCCGGTCATCCCGGCCTCAAAGAGGCGGGCCAGGGTTTTGGTATCGGAACAGGCGGGGCCCAGGGTGCCGTAGATTTGAACCATCGAAGTCGCCTCCCCTCAGCGGAACAGGGCCGCCAGGCTCTCGGTATAGGGGGCCCGGCAGATTCCCTTCTCCGTGACGATGCCGGAGATGAGCTCGTGGTCCGTCACGTCGAAGGAGGGGTTGTAGCACTTCACGCCGGGAAGGGCCATGGGCTTTTCGTACCAGAGAGTCTTGATCTCCTCCGGGTCCCGGAGCTCGATGGGGATGTGGTCCCCGTCGGGGCAGTTTAGGTCAATGGTGCTGGTGGGGCCCAGGACATAGACGGGGATGCCGTAATGCTTCGCCAGGATGGCCACGCCGCTGGTGCCGATTTTGTTGGCCGTATCCCCGTTGGCGGCGATCCGGTCACAGCCCACGAAGCAGGCCTGGACCCAGCTGTTCTTCATCACCGTAGAGGCCATGTTGTCGCAGATCAGCGTCACGTCCACTCCGGCCCGGTGGAGCTCGTAGCTGGTGAGCCGGGCCCCCTGGAGCAGGGGGCGGGTCTCGTCGGCGAAGACGCGGATGCGCATGCCACGCTCCGCCGCCAGAAAGAAGGGGCCCTGGGCGGTGCCGTAGCGGGAGGTGGCCAGGGGCCCGGCGTTGCAGTGGGTCAGCACGCCGTCGCCCTCCTTCAGCAGACTCAGGCCGTACTCGGAGACAGCCCGGCACTTGGCGATGTCGTCTTCATGAATTTCCACCGCCCTTTGGTACAGGGCCTCCAGCAGGGCGGGGCGGGACTCCCCTAAATGGGCGGCGGCGGTTTGTTCCATCTCCCCCAGGGCCCAGCTGAGGTTCACCGCCGTGGGGCGGGAGGCGTTCAGCTGGGCGGCGCAGGCCCGGAGGCGGGAGAGAAAGGCGGCGGGGTCCGGCTCGTCGATGGAGCGGGCGAGAACATAGAGGCAGTATGCGGCACAGATGCCGATGGCGGGGGCGCCCCGGACCCGGAGCTTTTGGATGGCCTCCACCATCTCCTCCGTGGTCCGGAGCTGGATCTCCTTTTCCTCGTTGGGGAGAAGGCTTTGGTCAATGATATAGAGGGCCTCCGCGGCCTTGTCGTAGCGGATGTTTTGGGCGTGGGTGACGGCTCTCAGGGAGGTGGACATGAGGACGCTCCTTTCTTTTGCGGAGGAAGGTCGTATTTCCCAGATTGTAGCACAGCCGGTCTTGTTTTGCAACGGCCCCGGCGGAAGGCTGAGAGAAGCGCCCGGACACACTGTGTCCGGGCGCTTTCTTACGGGTTTGCAGGGGCGGTCTCTCAGCGGAAGTCCCCGCCCACCTCAATGGCGCGGATGACGCCGTCCTCGCTGGCGTACATGTCGCACTTCTGGGCATAGGCGTGGGCAATGTCCACCACGCTCCTGCCGCCGGAGGCGGAGATCCACTCCCGGGTGTCCTTGTTATAGGCCATGACGGTGACGGGGATGCTGTAGGTCCGGCCGTCCACCGTGACGGCGCTCTCGCCGCTCCAGGCGGTGTTGGGCACGTCCTTCAGGGCGGTGAGGGGCTTGAGGCTGGAGAAGCCGGTGCCGTCGTTGGACTCCACCGCCGCCACATACACGCCTCCGGCGATGTCGTAGTTGGTGCGGAAGTAATCCGTTACCTGGCCCTGGTCGTTGAAGATGGCGATGCGGCGGATATCCCGGTCGTCTATCGTGACGGAGGTGCGGCCGTAGAGGGTCGCGCCTCTGCCGACGGCGCCCAGGACGATGACGTCTACCTGGCCCGCCCAGTTGGTGTGGGCGTAGCTGATCTCGCCGTTGGGAATGGGACCGGCCCCCAAATCGCTGAGGCTGAGGGTCTCGATGCCGTTGGTGGTGTAGCGGAAGACGCTGACGGTCTCCGCCAGGTTGCTGCTGCCGATGCGCCGTTTCTCCAGGTCCAGCGCGCCGGAGACGCCGCCGCCCAGGCGGACCAGGCCGATGGCGTTCTTCCCGGTGGAGGTGACCCGGACCAGGCGGTTCTGCATCCGGGCCAGCTCCTCCTGACGGAACTGGCTGGTGCGGTCCGTGTAGGACTCGCCCAGATCCACGGTGCCCTTGATCTCAATGCCGCAGAGGAGCTCCACCGTGGCGCTGGTGCCGGAGATGGAGGTGGCGATGCCGATGGCGTTGGCGTTGGCCCCGGCGGTGCCGGGCTTCACCGCGCCGGCCACCTTGTTGTCCTCCGTCAGCAGCAGGGTGATCTGGTCCCCGGGACGGAACTTGGCCAGGGTGGACTGAGCCGTGGGCAGCACGTCGAAGTCACAGCCCAGAAGGCGGAGGCTGGTGGGCTCCGTGGGACTGGGGGCGCAGGACTCATAGTAGCCTGTCAGCTTGGTGTCGCAGACCCGGATGGTGTTGGTAGAGCTGGCGTAGGTGGCCACGTCGTAGGGCCGCATGTCCTTGGCGTTGGCCCGGCAGCCGTTTTTGTAAATCGTGTAGCCGCCCACGCCGCCGGTGAGGGAGTCGAAGCCCTTGACGGAGTTCTTCTCGTAGACAATGACAGCCTCGGTGGAGCTGTCGCCGCCGCCGATGAAGATGAATTCCACGTTTCCGGCGGTACCCAGGTACAGCGTCAGGGACGTGCCGGGGTTCACCCAGGACCGGGCCTCGCTCCAGGTGGTCTCTGCGCCGTTGCGGTAGACCTTGGTGCCGGAGGTGACGTTGTATTTGGTGCCGGAGCGGTCCGTGATGAGATTGGCCTCGGCCTTGGCCACGGTGACGACGCGGCTGGTGCCCAGGGCGTCGGGCAGGAAGGTGCGGACCTTCTGGCCCTCCAGCACCAGCGTGCCCTTCAGGCCGTTGAGAGAGCCGTTGGAGGCCTTGTCCCCGGCCATCTGGTAGATGGACCCGTCGGAGAAGAGCATGGCGGTCTCCTTGCCGTCGGGGCCCCGGGCGTTGGAGGACACCAGGACCATGTCGCTCTTGGTGGTCAGCCCGGCGGCGGTGAGGAAGCTGCCGCCGCCTTCCCCCTGGACGTCCGCCCGGAGGAGGTTGTTGAAGAGGACGGCGGCGTCGCTGCGGCTGAGGGGGGCGTTGCCCTTGGTGGTGTCCACGCCGTCGGTGAGGCCGATGGAGGCGGCGAAGGACAGGTAACTGTCCGGCCACACGCCGCCGATGTTCTCGTCCTTATACCCCAGGACCCGGAGGAGGATGGTGGCCGCCTGGCCCAGGGTGACGGTGCGGTCCGGGTAGAACTTGCCGTCGGAGAAGCCGGAGATGGCCTTTTTCCCCTTGGAGGCCATGTTGATGTAGGCCGCCGCCCAGTGGGAGGGCTTCACATCCGGGTAGACGGTGACGGTGCGGTAGAGGCCCAGCTCGTCCTCGGCGTTCAGGGCGCAGACCACCATCTTGCAGAACTGGGCCCGGGTGAGCTGGCCGTTGGGGCGGAAGTTGCCGTCGGAAAAGCCGTCCATGACGCCCATCAGCCGCAGGGACTCCACCTGGGCGTAGGCGTCCCCGCCCAGGTCGTAGAAGCGGTTGGCGGGCGGCGCGGCCTGGGCGGGCAGGACCAGCAGGGACGCCGCCATGGCCGCCAGGAGCAGCAGGGACAAAACGCGTTTTTTCATAGTCTTCCTCCTATTACTCAGCCCGGAGCGCTTCCACGGGCTGGAGCTTGGATGCCTTGATAGCGGGATAGCTGCCGAAGATGAGGCCCAGCAGCACCGAGAAGCCCAGGGCCCCCGCCGTCACGCTGGCGGAGGGGTAGATGGTCATCTGGAAGAGCAGGTTTCCCGCCACATAGCAGCCCAGGGTGCCGATCAAAATGCCGATGATGCCGCCGATGCCGCAGAGCATGGCCGCCTCGATCAAAAACTGGGTGACGATGCTGCTCCGCTGGGCGCCGATGGCCCGGCGGATGCCGATCTCCCGGGTTCGCTCCGTCACCGTCACCAGCATGATGTTCATGATGCCGATGCCACCCACCAGAAGGGAGATGGCGGCGATGCCCCCCAGCACCAGGGAGATCATGCCCATCTGCTCGTTCATGTACTGAAGCCCGCGGTCGTCGGGGCTGACGTAGGAGTCGCTGGTGGAGGGGTCGATCAGTCCCTTCAAAAAGCCCCGGACGCGGGTGGCCACCTCGGTCGTGGAGACGCCGTCCCGGGCCTTGATGATGAAGTTCTCGATCCGGTCGCCCCCCAGGAGCCGGCGGGCGGTGTAGGGCAGGAGGATGAAGTTGTCGATGAAGCTGTTCTGGGCGCTGCTTCCGGTGAGGCGGGGGGCATAGACCCCCACCACCTCAAAGCTCTGCCCGTTGAGCTGGAGGACCTTGCCCACCGGGTCCGCGGAGTCGAAAAACGCCTCCGCCGCCTGGGAGCCCAGGACGCAAACCTGGTTGTACCGCTCCACGTCCAGCTCGCTGAGATCCCGGCCCTTGGTGATGGTCAGATTGTTGCAGGCGCTGTACTGGTCGCTGACGTAATACACGTCGGGGGGCATCTGGCCGGTCTGGGTCTCCCAGTCCCATTGGAAGTTGGCGGAGTTTTTGGTGCCGTAGACCACGTTGACGCTGGCATAGGCCTCCGGCGTGATGCCCACGACGTATTGGGGAATGGACTTGCAGTAGGCGTACAGGTCCGGGAAGTAGTCCTTTCCCACGCTGACGGCGTTCCCGTTCTCGTCCACCTCGTACATGTAGTTGTAGATGTTCACCGTGATTTTGTTGCTGCCCATGGCGGAGAACTGCTCCATGGTTTTCGCCGCGTAGCCGCTCATCACCGAGACGATGGTCATGACGGCGGCAATGCCGATGATGACGCCCAGCATGGTCAGCATGGACCGGCCCTTTTTTCCGATGATGGATTTCCAGGCCATTTTCACTGCCTGACGGATGTTCAAAGCCAGTCCACCTCCTGTTCCCTGTCCTCCACGATCTTGCCGTCCTGGAGGCGCACACAGCGGCGGGCCGTGGCGGCGATGCCGTTGTCGTGGGTGATGAGGATGACCGTCGTCCCCTCCCGGTTCAGCTGCTGGAGGAACTCCAGCACCTCGTGGCCCGTCCGGGAGTCCAGGGCGCCGGTGGGCTCGTCGGCCATGATAATGGGGGGCTTGGTGGCGATGGCCCGGGCGATGGCCACCCGCTGCTGCTGGCCGCCGGACATCTCCGTGGGCTTGTGCTTGATTCGCTTGGCAAGCCCCACCCGGTCCAGGGCGGCCAGCGCCATGTCATAGCGGTCGTCGGCCCGGATGCCCTGGTAGATCAGGGGCAGCTCCACGTTCTCCAGCACCGTCAGGGTCTGAATCAGGTTGTACTGCTGGAAGATAAAGCCGATCTCCTTGTTGCGGATGCGGCTGAGCTCCTTGTCCGTCAGCTCCCGGACGTCGGTGCCCTCCAGGAGGTAGTCCCCCCGGGTGGGGATGTCCAGGCAGCCCAGGACGTTCATCATGGTGGACTTGCCGGAGCCCGACTGGCCCACGATGGCCACGAACTCGCCCTTTTCGACGGTGAGCGTCACTCCGTCCAGGGCCCGGACCTCGCTCTCAAGACCCTCGCCGTAGATCTTGAAGATGTTCCTCAACTCAATCAGATTTGCCATATCAGTAACCCCAGGGATTGGCCGTCTGGATCTGGGTGAAGACCTCGGTGCCTTCCTCCACGCCGGACTTGATCTCCACGTTGTAGTTGTCGGAGATGCCGATTTCCACGGCCACCGGCCAGAAGCCCTCGGGAATCGTCTCGTCGGCCATGATGCCTTCCACCGCGTTGTCCGGCCGGTCGCCCTTCACATAGACCACGGTCAGGGTCTCGCCCTCCTCCGTGGAGACGGTGCGGACGGACTGGAGGGGCAGCACCAGGCAGTTGTCGTTTTCGCTGGCGGTGAGCTTGTAGTTGATGTAGCTGTTGACCTGGAGGGTCTCCTCCGTGTTGTCCACGGAGATGACCATGGGATAGGTGGCCACGCCGTTGTTGATGGTGCTGGAGAGGCTGACGCTCTCCACCATTCCCATGGCCGTGGTGCCCCACTGGTCCAGGTCCACCATGGTGCCCGCCTGGACGGCGCTGACGTTCCGCTCGTCCACGGTGGCGTTGACGATCAGGGAGGAGGTGTCCGAGATGGTGACCACCGTGGTGTTGGCGGCGATCTCGTCTCCGGGCTTCATGGTCAGCCCGATGACCTTGCCCGCGATGGAGGCCACGGCGCTGCAGTTTGCCAGGTTCTTCTCGGCGGTCTCCAGGGTTTTCTGGGCCTCGTCCAGGCTCTGCTGGGCGGAGAAGATCTCCGCCTCGCTGTCCTCGCCGTCCACCCGGACCAGCACCTGCCCGGCGCTGACCTGGAGGAAGTCCACCAGGGAGCTGGAGAGCACGGTGCCGTTGACGGTGGATTTCAGATCGCCGGTGCGGTAGTACTCCAGCTTGCCGGGCTCATAGGGGTAGATGGTCTCGCCGTCCTCGGTGGTCACGGTGGCGGAGGCCGCCATCTCGGCGGTGAGGGCTCCCTCGTTTTCCACCAGAATGTCGGCGGAGAAGAGCTTGGTTCCCTCCGGGGTGATGCGGCTGACCATGTGGACCGCCTCCACCGTGCCGGGGAGGGAGCTCATCAGGGCGGGAATGGACACGTCCATGCTCTGGCCCTGATGGATCATGCCCTCGTAGGCGTAGCTGTAGTACTGGGTGAGCCGCAGGCGGGTGTCGTCCGCCAGCACGGCCAGCTTCTGTTCCTTGCTGATGGTGTCGCCGGGGTTCAGGTCCACCACCTCCATCAGCTTGCCGGAGTAGCCCGCCGCCAGGTTCAGCCCGGCCACGTCCTTCAGAAGGGCGTTGAGCTGCTTCTCCCGGCCCAGCACGTCCTGCCGGGCCTTGTCCACGGCGGTGCGGGCGGCGTCGGAGTCGATGACAAAGAGGGGAGTTCCCGGTTCTACCGTGTCGCCCTCGCTGACGAAGACCTCGGATACCGTACCCGTGGTGGCGATGGTGATGGTCTCGCTGTCCTTGGCCTTGGTCAGCCCGCTGCCCTCCACGGTGGAGGTGATGGAGTTGTACTGCACCACGTCGGTGAGGACCTCGGTCTCGTCCCCGCCCTTCTTGGCGGACAGGAACTTCCAGACCCCCAGGCCGACGGCGATGAGGATCAGGAGGAAGATGAACCACCGGACGATTTTCCGGCGCTTCTTCCGGGGCATGCCCTTCCACTTTTTCCAAAGGGAGGTCTTTTCCGCCGTCTCCGGCGCGGGAGGCGGGGCGGCCGTCTGAACGGCCGCGGTCTGCTGTTCGCGATCCATGACTTCTGACATAGGCGTTCTCCTTCACAGGCTGGATGGAATTTCCGAGACGGCGGTCCCCTCCGGGACTCCGCCGTGATAGCGGCACAGGAACAGGGTAACAGGGTTTGGCATCAAAACTGTATCATTGATACTAGAACAGTTTGCCAGGGAAAACAACAACAAAACGGTTACAGATTTCTTAAGATTTTCTGAAGATTTGGAAAACAAGTCCCTGTAAGTCAGACGTTTGAAGGAATGGAAAGGTTTCGGGAAAACCTGCACAAAAATATGGAGACGGAGGCGGGAATTTCCGTCAAAGGGCTCTCCAGGAAAAAACCGCCCCATTTCGGGGCGGTTTGAAAGAGAAGCTCAGGCGCTTGCAAGGCCCTTCTTTGCCATGGCCCGCTGATAAAGTACCATGGCCGCCAGGGCCGCGAGGCCCGCCACGTCCGTGGCGGAGCCGGGGATCATCATGGCCAGGCCCGCGATTACCAAGGCGAACCGCATCCACTTGGGGATGGGGCGGAACAGGTAGCCGTTCAGCGCCGCGGCCACGCCGAAGATGCCAAGCAGGGCGCTGATGACGATCTGCACCACCTGGAACACGCTGGTCACGTCCACGAAGAGCATGGCCGGGCTGTAAGCGAAGATATAGGGGACGATGAAGGCGGCGATGGCCAGCTTTGTGGCGTTGACGCCGGTCTTCATGGGGTCGGATTTGGCGATGGCGCTGCCGGCGTAGGCCGCCAGGGCCACGGGGGGCGTAATGTCCGCCACGATGCCGAAGTAGAACACGAAGAAGTGGGCGGGGATCTTGCCGATGCCCAGCTGGATCAGGATGGGGGCGCAGGTGGAGGCCATGATGCAGTAGTTGGCCGTGGTGGGCACGCCCATGCCCAGCACGATGCAGCACAGCATGGTCAAAAACAGGGCGATAAACAGGGAGACCGGCGGATAGGGGATCATGTTGCTGATGTTGATGACGCCGTTGATGAGCTTGGAGGCCAGGCCCGTCACCGTGATGCACCCGGCCACCATGCCCGCCATGGAGCAGGCCACGGCCACGGTGATGCAGCTCCGGCCGCCGGCCTCCAGGGAATTGACGATCATGGAGGCGGTGTCCTTCACGAAGTGGACCGCGAAGCCCTCGTCATGCTGGTCCCGGCTGTCGGTAAACATATGGGGCAGGCTCACCAGGATGGCCAGCAGGATGGCGATGGAGGCGGAGTACTGGAGGGTCCGGGCGCCGGTGGAGACCATCCACACCAGGACCACCAGGGGGAGAAGCAGGTAGATGCTGCGGATCAACACGCCGAACTTGGGCAGCTGGTCCCGGGGGATGCCCTTGAGATTCAGGCGGCGGGCCTCCAGGTGGACCGCCAGGAAGATGCCGGTGAAGTACAGCAATGCGGGGAGGATGGCCTTCACCGCCACGTTGGCGTAGGTGGTGTCCATGTACTCCGCCATGAGGAAGGCCGCCGCGCCCATGATGGGGGGCATAATCTGCCCGCCGGTGGAGGCCGCCGCCTCCACCGCCCCGGCGAACTCGCCCTGGTAGCCGGTGCGCTTCATCATGGGAATGGTGACGGAGCCGGTGGTGACGGTGTTGCCCACGGAGGAGCCGGACACCATGCCGCACAGGGCGGAGGAGATGACCGCCACCTTGGCGGGGCCGCCGGAGGTGCTGCCCGCCAGGGAGTTGGCCAGATCAATGAAGAAGTTGGAGATGCCCGTCCGCTCCAGAAACGCGCCGAAGATGATGAACACGGCGATGAACTTGGCGCAGACCTGAATGGGCGTCGCCATGACGCCGGAGGTGCCGTAGAACAGGGTGTAGATGACCCGGGCCAGGTTCTGGCCGCTGGCAAAGGTGTAGATCAGCAGCGCGCCCACCACGCACAGAATGGGCAGGCCCACGCAGCGGCGGCAGAGCTCCGCCAGGACCAGGATCGCCACGACGCCGATGGCCAGATAGAACCAGGCATTGGGAATGGCGTTCTCGCTGGCGGGGTTGATCTTGGCGGCGCTGGTGATGACCATGACCAGGGAGTTGTAGTTGACGCAGTAATAGAAAAAGGAACCCGCCCCCAGCAGCATCAGCACGATGTCATACCAGGGCATGGAGTTGGGCTTCACGTGGTCCTTCCGGGCGGGATAGGTGAGATAGCCCATGACGGTAATGAGCCCCAGAAAGGAGGTCAGCCGGATGGGCAGGTCCCAGGTGCAGAACAGGGTGGACCAGATGCAATACAGGGAGAACAGGGCCATGACCACGCTGACGACCGCCTTGGGCGTACCCTCCCAGATGCGGGTGGCAGACTCCCGGTCATACTTCCGCATGACCTCGTCCATGTCCGCCGCAGTGCCGATTTCCACGTCGGGAAGGTTGTTCTTGTCTTTCTCGCTCATAGAATCGTACTCCTTATTAAAATAAACATCCACGCATTTTAAAAAACAAAAATGGTCCTTGCCGTATTGAAGGGGCGGCGATGAAAACCGCCCTTTCAATGCGGCAAGGGCCGCATCAAGCGGCCCTTGCCAAAGCTGGCTCGGGTGAGGGATCAATAAGTCCCGGCGGGGATGGTGTAGGCGCTGTAGTAGGGGGAGGACTCCAGCAGGGCGTTGGTGTGCTCCTCATCCAGGCTGACCAGGTACACGGGACCGCTGGTGGCCAGGTCCACGATGGCGGTGGTGGGCGCGCCGGCCACCACGAAGGCCGCGTCGATCTTCTTGTCCTTCAGGCTGTCCGCGCTGTCGCCGAAGCCCTGGTACACGGGGCTGATGCCGGTGTCGGGGTCGATGTCATAGGCGCCCAGCACGTCCACGGCGTTGAACCACACGCCGGAGCCCCGGTCGCCGATGGAGACGGATTTGCCCGCCAGGTCGGCCACGGACTTGATGTCGGGGTTGGTGGTGACGATCTGCACCTGCTCCATGTAGAGGGCGGCCACCACGGAGAAGTTCTCCACCTTGGCGTCGAAGAGGCGCTCGCCGTTGTAGGCGTAGCTCATGACGTCGGACTGGACGAAGCCCAGCTGGATATCACCGGCGGCCAGGTCCTCGATGTTGGCCTTGGAGCCGCCGGAGGTGACGGCGGTGACGGAGACGCTGGTGTTGTTGGAGATATAGCTGGAGAGTACGCCGCCGAAGGCGTAGTAGGTGCCGGACTCGCCGCCGGTGCCGAAGGTCAGGGACTTGGAGTCGCCGGAGCCGGCGCCGTCCTTCACGGAAGCAACCTCTTTGCCCTTCTCGGCGAAGTACTTGGCCGCGCCGGGGTGATAGGGCACGGAGGTGACGGAGGAGGCGAAGTCCAGGTCCAGCTCGCCGCCCTTGGCGTGCTGCTCGGTGATGGTGGGGATGTTTTCAAAGATGGCGGCGGTCAGGGCGTAGATGTCGTCCTCGGGCACGTCGTCCCGGGCGATGACCACGGCGCCCACGGCCACGGTGTTGGTGTCCTCGGCGATGGCGGAGGCGCCGGAGTTATCGGAGCTTCCGGAATCGGCGGGAGCGCTGGTATCAGCAGGAGCGGAATCGCCGCCGGTGGAGCCGGTGTCGCCGCCGCAGCCGGCAAGGAGCATGGCCAGCATGAGAACAGCCATCAGCAGAGAGAATTTCTTTTTCATCGTTCTTCCTCTTTTCAGGATTGGATTTTGCAGAAGTTACACACAACTCTTGCAAGTATGCGAATATCGTACCACAGGATGCTTCTTTTTTCAAGGGGACATTTTAGCATAGTAAATAATTTTTGCAAGTTACCATGAATATACTTGCATGAAAAGGCGTTTTTGTGAAAGTTTTCGAGCCAGTTCCTGCAGGGACGGAGAATCTGCACAAAGCCGATGCGTTTCAGAAGAGGGCAGTTGTGCAAAAAATATAGGCCGCCCTTATAAAGGGCGGCCTGCTGCAAGCCGGTCACACGATTTTTCGGAGGGCCGGTGCGGACTCCTTTTCCTCGGCAAGGCAGCGGATGATATCCTGGCGGGTGACGATGCCGATGAAGCTGTTCAGATCGTCCACCACAGGAACGAAGTTGTGGCGGACAATGGCGTCCAGCAGCTCGTCCACGGAGGCGGTGATGCGGACGGAGGGGTTCTCCCGGAGGATATCCCGAACATGGAGCCGTTCCAGCTCTTTTAAGGAGCAGGGACAGGGGGAGACCTCGTCCGGCAGGAGCCGCCAGAGGAAATCCCCCTCGCTGACGGTGCCCACATATTGGCCCTTGCGGTTGATGACGGGGACGGCGCTGCGGCCGTGGTGCCGGAGCTTCTCCAGACCCTGCCGCATGGTGTTGTCGTCGTACAGGTAAGCGACGCGGTGCTTCGGCGTCAGAAGATAAGCGATATTCACAATGATGCCTCATTTCTGGTGGGCAGGCAGGCGGGCCTGCCTGGGTCATAGTGGGGTCGGATACATATCTATAATATACAGGAAGGGCTTGGGAAAATGGTGAACAGTTTATGAAATCTGCCCAGAAATTCTGCCGTGGGCCAGGAGGCTTTGGGGCGCAAAGGGTTGACGGGGCGGGGAGCTGCCGGGAGGTGGAAAAATCAGGGAGTTCCATCTCTTGGCAAAAAACGGAACAGGGCCAGCCGGAAGGCTGGCCCTGAACCTTATTGTTTGGAAGATTGGATGAAAAGAAGTTTTGTCTCTTGCAAGTATTAAGATACAGGAGAGTTGTTAAGGAAACCAGCGTCAATTGTTACAAAAGTCTTAAATCTTATGTCAACCATTTTTTTCGCGCAAGTCGGCAGAAGATGGAAGGAAATCTCCTGGAACTGTCCTTCCGGCATGCCGCCCGCCGGCGGGAGACGTTTTATGCCCGCGGCATCTGCAGGGTGCAAGCCTTGTTTGAAGAATGCCAAAACGCCGCCCCGGGATGTTCCTCAGCAGTTTGTATGATATAAGTTTTATAATCCTACCGACGCATATTATAAGACTTGAGAGGTGTCCATCATGCCAAACACACAGTATATGTCTCAGCCCCTGACGGACTGGTCTTCCGAAATCAGCGCGCCCCAGCCCGCCGCTCACGCGCAGACCACCACGTCTACCACTACCACCACCACCGCTTCCGCCTCATCGGGATGCCGCGGGAACTCCGCCCCCGTCACAACTACCACCACCAATACCAGCGCCTCGACGGCACAACAGCCTCAATACGCCCCCGCTCCAGCGATGCAGCGGCCTCAGCCTGCCGCCGCCCCGGCTCAGACCCAATCTGCTTCCGCCCCGGCGGCGCAGTCCCGGCCCGTGCCCACGGGCGGCGTTCCCGCCGCCCGCAACGAATTCCAGGGCAGCAGCGGGACCCTGGATCTGGAGACGCATCAGCCCATTGAGGTCATCGAGGCCCCTACCAGCATGAACGAGGCCTTTTTAGGCTCCATGAAGTCGCTGCTGCTGCGGAACCGGGGCAGCTTTGTGACCGCTACCTTCCTCATCGGCACCCAGGGAACCTCCACCTGGGAGGGCATCCTGCACGACGTTGGAAACGACCACATCATCATCTTCCAGCCGGGCCGTCAGCGCTATATCGCCTGCGATATTTACGCGCTGAAATACATTGAGTTTTACGACACCAGAGAGCGGGACGCCTGCGCCCAGCTTCTCCGGCAGAGCGGCCTGAACAGCGACATGAACCGTGGGATGAACAACTTCTATTAAGCGCGGCACACGTGAAAGAGCGGAGACCTCAAAGAGGTCTCCGCTCTTCAAATGTCCAAGGCACTATTTTGCTTTACTGCCAAAGAAATACCCCAAAATCGTTGTCGCTACGATCTTGCAAACCTCAAAGGCACTCGTCAAAAGGGGAGAATCCACATGCCATATGGCGTCGGCCGCCGCCGCGACCGCCATTGCCACGAGACACCCATACAAGATGTGCTTCCCTGTCGTATTTTTGAAGTTGTCTACCTCGTGGGAGTGCTTTTGATCGTTCAGCTGAATCAAGTCCGGGATGCTCTGAGGGGAAGCCGTCCCGTCTCCCCCGGGGATACGGCCCGCGGGAAAGGGGCGGTCCTCCTCCTCGGTGATCTCCGGCTTCTGACTTTCTTTTTCAGGTGTGCAGATATTTTGTATAGGAATCATCCTCTTCCATAGCCGCCTTTGAAATCTGGGGCTCTTGCTGGACAAACGCCTGAGACCAGCCGGAACCGTTTTCGTGGGTGATCCTCGACAGCTGAATTCCATCCATATGCTTGAATGTATTCCAGATACGGTCCATCGCCCGTTTTAAAGGGGGAGACGAATCTTCATTATACGCGAAGGAATTCCCCTCCGCATCCTGCGCATATTTGGTGATCTTGCTGCCGCCGAAGGATTGAAATTCATAGTAGACGGAAGGAAGCACCGGTCCGTACTGCCAAACGCAGAAATCCTCTGACAGCATAGGGGTATTGGTCTCCTTGACATATTCACAGCTCACAAAGTAAAGGAGCTTCTGGAGTTTCATGGGGGTAACATGGATATTTTCCTTAAAAGCGCGCTGCAAGATATTGTTGCATGCCACGGTTGGAGATAGAGCCATTAAAATCCCTCCTCTCTGGTATTATTATATTTCCATCCAAGGAAAAAGTCAAGAGAACATAGTAGAATGTTTGTTCTATTTATGTCACTACAGTCCGCCCGGCAGGACCAAGACGCACGGGGACATGCACCCGGCCTAACAGCGGCAAAAACAATTTCTATTATGGGCAGTCTCACGAAAAAAAGCGGAGACCTCTTTGAGGTCTCCGCTTTTGAATCAACAGGGTAAACTCAGCGCTTGCTGAACTGGGGCGCGCGACGAGCGGCCTTGAGGCCGTACTTCTTGCGCTCCTTCATCCGAGGATCACGGGTCAGGAACCCGGCCTTCTTCAGGATGGGGCGGTTGTCCTCGCTGGCCAGCAGCAGGGCCCGAGCGATGCCGTGGCGCAGGGCGCCGGCCTGGCCGGTGACGCCGCCGCCGGAGACGGTAGCCACAATGTCCATCTTCCCGGTGTTGCCGGTGGCCTCCAGAGGCTGGCGGACGACCATTTTCAGAGTCTCCAGGCCGAAGTAATCGTCGATGTCCCGGCCGTTGATAGTGATGCTCCCGGTGCCGCCGGGGAACAGGTGGACGCGGGCGACGGAGGACTTCCGGCGTCCGGTACCGTACAGATAGGGCTTCTTAGACTGATACATACGCTTCCTCCTCCTTATTCAGCGTCCAGGGCGATGGGCTTCTGGGCCTGCTGCTTGTGCTCCGCGCCGGCGTAAATGTGCAGGCGCTTCAGGGAATCCTTGGCGACGGTGTTCTTGGGCAGCATGCCGCGGACGGCCACCCGCATGGCCACCTCGGGCTTCTCCTGCATCAGAATGCGGTAGGGGGTCTCCTTGAGGCCGCCCACCCAGCCGGAGTGGGTGCGGTAGATCTTCTGCTCGCCCTTCTTGCCGGTGAGGACCGCCTTCCCCGCGTTGATGATGATGACGTTGTCGCCGCAGTCGGCGTGGGGGGTGAAGGTGGTCTTGTTCTTGCCGCGCAGCAGATCGGCGGCCCGGACGGCGGTCTTGCCCAGGGGCTTTCCGGCGGCGTCCAGGATGTACCACTTGCGCTCAATGTTGGCCTTGTTTGCCATAAAAGTGGACATGGTCGTTCCTCCATCAGTATAGTTTCCAAACTTGGTTGAACAAAGTAAAAACTCTTTACAGAGCAAGGTTATTTATACCATGGCTCTCCGGCAATGTCAACAGAATTTTTAAACGACGGCGAATATCCTGCCGTTTTCTCTGCTTTTCTTTTATTAGCTCTCAAATGCTAAAGTTCTATTTTAAATTGCGGCGGATAAAAAAGGACCGGCCCCAGGGACCGGCCCTTATGTATCCCCTACAGCACCCACTGCACCAGCAGAAGCAGGACAAAGCCCGGAAGCCCCAGGACTCCGATCACCAGGGCGTTCCAGACGTTGACCCCCAGGGCGATGCCCGTCACGGCGGCGGTGGCGTTCACCGCCCAGAGGGCCAGGAAGCCCAACAGGGTATTTGCCAGCACCTTCACCGCCAGCTTCAGCGGCGCGCTGAACACCCGCAGCAGGGCGATGAGGAAAAACCCTGCCAGCAGGGCGGCGATGATCTTCTGGTTCAGGTCCATACCGCGTCGCCCTCCAGGCGGGGCAGGGCGGCAAAGCTCTCCGGGCTCCGCTCCTTAATTGCCCGGATCAGGTAATTGCACCGGGCCTTTTCCGCCTTGATCTGATAGATGCAGGATTCCACCAGCTCCGGGTCCACCGCCTGGTCGAACCGCCGGTAAGCCAGGGACAGGTCCCCCTTGGCGCTCTGCAGTTCCTCTTTCAGCGCCAACAGTTCCGGGTCCTGCCGGTTTTTTTTGAAGAAAGTGGTTTTCATAGCGTTGTCCCTCCTGTATAATACCTTATATGATATGGTGATTTTGGACAAATATGCCAGCTTTCATACAGGAGGGACCCCCATGCAGGAAGATTTTATGAGAGAAGCTCTGGCCTTGGCCCGGGAGGCCGCCGCCGCCGGGGAGGTCCCCGTGGGCTGCGTCATTGTCCGGGAAGGCGTGGTGGTGGGCCGGGGGCGGAACCGCCGGGAGGAAACGCACTCCGCCGCCTCCCACGCCGAGATGGAGGCCATCGCCCAGGCCAACCGGGTCCTGGAGTCCTGGCGGCTGGAGGACTGTGAGCTCTACGTCACCCTGGAGCCCTGTCCCATGTGCGCCGGGGCGATTTTGAACGCCCGCATCCGCCGGGTCTGGTTCGGGGCCCGGGACCGCTGCTTCGGAGCCTGCGGCGGCGTGACCAATCTCTTTATGGAGCGCTTCCCCCATCCCCCCGCCCTGGTGGGCGGCGTGCTGGAAGGAGAGTGCCGGGAGGTCCTCTCCGGCTTTTTTTCCGGCTTGCGTGAGAGAGACGGTTGACGAGGGAGGAAGGCGATTTTCAAAGAGACTGCATTGACAAGCCCCCGGCGGATACTGTGTTATGTATGTTGGGATGGCCGGGCCTCCTCCGGCGCCTCTTTGGTGATGACGACATCCGCCTGGAGGCCCTCCATGGCGAGCCTCCGCTCGTAGAGAAACCGCAGGGCCTTCTCGAACGGGTCTTCCATAAGCATCCCTCCTGAGGCCATTCTATGCCCTGGCGGCGAAAAGATACGGCGGGATTTTCGCCCGCCCGGGCTGCCAGGTATGGCTTGCCGGAGTTGTATAAATATGGTAAACTATGTTTGGTTGAGGACTGCGTCCTGCTGCGAAATCGGCGTTTAATTGCCGCCGGCAGGCTTTGCCGGCTGGCTGATGAGAGAAGGAGGAGAACGATGATGCCGGATATGATCACGATTTCGTTTTTTCAGGCGTTCAGCGCAGACGGCCGCCGGCTTTTTGAAGACGTGCGGCGGGCTTTGGAGGGCCGCACGTTGAGAGGGCTTCCGGTGAAGCTCATCGAGGAAAAAGAGTACAAAATGGAGGCGGCGATGCGGGCCTGTATGGAGTCCGACGCAGTGATTTTCGACGGCTCGATTGAGGATGAGGAGAACCGGCAGTACTGCGCCGCCATTGAGCTGATGAAACAGCTGGACTACGTTTTGGTTGTCTCCAGGACGGAGCTCCCCTTCAATTTCGAGGGGATGCGCAAGGGCGGCGCGCCTCAGCTCATCATGACGAGCACGACGGAGTACGGTTATGAAAAGAGCAACCGGGAAATCCTGGATTGGATTCTCGGCGTATTGTCCGATTCCAATTTGGAACTGCCCCGGAAGGACAAGTCAGATTTTCTCGAGGGCGGATTTCAAGCGGGCTTGGAGCCGATCGGGCGGATCGAGAGCCGCCTGACGGCGGCGTCGAAGGCCCGGATGACGGACCGGTCCGACGCATTTGTCAGCTACCTGAGCAAATACTCCAAGGAATATAGAGGGGAACGCACCGGACTGCCGTTTGTAGAGACGCTTTTTGAAACCATTGCGCAGACCTGCAGGGAGAAAAAGGGCGCGCGGTTCAGGGCGGCGGCCCAGGCCAGGCAGACGACGCCCGCGGAAATTCTGTATTTTCCGCCCGGGAAAATTTCCCTGGAGTTTATGACGGGGCAGCGCCGGTTTGAGATCGTGAGCGTCACGGAATCCTATATTGAACGTTGCGGCAGCTTTTGGATCTACGAGACGGAAAACTATGCTTCCTCCTGGTGGGCCTATGGAGAACGGCTTTCTCTCTCCTACATGTTCTATCAGGATATGAGCAAATGCCCCGACATCTATGTGGCGAAGCCGGTGAAGGGCCCGCGGGGAAACTGGGAGTTCGAGGTGACGGGCTTCTTGACGCCGGAAGAGAAGGAGGCGTTCCTGCCCCGCCTTACCGAATATGAGAAAAGGGAGCTCTCCCGCATCCATATCAATTCCGAGCCCAATAAGGTGGCCTATGAGAACATCCGGGATGTGCGGAAGCTGGGCAGGACGCCGGACGCTCTTCTCAGAATAAGGCAGGCGCTGACGGTCAGCGCCGTTGAATGGATGGCCCCCATGATGGGCCTGAGCGAAGAGGAGCAGCAGGGGTATTTGGATGGGCTGCGGGACTTCGACCGCTTTAAGGAAAGCGCCCATTCTTTCGTCTATACGAGGGAGTTTTGGGAAGACCATATCGTGGAGTGCCCGGACTGCAAGTCCAGGGCCGGCGGCGGGCTGACTCCGGAGGCGTTTATGCACTTTAAGGGCGGCGGCTTCCGGGCGGTTTCTTCCTCACAGTATCAGTCCGTTATGCGGGAGCTGCGGAAAAAGCCGAATGGAACGGACATTTTGCTGTCCTGCGGCCATACGGTTTCCGTCCGCCGGAGCGGGACCTATTACCGCTGGTGGCCAATGAAGTTCAACAAGGCCACCGGGCCCCACGGCAGGCCGATTGAGCGCATTGATTTTGCGGAGTTTTGCTGACCGCGCGCATAGCCGCGCGGCTCATCCGGGTTTGCACGGCGGAAGGGGGAGCCTATGAAGCGCGTCGCGCTGTACATCCGCGTCTCCACGGCGGAGCAGTCCATCCACGGCCTGTCCCTGGAGACGCAGCAGGCCAATTTGGAGGAATGGGCGAGGCGGGAACAGGCGGAGGTCGTAGGACGGTACATAGATCCCGGCGTCTCGGCCCGAAAAAAGGCCGCCAAGCGTCCCGGCCTCCAGCGGATGCTGGAAGACGTCCGGGCCGGGAAGATTGACCTCATCGTTTTCACCAAGCTGGACCGCTGGTTTCGCAATGTCGGCGAGTACTATAAGGTTCAGGAGGTCCTGGAGCAGTATCATGTGGACTGGAAGACCATCTATGAGGACTACGACACCTCCACTGCGGCCGGCCGCCTGAAAATCAACATCATGCTCTCCGTCGCCCAGGACGAGGCCGACCGGACCAGCGAACGCATCAAAGTGGTTTTCGACGCCAAGCGGGAGCGGCGGGAACCCCTCACGGGAAACTGCCCCACGGGCTACCGGATCGAGGGGAAGAAGCTGGTGAAGGACGAGGCGACCCGGGAGGCCGTCGCCGCCTTTTTCCGGAAGTTTCTGGCCTCTGGTTCCATCAGCGAGGCTCAGGCCCACGTCTGGGAGGAGTATCGTTTCCGCATTGAGTATCAGCTTGCCGGCAAGATGCTGGACAGTCCCGCCTACCGCGGATTTTATTATGGCGTGGAGGGCATGTGCCCCCCCTATATCACAGAGGAGGAGTTCGAAAAGATCCAGGTCATGAGGTCCAGGCCCGTCCGGAAGGCAAAGGGGAACCGGGTGTATCTCTTCTCCGGCCTCATTGTCTGCGGCGAGTGCGGCCATCGGATGGGCGGCCGGACGAATACGCGGGGCGGGACGGCGTTCTATAACTGTCCCGGACGCTATGTCCGGAAATCCTGCGGCAACCGTGTGAATTTGTCTGAGCGCAAAATTGAGCGGTATCTTCTGGACAGCGCAGACGCCAGGCTCTCTCAGTACCGGGTCGCGTTCAGCGGCCTCCGGGACAGCCCAAAGGGGCGAAACGGTCAGGCGGAACTTTCTGTGGTCAGAACAAAGCTGTCCCGGCTGAAGGAGCTCTATTTGAACGAACTGATTTCCCTGGAGGAATTCCGGCGGGATCAAGAACCGCTGAAGGCGCGCCTGGAGGAGCTGGCGGAACGGGCTAAGCCTATGAAAACGCCGGACATCCGGCGGGTGGAAGCCCTTCTTTCCCAAGGCTGGCAGTCTGCTTACCAGGACCTGGACCGGGCCGGCCGGCGGGACTTTTGGCGGATCTTGATTAAGGAAATCCGCATTTACCCAGACAGGAGTATTCGGTATGACTTGCGGCTATAATTTTTTCGTTCGTGTATTACTTAATAGATATGCGTCAGTTGGATTATAAAAACAGTGGTCGCCGATACGGGTCTGCCAGTAGCCAACGCCGGTGGGAAAGTAGGGACGGCAGTCGGGACCGAAGGGATTGTAAAACCAGAGCGACTCCGCCACGTCCGGCAGGCGGTTTCCGGCGATGGCCCAGTCGGCGATATCGTAGTGAATCTGTTCGGGCCGCATGTTGTATATGTTCTGGGGGTTGTAGGCGCCTCCCTCTGTCTCGCTGGCGCAGACGAACTGGTAGGGCTGGAAAATGATGTTGCGAATGCTGCCCTGGCCCACCCGGGCATATTCGCCGCCCCGGGCGTGGACCCGGTTCATCACCACGCCCGCCACGGCTTTCATGCCGTTCTCCCCCTCGCCGCCCGCCTCACACTGGATCAGGCGCGCCAGCAGCTCCCGGTCGGAATATGCCATGGTGCACTCCTCCTTTGTCGCTGGTCCAGTATACGCCCCGGCTGGCCCGAGGGTGCCTGGCTCCGGGGACAAAAAGGACCCGCCGCGTCGGCGCGGCGGGCCTTCATTACTTTAAGAAACTATTTTAAGAAGTTACGTTCCGGGCTGCTCCCGGATGGCGGTGCGGAACATCTCCTCCGTCTGTTCAATAGAGCGGTCCAGGGCGTACTGCTTGGCGTGCTCGGCGTAGCGCTTCCCCATTTCCTCCCGCTCCTCGGGATGCTCGAACCACCAGTCGATCTTCTCCGCCAGGGCCCCGGCGTCCCCGGCGGGGAACAGGCTCCGCCCGTCCAGGGCGAACTGGGGCGTGGCGGACCGGGGGGAGTCCGCGATGACGGGCACCAGCCCGCAGGCGAAAGCCTCCATGCAGCTCATGGCCTCGATCTCCGCGTCGGAGGTGTGGACGTACAGGTCCGCCATGTGGAGGATCTCCAGCAGGCGGCTGGGCTCGTAGAACTCCATGACGATGGGATTGGGGAGCTTTTGCGCCAGGCGGCGGTACTTCTTCTCCAGGGGCCCCTTGCCTGCCAGGATGACCTGGATGTCATCCTTGTGGCGGCACCGGGCGCAGGCGTCGATCAGCACGTCCTGCCGCTTTTCCCCGGCGTAGCGGCCCACCATCAGCACGTTGAACTTCCCCCGCATCCAGTCCTCCTGGGGATTGCGCCCGTAAGTGTACTGGGGGCTGATGCCGTTGGAGATGACGTGGAGCCGGGCGGTGTAGCCGTGCTGGCGGAGCTGGTTTGCGATCATGCTGCTGGGACAGTGGATGTGAGTAAAGCGGTTGAAGAAGGTGTCCCGGAACTTGGTGTAGACGAAGTCGTTCACCCGCTTGCTGTTGCCCAGGTGGAGGGTGAAGGTGATGTTCTCCGGCTGGCAGTGGAAGGCCGCCGTGTGGGGGATGCCCAGGCGCTCCACGTGCTTGAGGCCCATGACGGCCAGGGGAGAGGGCATCATGAAGTGCACCACGTCCGCCCAGGCCGCCGCCTTCTCAAAGACGTGCTTGTTGGGGATGGCCAGGCGCATCCCCTGGCTGGTGATGAGGTGCTCCACGATGGGGAGGAATCTCATCTGCCGCACGGCGTATTTGTAATCCGTGGGCTTGCCGGTGGCGATGACCCGGACCTCGTTGCCGTGCTCCTTCAGGGCCGTGGCGAAGCGGCGGGCGCTGATGGTGGTGCCGTTGTTGGCGTCGTCGAACTGGTCGATGACCAAGACGATTTTCATACCTCTCGCCGACCCTCTCAGCCCTGGCCCAGGACCTGCTCCAGCCCCAGAGCCAGCTGGTCCGGGCAGGAGGTGCTCTTGGGTCCGCAGTGGATGCCTTTCAAACGGCGAATAGCCTCTTGGGCGGACATGCCCTTCACCAGGGAGGCGATGCCCTGGAGGTTGCCGCTGCACCCGCCGGTGACCCGAAGGGCCTGAATGACGTTCTGATCGTCCAGATCCACCTGCATTTCCCGGGAGCAGACCCCCCGGGGCTGGAAGGTATAAGTTTTCATATCGCGCGCACTCCTTTTTTAGCCGCCGGAACGGGCGGGCCGTTGTCTAATTACCATACCATAGCATAAAACCAAAAAAAAGGCAAGCCCCGCTTCCGGCCTGAACGGCGGGGCGGGGCTTGGCAGTCAGCTCTTCAAAAACTCGCTGGGGTCCACCGCCTCCCCGTCCCGGGTGACGGAGAAATGGAGGTGGGGGCTCTGAGCGGCCTCGGCGGCGGCGGTGGTCCCCACCGCGCCGATGATCTGCCCGGCGGTGACCAGGTCCCCGGGCTCCACCGTGGGCTTGGACTGGAGATTCGAATAAGTGGTGGTGTAGCCTCCCTGGTGGTCGATGACCACGGTGGTTCCCATCAGGGGGTGGTCCTCCACCGAGGCGACGGTGCCCGCCGTGGCCGCCAGCACCGTGGTTCCGGGCTTGGCGGAGATGTCCACGCCGTCATGGGTCCGCCAGTCCGCCAGCGTGGGGCTGTAGACCAGCTGGTCCACGGAGAAGGCCATCAGCACCTCGCCCTTCAGCGGCTCCACGATCAGATGGGGGGGCTCCGCCATCACCGGGGTGTCGTCTACCTGCACCTCCGGCATGGTGGGGACGATCTCCACCTCCACCGGGGCGGAGGCTTCCACCGGGGGCTCGTCCTCCTCCGGCTCCGGTTCCGGTGCGGGCGCGGGGACATAGACGTCCCGGGCCGGGGCGCTGACCGCCTCTGTGGGCGGCGCGTCCTCCACGGCGGGCTTGTCCGCGGCGAAAAGCAGATACCAGCCGCTTACCGCCGCCGCGATCAGGCAGACGGCCAGCAGGAGGTAAAAGCCCGTGCCGCTGAGGACGGATTTCAGTTTGTGTTCCATGCAAGAGTTCCTCCCTCATATAAGATAGTCTGAGGGAAGTATGGACGGGGGCAGGGAAAATTATACTGCCCCTCCCGCCGGGAACACGTTTATTTTCGCCCCTCCAAGGCGGCGGCATAGAGGGCGTTCCGGCTGAGGCCCGTGTGCTCCGCCACTTCCTTGGCGGCGTCCTTCAACCGGGCCCCGGACTCCACCAGAGCCAGCACCTGGGCGGCGCCCTCCTCCAGGGTGAGGGCGGCGGTGGTCTCCGGCTCCGTCCCGGCCACCACCAGGACGTATTCCCCCCGGGGGTCGTGGTCCCGGTAGTACTCCGCCGCCTCGCCCAGGGTGCAGCGGCGGGTCTCCTCGTGGAGCTTGGTCAGCTCCCGGCAGAGGGCAATCCGACGGTCCGGGCCGAAAGCCTCGCACAGGTCCGCCAGGGTGGGCCGAAGCTTGTGGGGGGCCTCGTGGAAGATCATGGTCCGGGTCTCGCCCCGGAGGCTCTCCAGGTGCTCCCGGCGGCTCTTCTTGTTGACGGACAGGAAGCCCTCGAAGGTGAACCGCCCCGTGGGCAGGCCGCTGACCGCCAGGGCGTTCACCGCCGCGCAGCAGCCGGGGATGGCCGTCACCGTCACGCCGTTCTCCCCGCAGAGGCGGACCAGGGCCTCCCCCGGGTCCGAGATGGCGGGGGTGCCCGCGTCGGTGACCAGGGCGCAGTCCTCCCCCGCCAGGAGGCGGCTGAGGACCGCCTGCCCGGCGGAGGCGGCGTTGTGCTCGTGATAGCTCACCAGGGGCTTTTTGATCTGGAAGTGGTTCAGCAGCTTCAACGACACCCGGGTGTCCTCCGCCGCGATGAAGTCCACCGCCGCCAAGGTCTCCACCGCCCTGGGGGACAGGTCCCCCAGGTTGCCGATGGGCGTGGCCACCAGGTACAGCGTTCCGCTCATAGCGGGGCCTCCTCTCGAAAGTAAATGCGACTTAGCTCCGCCGTGGGGGAGCCGTCGGGGTTCTCCAGAATCAGCGGCGGTTCCACTTGAAGGCCCGGCCGCCCGCCTCGTCGGGCCTCCAGCAGAAGGAGGGAGGGGGCCTTTTCCGGCCGGGCGCAGACCAGCCGGAGGCGCTTGGGCTCCAGGCCGCTGCCCCGCAGGGCGCAGAGCAGGTCCGTCAGCCGCTCCGGCTTGTGGACCAGGCAGAGGCTCCCGCCCCAGCGCAGCAGCCGGGCTGCTGCCCGGCAGACGTCCTCCAGGGTGCAGGACTCCTCCGTCCGGGCGGTCCGGCGGGACTCCCCCTCCGGCAGGGGCCCGCTGGAGGGGGGAAAATAGGGTGGATTGCAGACCGCCAGGTCAAAGCTCCCGGCGGGCAGGTCCGTCTCCCGCAGGTCCTCCCGCCGGAAAGTCAATCGGTCCTGCAAGCCGTTCCCAGTTGCCGCCAGCCGGGCCAGGCGGACGGCCTCCGGCTGGATGTCCAGGCCCGTCACCGTCAGCTCTCGCTGCCGCTGGAGCAGCAGGATGCTCAAAACCCCCGTGCCGCAGCCCAGGTCGCAGACTCGCATTCCCGGCTTCAGCTTCGGCATGGAGGAGAGAAGGAAGCTGTCCAGCCCCGGCGGGAACTGTCCGTTTCCATACAAAAAGCGGAGGCCGCCGGGGCACAGCTCCTCCCAGCGCGCCGCGTCCATCAGCGCACCGGCGGAAAGCCCGCCAGCTTGGCGTTCAGCTTGGAGTAGACGCGGGCCTGAAACCAGGGCTCCGTAGAAGCGGCAATCGCCTCCTCCAGCCCGAACCAGCCCACCCGGCTGTTCTCGTCGGGCTTGCAGCGAATGGAGGCGACGGGGTCCGCCTCCAGGAGAAAGGTGACGTTCAAATGGAGGTGGGAGGAGACGTACCGCCCCCGCTTCTCGTGGCCGTCCACCGTCAGAATCTCCACCGAGTAGACGTCCGGGGACACGGGCCGGACGTCCTCCAGCCCGCTTTCCTCCCGGATCTCCCGCAGGGCCACGGACAGCAACTCCCGCTCTCCGTCGGCGTGGCCCCCCAGCCAGGCCCAGGAGTTATAGAGGTTGTGGTAGGCCAGCAGCACCTGCTTCCGGTCCGGGCTGACCACCCAGGCGGAAGCCGTCAGATGGGCCGGGTCCTCCCGGCCATAGGGAGCCTGTCCGAGCTCCAAAAGGCGGAGCAGCGCGTCCCGGTCCCGCGCCTCCTGTTCGTTCCAGGGCCGGAAGGCCCGCAGCTGAGCAGTCAGGTCCATAGAGGTCCCCCTTTTCGTCTGAAATAACAGCCTCTATGATAGCACAGTTTGCCGAAAAGGGAAAGCGGCAAAATGCAAAGCGCCGTCCATCCTCCATTTTTTGCCCCCTGCGGTGGTAGAAGATGCTCGAAAAATGCAAAAAATGCACAATATATGGGGTTTGCGCTGGGAAACCAGAATTATGTCGAAGAAAACTTCATATTTTTTGTAATCCCATCTTGAAAAATCTGGAAATTTATGCTATTTTATAGAAAACGAGCTGAGAGTGTCAGGACGCTCTGACAGCCGAACAAGAAGGAAAGGTTTGGAATCATCATGGAGAATCAAAGGACTGTGCTTCTGGCGGACGCCAGCGAGGAATTCCGCGCCATGCTGCAGGAGGCCATCGAGCAGGCCGGTGAGTTTACCGTGGCGGCTTCCACCGGAGACGGACGGGAGGCATTGCGGCTGATTGAGGAGCGGAGGCCGGACCTCCTGCTGACAGACGTGGCCCTGCCGGGGCTGGACGGGCTGGGTTTGCTGAAAACGCTGAGGGATCAGGACGGCTACTGCCCCAAGACCATCATCGTCTCCGCCTTCTGCGGTCATCAGGCCCTGACGGAGGCGGAGAAGCTGGGCGTGTGCTACTATCTGCCCAAGCCCTGCGAGCCCGCCTCCCTGATGGAGCGGATGCGCGGCATTTTTGAGAGCGCCGCGTCCCCCGACACGCGGGTGCAGGACCTGCGGATCCGTGATCTGCGGAACACCGTCACCAATGTGATCCATGAGATCGGCGTGCCCGCCCACATCAAGGGCTACCAGTACCTGCGGGAGGCCATCATCATCGCGGTGAACGATATGGAGGTCATCAACGCCGTCACCAAGGTGCTGTACCCAGCCGTGGCCAAGCGGTTCGGGACCACGCCCTCCCGGGTGGAGCGGGCCATCCGCCACGCCATTGAGGTGGCCTGGGACCGGGGAGATCTGGAGACGCTGCAAAAATACTTCGGCTACACCGTGTCCAACACCAAGGGCAAGCCCACCAACTCGGAGTTCATCGCCATGATCGCCGACCGGCTGATGCTCAGCGGGGACAGCTGGGTGCTGCGGGACCAGGGCTGAGACTGTTAAAGAAGAGGAGAGGCCAGGGGGGCCTCTCCTCCTTTTTATGTCTCCGGGCCCAGGCGGGCGGCGATGAGGGTCTTTTGGGCCTCCGTGGGGGACCAGTCCAGGGACAGACCCACGACCCGGCCCGGCCAGAAAAGGAGCCAGCTGTCCGTGGCGTCGCCGTCCAGACGGTAGTACTGCCGGTAAACAGCCTCCGCGTCCCAGGGGGAGGGGTCTTCCTGTCGGTAGCTTTTGGAAAACTCGGGGATATCAGGGTCGTCGTCATCGGCCAGGAGGTCCTTTGTCAGCGCGTCGTAAAGCCACTGGGTCCTGGGCTCGTAGATGGTGTAGCTGAGCCGGAGGGACCCGGGCCAGGCGTTTTCGGATTCGTCCTCCGTGTTTTGGAGGGCGTACTCCCGGTAGGACCGCTCCGGCAGGAAGAAGGAGCCCTCGGTCCGCTTTTCCCGGCTGTCGTGCCGGTAGGTCTCGCCGGTCAAATCGGTGAGGGTCAGGGGCAGGTCCTCCCGGGGGTGTACGTCGAATTTGATATGCTGATAGGCGTAGGTCTCCCCGCTGCCGCCGGTGAACCAGTCGAAGCGGATGCCGGCCCAGACCAGCCCGCCGATCATGGCGAAGACCAGCACCACGTCCGCCGCCAGGGTGCCCGCGATGTTCCAGCCCTTGGAAACCTTTCGTGTTCGGAGGAAGGCCGTGGTGCCCCGGATCAGGGCGACCACCACGGAAAACAGGGCCAGATACGCCGCCAAGAACACCGCGTGTCTCTCGCCGCCGTTGATGAGCTCTGTCAGCAGCCACACCGCTACGAAGAGTCCCACCAGGACCAGCCCCGCCCGGTTCAGCCGCTGATAGGCCCTGGTGTTGATGGGGGCGCAGGGCCCGCCCTCCTCAATGGAGCGCCGGGAGCGCCTCCGCCAGCCGTAGTAATGGCAGAGGGTGTAAATTTCCAGCAGGGTCACCAGGACGAACAGCGGTCCGAAACAGAGGCTGGCGCTGCTCTCCAGAACGCGGAGAGGCTTGACAAACAGCGTGCCCAGGAAGGCGAAGGACATGACGAGCCCCAGAAGAAGCAGGATAAGGTTCGTCAGCAGGAAATGTTTCCCCAGGGAGCGGTGGATGTTTTGAAGCCGCAGGGCCTCGTCCGTCTCCAGGGGAACCGCGTCCGGGTCCTCCGTGGAGAAAATCTGCATCTGGAACCAGTCGCAGACCTTCTCCCACCCGGCGGCGGCGCAGAGCTCGGCCAGGGATTCCTGGCCCTCCGTGGGGCAGGGGTTGAACTGGGAGGCCCCGGCGCTGTAGGTGACGGCGTAGCGGACCTGGGCTGGGTCCGCCCGGCGGTACCTCCAAAGGGTGTTCCCCGCCTTTTCCAGCCGCCAGCCCCGGGCGGCCATGGCGGAGAGGTGCTTCTCTACGCCCCGGTAGTCGTAGAGGCAGAGGGTGTTCCAGCGGTATTTGATATCCTTCATCGGATTTCCTCCTTCCCGTTCTCCGGGGCCAGCCGGGCGGAGATGAGGGTTTTCTGTTCCTCCGTGGGGGTCTCGTCCAGGCTCACCACCGCCACCCGGCCCGGCCAGACCAGCAGCCAGCTGTTGTTGGGGTCCTCGTCATAGTAACGCCGGTAGGCCGCCTCCGCGTCCCAGGGGGCCGGGTCCTCCGGGACATAGCGCAGGGTAGTGAGGAGCATGCTCCGGAATTTGATGGGGTCGTCCTCCAGAAGGTCCTCCAGCAGGGACTCCCGGAGGGCGGGGGAGGAGAGCTCCCAGAGGGTGTAGCCCAGCTCACAGACCTTGGGGCCATCTCCCAGGAGGGCCGTCTCCCGGTAGTTCCGCCGGGGGATGAAGACGGAGCCCAGGTCCTCCGCCTCCCGGCGGACGTGGCTGTACTCCTCCCCGGTGAGCTCCGCCAGGGTCAGGGGGAAGTCCTGCCGGGGGGAGATGTCCCAATCCTGATCCCGGTACTCGTAGGTTTCCCCCGCGGGGCCTTTGTCGGAGAACCAGTCGGTTTCATAGCGGCTCCAGATCAGCCCGCCGATGAGGGCGAAGCACAGGACCACATCCACCGCCAGGGTCCAGGTGATGTTGGAGGTTTTGGAGACGTTCCTCTTCCGCAGCAGGGCCGTGGTTCCCCGGACCAGAACGCCGATGAGGTTGAACAGGATGATATACACAACAAGGTACAGCGCCGCGCCCCGGTGCCCCCGGTCCAGCTCCGACAGCAGGAACACCGCCAACAGCAGGACCAGCAGGACCCACAGGCCCAGGTTGGCCCACCGGCTCCCGCGGCCCGCCGGGAGGCAGGTTCCGCCCTCCTCCACGGAGCGGCGGGACCGCCGCCGCCAGAGGAAATAACCGGCCAGAAGGTAAACCTGGAGCAGCGCCGCCGCCAGGAACAAGGCCCCGGAGATGAGTATGGCGTTGCTGTTCAGCATGCCGTAGAGGTCCCAGGTCACCAGGGCCAGGAAGAAGTCCCGGCCGAGGAAGAGCGTCAGCAGCAATAGGACGAGATTGGCGGGGAGGAAGCTCCTCCACATGCAGCGGTGGATGTTTTGGAGGCGCAGGGCCTCGTCGGTCTCCAGGGGGACGGCGTTTGGGTCCTCTGTGGAATAAATCTGCATCTGGAGGCAGCCGGAGACCCTGGTCCACCCGGCGGCGGCGCAGAGCTCCTCCAGAGACTGCTCTTCCTCCGTAGGGCCCGGCTCGAACCGGGAGGCGCTGCCGCTGTAGGTGACGGCGTAGCGGAGGTTCGCGGGCTCGGCCCGGCGGTATTTCCACAGGGCGCTCCCTGCCTTTTCCAGCCGCCAGCCCTTGGCCGCCATGGCGGCGAGGTGCGCCTCCACGCCCCGGCAGTCATAGAGCTGGAAGGTGTTCCAGCGGTATTTCGTATCCTTCATCTCGTTCCCTCCTTCCGGCCCTCCGGCGCCAGGCGCGTGCCGGTGACGGCTTTTTGTTCCGGCGTGAGGTCCAACCCCTCGGCGCGGAACGCCGCGATGCGTCCCGGCCACTGGACCAGCCATTCGCCGGTCGTCCTGCCGTCCGGGTACTCCAGCCGCCAGGCCGTCTCCGCGCCCCAGGGGGCGGGATCTTCGGATTGGTATTGGAGGAACGAGGGCCCGGTACGAATCTCGTCCAAGACGGCGCGGCAGAGCCGGTCGCTGGGAATGTCCGTGATGACATAATGGAGATAAGCTCTTGTGCCGTCCGCCCGGGCGGCGGCTTCTGTATATCTGATCTCGGAGGCAAAGAGCGTACGGCCCTCGGCGCGGGCGGTCCGCCGGACATGGGGCCACGTCCGGCCCGTCAGGTCCTCCGCCGTGAGGGGAATTTCTTGGGGCTCCCGGTCCCAGACCTGCCCCTGCCAGAGGTACTCGTCCACCTCCGGCTCCGGCGTCTCCGGGGCCGGTCCGGGATAGGAATCCCACTCGATGAAGGGCAGGGCCAGAACAAACACGCACACCAGCGCGAGGACGGCCTGGTTTTCCCGGCTCATGGTCCGGCCCTTGAGGTATCGGTTCAGGCCCAGCGCCAGCCCGACGGCCATCAGCGTCCCCAGCAGCGCCCACGCCCCCGTCCGTATACTTTGGGGCGTCCCGCAGGCCAGCTCCAGGAGGACCGGCGGCAGGAGCAGGAATATCCAGAGGTCATAGACCCGGCTCAGGGCCCGGAACCAGCCGGGGAGGGGGGCCAGGTCCCCGCCCTCCTCCACGGACCGGAGGGATCGGCGGTACCAAAACCAGTACCCGGCGGAACAGCTCCCGTGGAGCAGAAGCAGGAGCAGGGCGGACAGGAACATGCCGATGGAGAGATTGCTGAGGAAGAAGCGACGGGGGCTGCCCAACCCGGCGCGCAGGACCCAAAACGCGGCGAAGACCATCTGTCCCAGGTGGCTGCGGAGATACCCGCTTTTCATGGACCGGTGGACCCGCTCCAGGAACAGACCCGGGTCCGTCTCCAGGGGCGTGGGGTCCTCTCGTTCCGAGGTGTAGATCTGCATTCCGGCCCAATCCGCCGCCTTCTCCCAGCCGGCGGAGGCGCACAGGTCCTGGAAAAACAGGCGGTCGGGGGTTTCCTCTTCCCCTTCCGGGGGACAGGTCACGGCGCAGCGGACCCGGGCGGGTTCCGCCCGGCGGTAGCTCCAGAGGCTCCCGCCGGCCTTTTCCAGCCGCCAGCCCTTCGCCGCCATGGCGGACAGGTGCTTCTCCACGCCCTGGAAGTCAAAGGGGGCAAAGCACGCAAACCGGAACGTCTTGTTCTTCATGGTGTTTCCTCCTCTCCCGCACAGGCTTTGTAATCCTCCGTCAGCGCAAGCAATCGGCGGTACTCCGCCCGCAGGGTCTCCCGGCCCTTGTCCGTAATGAGGTAGCTCCGCTTCCGGCCCTCTACGGCGGTCTCCCGGATCATCCCCGCCTGGAGAAAGCTGTCCAGCAGGTTGTACAGGGTCCCGGGCCCGATGGAGACCCGGCCCTGGGTCCGCTCCGCTACCCAGGCCATGATATCGGCGCCGCAGCACTCCTCCCGGAGGGAGAGGAGAATGTAGAACATGGGCTCCGTCAGGGTTTGAAACTTCTCTCGTGCCACGCCGCCGCCCCCTAATATCGAATATCGTTATTGCTGGCTACAGTATAATATCGAACATCGATATTGTCAAGGGGAGGCGCGAAAAAAGGCGGCTGACTACAGGTCAGCCGCCTTCGGAGCGTTATGCCAATTCCGCCAGGCCCGTATAGAGCTGGTAATACCGCCCCTTCTGCGACAGGAGGTCGTCGTGATCCCCCCGCTCGATGATCTCCCCCTGCTCCAGGACCATAATGGCCTTGGCGTTACGGACGGTGGAGAGCCGGTGGGCGATGACGAACACCGTCCGGCCCGCCATGAGGCGGTCCATGCCCTTTTCAATGAGCTTCTCCGTCCGGGTGTCGATGGAGCTGGTGGCCTCGTCCAGAATCAGCACCGGGGGATTGGCGCAGGCCGCTCGGGCGATGTTGAGAAGCTGCCGCTCCCCCTGGCTGAGGCTGCCGCCGTCGCCGGAGAGGACGGTCTGGTAGCCCTGGGGCAGGTGGCGGATGAAGCCGTCGGCTCCCGCCAGCTTCGCCGCGGCCTTCACCTCTTCGTCGGTGGCCTCCAGCCGTCCGTAGCGGATGTTGTCCGCCACGGTGCCGGTGAAGAGGTGGGTATCCTGGAGCACCACGCCCAGGGACCGGCGGAGGGACTCCTTGGCGATGTCCTTTACGTCCAGCCCGTCGTAGGTGATGGTCCCGCCTTGAATCTCATAGAAGCGGTTGATGAGGCTGGTGATGGTGGTTTTCCCCGCGCCGGTGGAGCCCACAAAGGCGATCTTCTGCCCGGGCTTGGCGAAGAGGCTCACGTCGTGGAGAATGGTCCGGTCCTCGTCGTAGCCGAAGACCACGTGGTCGAAGCGCACGTCCCCCCGGAGGGGTACCAGGGTCCCGTCGGGCTTCAGCCAGGCCCAGGCATTCGTGTCCCGGTGGACCCGGGTGAGGGTCCCGCTTTCGTCCTCCGCCGCCCGGACCAGGCGGATCTTGCCCTCGTCGGTCTCCGGCGGGGTCTCCATGACCGCGAAGATCCGCTCCGCGCCGGCCACGGCGGAGAGGAGGGTGTTTACCTGCTGAGAGATCTGGGTGATGGGCTGGCCCACCTGCCGGGAGTACTGGAGAAAGGCCGCCAGGCCCCCCAGATCGCCGCTGCGGATAGCCAGGAGCCCGCCCACGCAGCAGGTGACGGCGTAGTTGACATAGTTCAGGTTTCCCATGGCGGGCATCATCATGCCGGAGAAGATCTGGGCACGGGTGGCCGCGTCCCGGTAGGCCGTGTTCCGCTGCTGGAAGCCCGCCTGGGCCTCCCGCTCGTGGTTGAAGACCTTGATGACCTTCTGGCCCTCGATCATCTCCTCGATGTAGCCGTTGACCTCGCCCAAAGCCTTCTGCTGGTCGGCGAAGTAACGCCGGGAGCGGGAGCCGATGGTCTTCACCACCCCCAGCATCACCAGAAGGGTTCCAAAGGTGATGAGGGTCAGGGCGGGGCTGAGGATCAGCATCATGACGATGGTGCCGGTGAAGTTCAGCGTGCAGGAGATCAGGCTTCCGAAGCTGTTGTTCAGAGCCTCGGAGACCGTCTCGATGTCGTTGGTGTAGTGGCTCATCAGCTCGCCGTGGGTGTGGGTGTCGAAGAATTTCAGGGGCAGGTCCTGCATCCGGCTGAACAGGTCCTCCCGGATGTTGGCCACGGTGGTCTGGGAGACGTGGACCATGATGCGGCTGTAGCCGAAGGAGCAGGCCGCGCCCGCCACGTAGACCGCCGCCATGACGCACAGCATCCTGGCGAGGCCCGGGAAGTCGCCGGGGAGGATATAGTCGTTGATGAGGGGGCGGATCAGGTAGGACCCGCCCACGGTGCAGGCGGAGCTGACCACCAGCAGCGCCGCCACCAGGGCCAGGTGGAGCTTGTAGCGGCCAAGATATCGCATCAGCTTGCCCAGGGTGCCCCGGATGTTCTTGGGCTTGCGGAAGCCGCCGCCGGGGCCGCCGGGGCCGTGGGGGCCCGGCCCGTGTCCGTGCTTAGCCATCGATGCTTCCTCCTTCCTGCTGGGACTGGTAGACCTCCCGGTAGATGGAACAGGTCTTCATCAATTCCTCATGGGTCCCCTGGGCGATGATGCGCCCGCCGTCCATCACCAGAATCCGGTCCGCCTCCCGGACGGAGGCCACCCGCTGGGCGATGATGAGCTTCGTCGCGTCCTTCAGCTCATGGGCAAACGCCGCCCGGATCTTCGCGTCCGTGGCGGTGTCCACGGCGCTGGTGGAGTCGTCCAGAATGAGGACCTTGGGCTTCTTCAAAATGGCCCGGGCGATGCAGAGCCGCTGCTTCTGCCCACCGGAGACGTTGACGCCCCCCTGGCCCAGGTCCGTATCCAAGCCGCCGGGCATTCGCTCCAGAAACTCGTCGGCGCAGGCCGCCCGGCAGGCGGCCCAGAGCTCTTCCTCTGTGGCCTGCGGATCGCCCCAGAGGAGGTTCTCCCGGATGGTGCCGGTGAACAGGGTGTTTTTTTGCAGCACCATGCTGACGGACTCCCGGAGGTGCTCCATGGTGTAGGCGGCCACGGGCTTTCCGCCGACCAGCACCGTGCCCCGGTCCGCCTCGTAGAGCCGGGGGATTAGGGAGACCAGGGAGGTCTTGCCGCTGCCGGTGCCTCCCAGAATGCCCACGGTGGAGCCGGAGGGAATGTGGAGGCTCACGTCCTCCAGAATCCACTCGGGGCTCTCGGCGCTGTACTTGAAATACACGTGGTCAAAGTCAATGGAGCCGTCGCCCACGGAGAGGGGGAGGCTTTCGTCGTCGGTGATGGCGGGAGTCTCGCTGAGGACCTCCGACACCCGCTTGGCGCAGGCCACGGTGCGGGTCAGCATCATGAAGATCATGGAGACCATCATCAGGGACATCATGATTTGGGTGATATAGGTGAAGTAAGTGATGAGCTTTCCCGCCTCCAGGGTTCCGGCGTAGACCATCTGTCCGCCGAACCACATGACGGCGATGATGGTGCCGTAGACGATCAGCATCATCAGGGGCATGTTGATGACCACCTTGCCGAAGGCCCGGAGGGAGGTGTTCTTCAGGTCGTTGTTGCGCTCCTGGAACTTCTCCCGCTCGTGGTCCCCACGGACGAAGGATTTCACCACCCGGATGCCCGCTAGGTTCTCCTGGACCACCAGGTTCAGCGCGTCGGTCTTCTCCTGGAGGGAGCGGAAGAGCGGCCCGGTGGTCGCCAGCAGGATGGACACCACCACCAGCAGCAAGGGCAGGGCCACCAGGAAGACGTTGCTGAGCCGGTAGCTGATGCGGATGGAAAAAAACAGGGCGGAAACCAACATCACCGGGGCCCGGACCATCAGGCGCATGGACATCATCAGGGACATCTGCAAATTGTGCACGTCGTTGGTCAGCCGGGTCACCAGGGAGGCGGTGGAGAACCGCTCGATGTTGGAGAAGGCGAAGGTCTGGATATGGTCATACTCCGCCCGGCGGAGGTTGGCGCCGAAGCCCATGCCGGCAACAGACGAGGTCACCGCCGCCCCTAGGCCGAAGCAGAGGGAGGCCACCGCCAGGGCGACCATCAGTCCCCCCTTGCGCAGAATATAGGACTGGTCCCCATTGGCGATGCCGACGTCCACAATGTCGCTCATCACCAGGGGGATCAGCAGTTCAAAGACGGCCTCCATGGCGCTGCACGCCACGCCCGCGAGAATCCACAGGGCGTAGGGCCGGGCGTGGGGCCAGAGTTGATGTCTCATGCTTCGGAATCCTCCTTGAGATTTTGGATCACGCGGTTCAACAGGGACAGCAGGGCCTCCCGCTCCTCCTGGGAGAAGCCCCGGACCATGGCCTCCTCCGCGTCCAGGAAGCTCTGCTGAAAGAGGGCCTGCTGTTCGGCCCCCTTCTCCGTCAGGGTGATGAGGCGGCGGCGGGCGTCGGCGCCGTTGACGGAGCGGCGGACCAGGCCCTTTTCCTCCATCCGGTCCAGCACGCCGCCCACGGTAGAGGGCTTTACCCGAAGGTAGCCCGCCAGCTCGTGCTGGGGGACCTGCCCGCCGTGCCGCTGAAGGTAGAGGAGAACATGGGTCTGGGCCGGGGTCACGTCGTACCGGGAGACCCGGGCGTCCATGGCGGCCTTGGACATCTGCGCCGCCCAGCCCAGGGTGGGGCCCAGGCAGTGGAGGCAATCGTTCATCGTCAAGCTCCTTCCGTATCCCCAGGGGGACAAGGCTGTTAGTGTGCTAAATGTTAGTGCGCTAAATATTAGCACAGTCTAACAGCGCTGTCAAGGGCAGGATCTGGATAATTTTTGAACGATCTGTAAATAAAAGGGATCAAAATTTGTCGGATGTAAACAAAGTGTGAAGGTTCGGGGAAAGCCGTTGACATTTTGGGAAGCTGCCGCTATGATAAACCCAACAAGCGGAAACCGCTTGCTGACCCCACCATTTTCCCTCTCCTTTCTCTATACCATACAGGAAAGCGGGCCGTCCGGAAGGACGGCCCGCTTTCCTGCTTTTTGGGGAAGGCCAGAGGTCCCGGGAGGAATGGCCTGACCAGGGGTCAGGCCCCACCAAGAGACTTTTGCTCCTATTGCTTTGCCGATTATTAATTTATTTTTATCGAAAAACAATAAAAACTTATTGACAATCAACCGGACCCGTGGTAGGATACCAGAAAAAGGAGGCGGTTTGCCATGAGCTTGACGATGATTTTGCTGCCCGCCGCGCTGGCGCTGGCCCTTTGGGGCGGCGTCATGGCCGTCAGCGGCCTCCGGCAGAGGGACAGGCTGAAGCTGTTTTCCGCCGCCGGAGCTTTCACCCTGCTGGGGGTGGGCATGACCGTGCTGATGGAGTTCATCACAAGACCGCTGTGAGAGGGGGAAGGACGATGGAAAAAATCCCGGTTCAGAAAATCGCCCGGGTGTTGTACATCCTGGTGCTGGTTGCCCTGGTGTGCAATGTGATCGCACTATACCTGGTGCCGGAGGTCGTGTGGCACGGCAGGATCGGCCTGCCTGACGGTATGCAGATCTACGTGAATGGAAATGCACTCATGGGCGAGATCGGGAAGCACAGACTCCTGACCTACTTCGCGGGGGGCGCGGCGCTCTGGATAGTGGGCTGGTGGAGCTTTTTCGATATCTACCAGATCGTGCTGACCCTGTTCCTTCTTTTCTCCGGCTGCTGCACCGCTGTCATCCTCTGGCAGGCCCGGCGGGTGCTGAACACCATCCTCCGGGGGGAGCCCTTCTCCACGGAGAACGCTGTCAGCCTCA
The DNA here is from genome assembly GCA_021769865.1 of Oscillospiraceae bacterium. Lineage (GTDB taxonomy): Bacteria > Bacillota > Clostridia > Oscillospirales > Oscillospiraceae > Oscillibacter. The sequence goes on from JAETSB010000002.1 coordinate 77,294, forward strand.
GGCGGGCCGCTTGGGCCTGCTTCCTCATTGCCGGGGCGGCGATGGCCCGGGTGCTGTTCAGCGTGTGCTATTACCAATCCCCCCGGCCCCTGGCCACCTATAACGCCCTCTTTGTGCCCATGTTCGCCATGGGGGGGCTTCTCTGTCTCGTCATGTCCGCCCTCTTCCGCCAGGCGGCGGAGCTGAAGGCGGAGAACGATCTGACCATTTGAGGTGGCCGCCATGATCGTTGTGAATCTGGACGTGATGATGGCGAGGCGGAAAATGAGCCTCTCCCAGCTTTCGGAAAAGGTGGACATCACCCTGGCAAACCTGTCGGTGCTGAAAAACAACAAGGCCAAGGCAATCCGCTTTTCCACCCTGGAGGCGGTCTGCGCCGCGCTGGACTGCCAGCCGGGGGACCTTCTGGAGTACGTCCCCGACGAGGCCGGGGACGCCGAATAAAAACAAAACTGTCCGCATGAGGTGGACAGGTGAATAGGAGAATTTCATATGAGTGAAGAGATCAAAGCCCTCCCGCCGGAAGGGCCCACGAAGTGCACCCAAAAACGGGACTTGACGGGGGAAACCATGGGACGCTACCGGCTCTTCCTGGCCTTAACGCTGGGATTTTGTCTTCTGCTGGTGGACGGCTTCCTGTGGCACGGCCCCTGCGCCGGGCTGACGGCTACGGTGTTCGCCTGGTACGCCCTGGTCCTGGCCTGGACGGGCCGGGGGATGTTTGAGAGCCGTTCCAGCCAGGTGCTGCTGGCGGCGAACCTGTTTCTGGCGGCGGCCATGGCCCTGGGCTCCAACTGGTATTTCCGTATCTGGAACCTGCTGGCCCTGATGGTTTTGATCCCCGTCCACGCCATGGCGGGCCTCGCCGGCCGTCCCTGGTGGGACCCGTGGATGCTGGGAGAGCGATTCAAGCTCCTGTTCCAGGGGCTGTTTGGGAATCTGTGGGCCTGTTTTGCGGCGGCGGCCCCCGACAAACGGGCCCGGGAGAAGCCCAAGCGGACCATGGCGGTGGTGCTGGGACTCTGCGGGGCGGTGGCCCTGGTGTCCATTTTGCTGCCGGTGCTGGCATCGGCGGACGCCCTGTTTGCCGCGTCGCTGGAGGCGCTGAACTGGGATATTTCCGCGCTCCGCTTCGGCGACGGGCTCCAGCGTCTGTTTTGGGCCCTGGTGTTCACGCCCTTTGTGTTCAGCCTGCTGTACGCCCTGGCCCATCCGAGGCTGCTGTGCCCGCCGGAGGAGAAGAAGGACCTTCAAGTGGACGCCCTGGGCTTCGTGCTGGCGCTGGTAGCGGTGGACGGGCTGTATGTGGCCTTCTTGGCGGTGCAGTCGGCGGGGCTCTTCGGCGGGCCGGAGTATGTGGAGAGCCTGGGGGTGAGCTACGCCGACTGGGCCCGGAGCGGCTTCTTCCAGATGGTAGGGGTGACGGTGGTGAACCTGACCCTGACCCTGGCGTCCCTGTGCCTCTCCCGGCGGGAGGGACGGGCGTGGAGGGTCCTGCGGCGGCTGTGCGCGCTGCTGGCGGGGGAGAGCCTGGTGCTGCTGGCCTCCGCCGCCTGGAAAATGACGCTGTACGTTTCCGCCTACGGCTTGAGCTTCAAACGGTGCATGACCTATTGGGGCATGGGGATGATGGCCCTGTTTCTCCTGGCGGGGCTGTGGAAGGCCAAACAGCCAAACTTCCGGTTTTGTAAGTGGGCGTTCCCGGTGGCCATGGCGGGGTGGTTGATCATTAACTGCGTGCCGGTGGATTATCTGGTGGCGAAGGACCAGGTGGACCGCTATCTTGACGGAGAGAGCCCCACGGTGAGCGTCTACTATCTGGCCTATAGCCTCTCCTTTGACACGCTGTCCCAATTAGAGCGTCTGGACGGGGGAAAAGCGGTAACCGAATATGACGGAAATGGCGGAGGCGGGGCGACCTTGGCGGAGCTGCTGGCGCGCCGTCGGAGTGACGCGGAGAATCAGTGCCGGAATTGGCGCACCTGGTCGCTTTCCGCCTGTCTGGCGGCAGGGAGGGAGAAATAAGGCAAAACCAAGGGCCAGCCTGGTGGAGAGGCTGGCCCTTGTCTTCACAGTCCCCCGGCGCGGGTTGGAAGATCCTCGCGGACATCCACACCGGGATCGGACGGAGAAGCAAATTATTTGAGTACGGAGGCGGCGATGGTGTCGGCCAGCGCGTCGATCTCCGACTCGTTTTGCGGCTGGAGAGAGGACGTGACGGTCATCTCGTCGTCCAGAATCTCCATGTGCTTGAGCTGCTCGATTTCTTCCCGCATCAGCGCCCCGGACCGGGGAGCCCAGGAGCCGCTGCCCATGATGGCCACGGTGCGCTTCTGGAGATTCAGCGCCTTCATGTCCATCAGGAAATTGTGCATCGGCGGGAAGATGCCGAGATTATAGGTGACGGAAGCCAGCACCAGATGGCTGTACTTGAAGAGGTCCGAAATCAGGTAGCTGACGTGGGTGCTGGACACGTCGTAGAGCCTTGTATTGGTCACGCCCCGGGCCGTCAGCTTGGCGGCCAGCACCTCGGCGGCGGCCTCGGTGTTGCCGTACATGGAGGCGTAGACGATCATGACGCCCTTCTCCTCCGGCTCGTAGGTGGCCCAGTGGGTGTACTTGTCGATGATATAGCCCAGGTCCTTCCGCCAGATGGGTCCGTGGAGGGGGCAGAGCATCTTGATATTGTCCAGGCCCACGATGGTGGCCGCCTTGTTTAAAAGGGCCACCACCTGGGGGCCGTACTTGCCCACGATGTTGGTGTAGTAGCGCCGGGCATCGTCGATCCACTCGTGGGCGAAGTCCACCTCGTCGGCGAACAGCTTCCCGTCCAGGGACCGGAAGGAGCCGAAGGCGTCGGCGGAGAAGAGAACGCCGTTGGTGGTGTCGAAAGTCACCATGGCCTCCGGCCAGTGGACCATGGGGGCCATCACGAAGGCCACGGTGTGCTTGCCGAAGCACTTGGTGTCGCCTTCCTTGACCTCTTCTACCAGGTTGGGGTCCAGGGCGTAGCCGAACTGGTTGAGGAGCGTCACCGCCTTGGGGGTGGTGATGATCTTCACCTTGGGCCAGCGGAGGAGGATCTCCTCGATGGAGGCGGCGTGGTCCGGCTCCACGTGGTTGATGACCAGATAGTCCAGGGGGCGGCCCGCCAGGACCGCCTTCACGTTGGCGATGAACTGCCGGCCCACCGCCCAGTCGGCGGTGTCGAAGAGGACGGTCTTCTCGTCCGTGAGGACATAGGCGTTGTAGGAAACGCCGTGATACAGGGGATGGATATTCTCAAAGAGGGCCAGACGGTGCTCGTCCGCGCCTACCCAGTAGAGGTCGTCGGTGACTTGGCGGTAATTATACATTGCGTAGCCTCCTTATTTTCATGTCTGGAGCGGTTAAACTTCAATCTCGATGAACGCGTCCACGCCCTCGCCGCAGTGGGGGCAGGTCCAGCCTTCCGGCAGGTCCTTGAAGGCGGTGCCGGGCTTGACGTCATTCTCCGGGTCCCCGGCAAGCACGTCGTACTCATGGCCGCAGCCGTTGCAAATATAGAGCTTCCGGGGCGGGGTGACCTTCTTGGGCACCATCCGCTTCATCTTCACCATGGGCGGCGCGGGCTGCTTCTCCCCGGTGTCCAGGGCGGCGGTGAGCAGGGGCAGAATCTCCATCACGTCCCCCACGATGCCGTAGTCGCAGTTCTTGAAGATTTTCGCGTTGGGATTTTTATTGATGGCCACAATGCAGGAGGCGTCCTTGATGCCCTTCAAATGCTGGATCGCGCCGGAGATGCCGCAGGCAATGTAGAGATTACCCTTGAACTTCTGGCCGGACATGCCCACGTAGCGGTTCAGGGGCACGTATTTCAGCGTCTCCGCCACAGGGCGGCTGGAGCCGACGGCGGCGCCGGCGGCCTTCGCCAGGTCCTCGATGAGCTTCATGTTCTTCTTCTCGCCGATGCCCTGCCCGGCGGAAACCACCCGCTCCGCCTGGGTGATGGGCGTGTCGATGGGGATGCCCACGGTGAAGTCGTGACCGTCCTTCTTGAGGCTGGCCACCAGGGCTTCCACCTTCTCCTGGGCGGTGCCGTCCTTCCAAATCTGGCGCTTCCGGGCGCCGGTCTCCGGGCCCCGCTGCTGGGCGGGGGCGGCGGAGGCCTCCTTGGCGGCCTTGCCCAGGATGTGGGAGGCAATCACCACCCGCTGGATCTCGTTGGTGCCCTCGTAGATGGTGGTGATCTTGGCGTCCCGGTAGAACCGCTCCACCTCCATGCCCTTGAGGTAGCCGCAGCCGCCGAAGATCTGGAGGGCGTCGTTGGTGACCTCCAGGGCGATGTCGGAGGCGTACTGCTTGGCCATGGCGGACTCCATGCCGTAGGGCACATGGGCCTGTTTCAGCTCGGCGGCGCTGTAGACCAGGAAGCGGGCGCAGCGGAGCTTCGTCGCCATGTCGGCGATTTTAAAGGCGATGTTCTGCTGCTGGCAGATGGGCTTTCCGAACTGGACCCGGTCCTTGGAGTACTCCACGGCGGCCTCATAGGCCCCCTGGGCGATGCCCAGGGCCTGGGCCGCGATGCCGATGCGCCCGCCGTCCAGGGTGGACATGGCGATCTTGAAGCCCTGGCCCTCCTTGCCCAGCAGGTTCTCCTTGGGGACCTTGACGTTGTTGAAGTTCAGCTGGCAGGTGGCGGAGGAGCGGATGCCCATTTTGTCGTAGTGCTCCTCGAAGGTGAAGCCCTCCCAGCCCTTTTCCACGATGAAGGCGCTGATGCCCCGGGTGCCGATGCCGGGGGTGGTGACGGCGAAGACGACGTAGGTACTGGCCTCGCCGCCGTTGGTGATGAAGATTTTCTCTCCATTTAAGAGGTAGTGGTCCCCCATGTCCTCGGCGGTGGTCTCGGTGCCGCCGGCGTCGGACCCGGCGTTGGGCTCCGTCAGGCCGAAGGCGCCGATCTTTCGGCCGGAGCACAGGTCGGGGAGGTATTTCTTCTTCTGCTCCTCATTGCCGAAGGCGTAGATCGGATAGGTGCCCAGGGACGTGTGGGCGGAGAGGATGACCCCCGCGCCGCCGTCCACCCGGGCCAGTTCCTCCACGGCGATGGCGTAGCTGAGGGCGTCGGCTCCCGCGCCCTCGTACTCCGTGTCGTAGGGCAGGCCCATCAGGCCCAGCTCGCCCATCTTCTTCACGGCCTCCGTGGGGAAGCGGTTCTCCTTGTCCAGCAGGAAGGCGATGGGTTTGATCTCGGCCTCCGCAAATTCCCGGACTTTAGCCCGGAGGTCTTCGTGGGCCTGCGTGGTTTGATACAGCATGTGTGTGCCTCCTTTTCCCGGTATGGTCAGTTGTGGCATATAAAACGGATAAAACCCGGATACGCTAGAAAATATCGCTCAGGGGCATGCGCTGGAGCTCCCGGTCCAGGGCCTTCTGGATGCGGCAGAGCTCGCGGCAGACGCCGCAGCCGCCCTGGGGGAAGTTTTCGCACTGGTAGCCCTCCCGCTGGCAGCGGTTGAGGAGGGGCGGGTCACCGATGGACTGGAAGACGTCGTAAATGCTCAGGTCCTCACAGCGGCGCTTGAGGAAATACCCTCCGCTGACGCCCCGGCGGCTCTCCACGATGCCGGCGGCCAGGAGGCGGTTCAGCAGCTTCAGGGTGATGGCCTTTTGCATGTGCTCCTGCCGGGCCACGGCGGCGGCGGAGAGCTGCCCCTCCTGGTGCAGGGCCCGGAGGATGCGCAGGGCGTAATCCATTTCTCTTGTGACCAGCAAAAAACCACCTCGATCGATCTCATGGAATCAGCGGAATGACAATGTGTACAGGCCGCCCCACTATATATTGTACATTTTTCGTTAATTATACCAGATGTGATGAAAAAGTCAACGTACCGGAAGAAAGAGCGGGAAAAATTGGCAAGTGTAACAAAAAGCGCCCGGCGGTTTCAGCGAAACCGCCGGGCGCTTTTGCGACTCCTTAACGCCGCCTCCGGAGCCGGGCGGCCCGGAGAACGTTTTGCAGCAGACAGGCCCGGGTCATAGGGCCCACGCCGCCGGGAACCGGGGTGAGGGAGCCCGCCACGGGCTCCACCGCGGGGAAGTCCACGTCCCCGGTGAGCTTCCCGCCGGGCGCGCGGTTCATGGCCACGTCGACGACCGCCGCGCCGGGCTTCACCATGTCCGCCGTGACCAGTCCGGCGCGGCCCGCGGCGGAGACCAGGATGTCCGCCTGCCGGGTGAGGGCGGGGAGGTCTTGGGTCCGGGAGTGGCAGAGAGTGACGGTGCCGTCCCGGGCGGTGAAGAGCTGGGCCAGAGGACGGCCCACCAGGTGGCTTCGCCCGATGATCACGCAGTGCCGTCCCCGAATGGGGATGTCATAGGCGTCCAGCAGCTCCAGAACCCCGGCGGGGGTGCAGGGGAGGAACCGGGGTTCCCCCAGGGCCAGCAGCCCGGCGTTCAGGGGGTGGAAGCAGTCCACGTCCTTCTCCGGGGCGAGGGCGCGGAGGACGGGCCGGAAGTCCAGGCCCTCCGGTAAGGGGAGCTGGACCAGGATGCCGTCCACGTCCTCATCCCGGTTCAGACGGTCGATGAGGGACAGGAGCTCCTCCTGGGAGACCGCCGCCGGGAGGCGGTGAGTCTGGGTGCGGATGCCGCACTCGGCGCAGTCCCGCTCCTTGCCCCGGACGTAAATTTGGGAGGGGGGGTCCTCCCCCGCCAGCACCACCGCCAGCATGGGGGGCCGGGTCAGGGCGGCGGCCTCCTCCCGGATTTGGGCTTTCAGTTTAACAGCCAAAGCCGCGCCGTCAAGCTTGACCGCCATCGCCGCCTCCTTCCGCCTCCTGGGAGGCTTCCTCCTCCGCCTGGGCGGCGGCCTCGGCGGCCCGGCGGTTTACCAGCAGGTCCTCCGGGGAGTGCCGCTTGATCTTAATCTCATAGAACAGCGCCAGGGCGGCGGCGGCCGCCATGACCGCGCTCAGGGCCTGGGAGACCCGGATGGGCTGGCCGAAGAGGGTCCAGTCGAAGAGATACAGGCTGTCCGTCCGCAGCCCCTCGATCCAGGCCCGGCCCAGGCCGTACCAGAGGAAGTAAAACCAGGTGTTCTCCCCGTCGAACCGGCGGCCCTTGGAGACCACGAAGAGGATGAGGAGCAGGCCGATGAGGTTCCACAGGCTCTCATAGAAAAAGGTGGGATGGACCTCCACGTACTCATAGGCGCTGGTCCACACCCGCATCCGCCAGGGCAGGTCCGTCAATCCGCCAAAGGCCTCCCGGTTGATGAAGTTGGCCCAGCGGCCGATAATCTGGCCCAGGAGCAGCCCCATAACCGACAGGTCCGCCATGGCGCCGAAGGGGATCTTTTTCAGCCGGGTGAAGAGGAGGGCCACCAGGGCCCCGGCGATGACGGTGCCGTAGATGGCGATGCCGCCGTCCCAGATGGCGATGATCCGGCTCCAGTCCAGGGCGCCGCCGGCGTCCCGGTAGAGGTCCAGGTAGAAGATGACGTAATAGATGCGGGAGCCCAGGATGCAGCAGGGCACCGCCCAGAGGACGAAGTCCAGCACGTGGTCCTCCGTCAGGCCGTAGCGCTTGGCCTGCTTCATGCACAGCAGCAGCCCCGCCAGAAAGCCCAGGGCCAGGATGATGCCGTACCAGTAGACGCCGTGGCCGATGTGAATGGCGATGGGGTCCGGGTTGAACTCCCAGTCCCCGAAGAGGCCGGGAAAGCTGATGGGCATGTTTTTCAGCGCGGTCAGTTCAGGAGCGGACATATCAAGCCTCCTTGGGGACGATCTCGCTGAGGGCCGACCGCTCCACCGTCACGTTGTCCCGGAGGAAGTCCAGCACGTCCCGCTGGGTGATGGCGTCGAAGACCTCCGGGAAGCGGAAGGGGTCGTAGCCGCCGAAGTACCCCTCGGTGAGGGAGACGGCGATGTTTTCAAAGGAGTTCAGCCCCCGGAGGCTGGAGCCGAAGCTGGCCCGGAGGGTCCGCTGGAAGAAGTCCGCGTCCACGCCCTCCCGGACCAGACGGTCCGCCTCCTTTTGAAGCTCGGCGGCCACGGTCCGGGGCTCCTTGCTCTCGCCGCCGGCGTAGAGATAGGCCACGCCGGGCATCAGCTCGAAGGCCCCGCCGAAGCTGGAGTTGATGAGCCCCTGGCTGTAGAGCCGCTGGTAGAGGGGGCTGGACTCGCCGAAGAGCAGGTCGCAGGCCAGGTCCCCCAGCACCATGCGGCGGAGGCGGTCCTCCCCCTCGGGAACCGGGCGGCATTTCCAGCCCGTCAGGAACTGGGGACTGGAGACCTCCATGGCCAGGCGGGTCTCCCGCTCCGCCAGGGCTTCGGGTTCGTCGCCGTAGTCCCGGGGGATCACGGGGCCGCCCTCCTTGGGAAGCACCCGGCGGGCCAGGCCGGAGACCTCTCCGGGGTCCACATTGCCCACCACCGTCAGGATCATGTTGGAGGGGGTGTAAAAGGCCTTGTGGCAGTCGTAGAGGGTCTCCGCCGTGATGTGGGAGATGCTCTCCACCGTGCCCGCGATGGAGGTCCGGGCGGTGTGGGCGCGGTAGAGGGCCCGCAGCAGCCGGGCGTAGATCTGCCAGTCGGGGTTGTCCTCGATCATCCGAATCTCCTGGCTGATGATGCCCTGCTCCTTGGCCACGCTCTCCTCAGTGAAGTAGGGGATGGAGACGAAGGAGAGCAGGATCTCCAGATTCTCGGCGAAGTGGTCCGTAGAGTCGAAGTAGTAGCCGGTCATGGCGTTGGAGGTGAAGGCGTTGGGCTCCGCGCCGTTCTTGGCCAGCTCCTGGAGGGCGTTGCCCTCCTTGGTGTCGAACATCTTGTGCTCCAGATAGTGGGCGATGCCGGCGGGGGTGTCCAGCCACTTGCCGTTCAGCTGGAAGCGGGTGTCCATGCCGCCGTAGCGGGTGGCGAAGAAGGCGTATTTTTTCACATGATCCGGCTTGGGGACCACCCGGATCTCCAGGCCGTTGGGCAGGGTCTCGCGATAGACGGTTTCGCCCAGGCGCTCATAGCGGACGGGTGTCATGCCTCCGCCTCCTTTCCCTGTAAAAAGTATACGGTGTCCAGCTTCACCGTGCCCATGGCCTCGAAGATGCGCTCCGGGGTGACGGCGCGGACCTGGTCCGCCAGGTCCTCCGGGGACTCGTCCCGGCCGGTGGCGGCCTGGCCCAGGAAGAAGTTTTCCAGCTTCCCCTGGGAGTCGCCCATGGAGGCGTAGGCGTTCAGCAGAGTGCTCCGGGCGGCCTCCAGCTCCCAATCCTCCAATTGGCCCTTCCGGACGGCCTCCAGCTGGGCCATAATCTCGTCATAGGCCCGCTGGTAATTCTCGAACTCGATGCCGGAGGAGACGGTAATGAGGCCCTTCTGCCGGTGGTAGAGGGAGGAGGCGTAGTAGCAGAGGGACAGCTTTTCCCGGACGTTCAGGAAGAGCTTGGAGTTGCTGCTGCCGCCAAACAAGGTATTGCCCATCAGCAGGGCGGCGGAGTCCTTGCTGCCGCAGGAGAAGCCCATGCCCAGCTTGCCCTGGGTCACGTCCAGACGCTCCGAGACGGTGCGGGGCTCCTCCGGCAAAACGTGGGGAACCAGCTCCGGCGGGGGCTCGACGTCTGCCCGGGGCAGGTCCGCCAGGGCGGCGCGGAGGGCGTCCTCCACCCGGGACCGCTCGGCGCTGCCGCTGTAGAAAATCTCCAGGCGGGAAGAGGTGATCAGCTCCCGGTAGGCGTCAAAGAGCAATTGCGGGTGGAGGGCGGCGGTGATCTGCTCGTTGCCCAGCCTCGGTACGCCGTAGGGCTCGCCGGTGCACATCTCCTGGAGGAGGCGGCTGTCGGCGTAGGCCCGTTTGTCGTTCAGGATGCTGCGGATGGCGTCGATGAGGTTGGTTTTCTCGCTCTCGAAATACTCCTCCAGGAAAAGGCCGTCCCGGGTGACGGGATGGCAGATCAGCTCTCCCAGGAGGGCGGCGGCGGGCTCCAGCAGGCGCTCCTCGCCGGGGGCGAAGCAGTCGTCGATGAGGCTGGCCACGAAGCCCACGCACTGGGCCTCCCCCTTCTTGCGGATGGTGACGTCAATCCGGGCGCCATAGAGCTCGTCCAGCCGCCGGGACAGGGCGCCCATGTCCGGGAAGGAAGCGGCGCCCCGGCGGAGGATGGCGGCAATCAGGGCGTTGGCGGAGGCGGTCTCCCACCGCAGGGGGACGACGAACTGGGCGGAGAGGAGGCTTGTCTTGAATTTCTTCGCCGGGAGGTATGTGAGGAACACGCCGCCGGCGAGTTGAGTTCTTGTCACGAGGTTCAGCTCCTTTTGTGGAATCGGTTTTACTAAGAATGTGATTTCTTTCCAAGTATATACTGAATGGAACGGGATTGCAAGACTGACATATTTCCGAACCGATGGACATAGGTTGTCCCAGAGGTGAGCGGATATGAAACAAAAGAAAACTCTGGCAAATGTCCTCCGGCGGGTGGAGGCGGTGCTTCTGGCGGCGGGGACGCTGTGGGCGGCCGCCGTCACCGCCGGCAGCGACACGGCGGCGGCGGCGGTCTCGGCCCTGGCGGAGGCCCTCCCGGAGCGGGCCCTCCGCTGGGAGCTGGGAGACCTGCGGCCCGGGGACGGCCTGTCTCCGGCGGCGGCGCTGACCATCGGGGAGTCGCCGCTGCTGCTGGCGGCCCGGGAGGGTGTGGCGGAGCTCCAGGCCCTGGAGCGGCAGGAGCCCCCGGAGGAGGACGGCGAGACCCGGGCCCCCGTCGTGATGCCGGTGGAGGAGACCCCGGTGGAGCCCGCCGCCCCCCTGGCGGCGGACAACGGCGTCCCCGCCAAGACGCTGATCCCCACGGACCCCAGCGGCTACACCGTCTGTGGGCGGGTGTACATCAGCAACTCCACCAGCCACGAGCTGTCCGTCCAGGAGCTCCAGAAGCCCTTCGCGGCGGCCCTGGGGAAGGAGGAGCCCCAGGTGCTGATCTTACATACCCACGGCAGCGAGGCCTATACCCCCGTCCCGGGGACGGAGGGAATCGTCTGGTCCGGGGACTACCGGACCACGGATTACCGCTATAACGTGGTGAAGGTGGGGGACGAGATGGCGGAGGTCCTGGGGGAGGCGGGCGTCTCCGTCCTTCACGACCGGACGCTGTACGACTATCCCAACTACACCGGGGCCTATGACCGGGCCCTGGCCGCCATCCGGAAGTACCTGGAGCGGTACCCCTCCATCTGTTTTGTCCTGGACGTCCACCGGGACGCCATTGAGGACGGACAGGGGAACCAGTACAAGGCGGTGTCGGAGGTGGAGGGCGCGGGGGTGTCGGCCCAGATGTCCCTGGTCATCGGCAGCGACGGCAGCGGATTGGAGCACCCGGATTGGCTGGAGAACCTGCGCCTTGCGGCGGCGGTGCAGCAGGACGTCCTGGAGCGCTATCCCACGCTGATGCGGCCGGTGCTGCTGCGGAACTCCCGGTATAACCAGCACGCCACCACCGGGTCGCTGCTGCTGGAGGTGGGGGCCGCCGGGAACTCCCCGGAGGAGGCCGTCCTGGCCGGGCGGCTGTTCGCGGAGCGGTTTGCGGCGGTGCTGAAAGAGAAGGCGGCGGAGGGCGCGGAGGCCGTGGAAAGCGCGGGAAACGGGGAAAGCCCGGAAGAGGAGAAGGACCGGGAGGCGGCTTCGTAAGGAGCCGCCTCTTTTTGTAATTTTTTCCGCCGCGCATGAAACGGTCAAAACCAGGGACCCTAACATCACCCAACGATTTGAACGCAAAAGGAGTGAGCCCATTTGGAAACGGGAATCCATAACACCTCCGAGATCGGGCGGCTGAAAAAGGTCCTGCTCCACCGGCCCGGGCAGGAGCTGGAAAACCTGATGCCGGAGTATCTGGACCGGCTGCTGTTTGACGACATCCCCTATCTCCGGGAGGCCCAGAAGGAGCACGACGCCTTCGCCGACTGCCTCCGCCAGCAGGGCGTGGAGGTGGTGTACCTCACGGACCTGGTGGTAAATTCCATCACCTCCGACGAGGTGCGCAAGGAGCTGGTGGTCCAGTTCCTGAACGAAGCGGGCATCAAGGAGCAGAGGAGCCGGGTGCTTCTGGGGGAGTACCTGGGGAAGATGCCGGACAAGCAGATGGTTTCCACCATGATGGCCGGCGTGCGGAAGAACGAGCTCCAGGGGGAGAGCGAAAAGCTGGCGGACCTTCTGTCCGCCGCCGAGGACGGGTATCCCTTCGTAGTGGACCCCATGCCGAACCTCTATTTTACCCGGGACCCCTTTGCCACCATCGGCACCGGCGTGTCCATCCACAAGATGCTGACGGAGACCCGGAACCGGGAGACCCTGTTCGGCAAGTTCATCTTTGAGCACAACCCGGAGTATAAGCACGCCCCCCGGTGGTACGACCGGGGTGAGACCTCCTCCCTGGAGGGCGGGGACATCCTGATTTTGAGCCCCCAGGTGCTGGGGGTGGGCATCTCCCAGCGGACCAAGGGGGACTCCATCGACACCCTGGCGGAGACGGTGCTGACCTACAGCCGGACCAGCTTCAAGAAGATCCTGGCCTTCAACATCCCCAAGAGCCGGTCCTTCATGCACCTGGACACGGTGTTCACCATGGTGGACCGGGACAAGTTCACGGTGCATCCGAACATTCTCTCCAGCATCACGGTGTTCGTCATGGAGCTGGACGAGAACAAAAAGATGAAGATCACCCAGGAGGACGGCCGCCTGGAGGACATTTTGAAGGAGCACCTGGGATTGGACCACGTGACGCTCATCGAGTGCGGACGGGGCAGCGAGGTGGACGCGGCCCGGGAGCAGTGGAACGACGGCAGCAACACCCTGGCCATCGCCCCCGGCGAGGTGGTGGTCTACTCCCGGAACTACGTGACCAACCGCTCTCTGGAGGAAGCGGGGGTCAAGGTCCACACCATTCCCAGCGCGGAGCTGAGCCGCGGACGCGGCGGGCCCCGGTGCATGAGCATGCCGCTCTGGCGGGAGGACCCTTGAATGAGCCCCTTTGCAGGGGGGCTTATGCGCGCCCTGACGGGCGGGGGAGTCAACAGCTAGGATGCTAGCTGGTGCAATGCACCCCCCATTCTCTCTTTTTCTTCCCGAAGAAAAAGAGAGAATGCGCCGTGCACGGTGGAAGAGAGAAAAAGACGGGGACGCGTTACGGGGGCGCGGCAAAGCGGGGACTGTTGAACACGCAAGTCTCTGCCCGCGGCGTGGTGCGAGCGGGGGTTTTGGAGGTTGATGCAAGGACTGTCCGTCTTTCCTCGCTGCCGCTAACCCGGCGCTTCCGTCAAAGCTGCGCCTACCGCTTTCTCTTTCAGATAGAACCTTGGTGGAATGGCCTGACCAAGGGGTCAGGCCCCACAGTCCAGTACCAGTTCAGCACCAGGGCAGCGGCAGCGGAAAGCGACGCTGGTCCATTCGACCAGCACCAAAATCCCCGCTAACTCTACGCCGCGGGCAGAAGACATTCGTAGAAATCGGAAGCACGCCTTACGCGTCCCCCGTTTCCCGTCCCCCGCAGGGCATTACTTCTTTTTCTCTTTTGGACCGTGCACGGCCCGTTTTCTCTTTTTCTTCTGGAAGAAAAAGAGAAAATGGGGGGTGCAATGAACCAGCCATCATCATGGCTGTGATCCACCCCGCCCGCAAGGGCGAGCAAAATCCCATCAATGTGAAAAATTGAAAAGGAAGGTAATTCACCATGGCATTGAACCTAAAAGGCCGCAGCTTTTTAACTCTTGAGGACTTCACCCCCGGTGAAATCCGGTATCTTCTAGACCTGGGTCACGATTTGAAGGCCAAGCGCCGCGCCGGGGTCTGCGAGCCCGCCCTGAAGGGCAAGCACATCGTCCTGCTCTTTGAGAAGACCTCCACCCGGACTCGGTGCTCCTTTGAGGTGGCCGCCACTCAGGAGGGCGCCCACGTCACCTACCTGGATGCGGGCAGCTCCCAGATGGGCAAGAAGGAGTCCCTGGAGGACTCCGCCAAGGTCCTGGGCCGCTTCTTCGACGGCATCGAGTACCGGGGCTACCAGCAGCAGGTGGTGGAGGACCTGGCCAAGTGGTCCGGCGTGCCCGTGTGGAACGGCCTCACCGACTGGGACCACCCCACCCAGATCCTCGCCGACATGATGACCCTGGAGGAGCACTGCGCCAAACCCCTGAACAAGATGAAGGTGGTCTTCCCCGGCGACGTGCGGAACAACATGTGTTACGCTTGGATGATCGGCGCGGCCAAGATGGGCATGCACTTCGTGGGTCTTGGCCCCCAGGAGCTGGCTCAGCAGATGGACCAGGAGCTTGTCAAGCGGGTCTTCGCCGAGGCACGGAAAAACGGCGGCCTCATTGAGATCACCGACGACATGGGTTCCCTCAAGGGCGCCGACATGATCTACGGCGACATCTGGGCCTCCATGGGCGAGGAGGACCTGATCCCCAAACGGGCGGAGCTGCTGTCCCCCTTCCGGGTGACGGAGGAGACCATAAAGGCCACCGGGAACCCGGACGTGCTCTATATGCACTGTCTGCCCTCCTTCCACGACTTCGAGACAAAACTGGCCAAGGAGTGGAAGGACAAGGGCGTGGATATCCGGGAGGTCACCGACGAGGTGTTCCGGGGCCGCCACAGCGTGGTGTTCGACGAGGCGGAGAACCGGATGCACTCCATCAAGGCCGTCCTGGTGGCCACCATCGGAAAATAAAGGGGGGAGGTCCCTTTGGAACGCGCGAGATTCCGTATGCCGACGGCATACACCATTTTGTTCCTGCTCATCATTTTCGTGGCCCTGTGCACCTGGCTGGTGCCGGCGGGGGCCTATCAATACGTGAACGAGGCCCCGGTAGCCGGAACCTATCACGCTGTGGCCCAGACCCCCCAGGGGGCTGGGGCGGTGCTGAAGGCCGCCTTCTCCGGGTTCTACGACGCGGTGGACGTGTGCCTGTTCATTCTGATGGTGGGCGGCTTCCTGGGGGTGGTCATGAAGACCGGAGCGGTGGACGCCGGCGTGGGCCGGATCATCCAGCGCCTGGGCGGAAAAGAGAAATGGCTTATCCCCATTCTGATGATCGCCTTCGGCCTGGGCGGCACCACCTACGGCATGTGGGAGGAGACCATGGCCTTCTACCCCCTGCTGATTCCCGTCTTTCTGGCGGCGGGCTATGACGCGGTGGTGGGCATCTCCGTCATCCTCCTGGGGGCGGGAGCGGGCATCATCAGCTCCACCGTCAATCCCTTCGCCACGGGCATCGCGGCGGGCTTCGCCGGGGTGTCCCTGGGGGAGGGCATCCTCCTGCGGGCCATTCAATGGATCGTCTTCGAGGGGGCGGCCATCTGGTTCGTCATGGCCTACGCCGCCCGGGTGAAGAAGGACCCCTCCCGGTCTGTGGTGGGCGTGGGCGCTGGAAAGCTCCAGGCCAATATGGAGGAGACGGTGGAGTTCACGCCGAAGCGGAAGGTCATTATGGCGGTGTTTACCCTGACCTTCCTGATTATGATCTACGGCGTTATTCCCTTTGACGAGATGGGCCTGCCCCTGCCGGCCTTAGGATGGTGGTTTCCGGAGCTCAGCGCCCTGTTCCTGGTGTCCGGCGTCATCATCGGCCTCATCGACCGCATGGGGGAGGAGGCCATCGCCGAGACCTATGTGGCGGGCTGCGCGGACCTGCTGGGCGTGGCCCTGATCATCGGCATCAGCCGGGGCATCACCGTGCTGATGAACGACGGGCAGATCACGGGCACCATCCTCCACTGGGGGGAGCAGGCCCTCTCCGGGGCGGGGCCCGTCCGCTTCGTGCTGCTGGTGTACCTGTTGTACCTGCCCCTGACGGTGCTGATCCCCTCCTCCTCCGGCCTGGCGACCCTGTCGGTGCCCGTCATGGCCCCTCTGGGGCGCTTCGCCGGAGTGGGGGGCGATTTGGTGGTGACGGCCTTTCAGTCCGCCTCCGGCCTGGTGAACATCATCACCCCCACGGCGGCGGTGGTGATGGGGGCCCTGGCCCTGGGGCACGTGCCTTACGACAAGTGGGTAAAATACGTGTGGAAGCTGATTTTGTATTTCTTTTTGCTGACGCTGGCGTTTTTGATCGCGGGCGTCGCGCTTGGCTGAGAGAAAAAACCACCGGCTCTTTGGAGTCGGTGGTTTTTCGCTGTCAGGGGATAATCTCAATCCAGTACCCGTCCGGGTCGGAGATGAAGTAAATGCCCATGGCGGGGTTCTCGAAGCAGACGCAGCCCATTTCCTTGTGCTTAGCGTGGGCCGCCTCGTAGTCTGGGGCTTTCAGGGCCAGGTGGAACTCGCACTCGCCCAGGTCGTACTTCTGGGGATGGTCCCGCAGCCAGGTGAGCTCCAGGCGGAAGGTGGTTTTCCGGTCCCCCAGAAAGACGATGACGTAGCTGCCGTCCTCCGCCTCCTTTCGGCGGACCGGAGAGAGGCCCAGGGCCTCTTTGTAGAAGTTCAGGGAGCGGTCCAGGTCGGTGACGTTGAAATTGAAGTGGTTGAAGGTAAACATATTAGACCGCCTTTCTGTCCGCCTGTTCCCGCAAAATGGTGTAGACCTCGTAAATGTCCTGGATGGTATAGGTGGGCCGGACCTCCTTGGGAACGTCGCCGTCCCGGGACTGGGTCAGGAAGGAGTGAATGTGGAAGGTGGCCCCAAAGCCCAGGTTCTGAGGGCCGATCACGTCCCGGGAGTAGGTGTCGCCCACATAGGCGCAGGTCTTGGGATCGGAACGGACCTGATTCAGGGAGACCAGGAAGATGTTGGGGTCTGGCTTTCGGTAGCCGGTGACGGAGGAGAGGGTCACGTCCTGAAAGTAATCCCGGATGCCGTACTCCTCCAGGGTGCGGAAGACCTGGTAGAGGGCGGCGGTGTTGCTGATAACGCCCAGCTTCATGCCGAGACCCTTTAACCCCTCCAACATTTCTTTTACATGGGGACGGAGCTTGCGGTGGTAGTGGGTGACCTCCCACATGTGGGCCAGCTCCTCGGCAAAGGGCTTTACGGCGTCAAAGTCCAGGCCCAGCTCCGTCAGGATATAGTTGCCCCAGATCTCCTCGGGCTTCAGTTCCCGGTTCGTGGGGCCCCGGTAGGCGGCGTAGCGGTCCCAGCCGCCGGCAAAAGCCTGGATGGCGGCAGGGATGTCCAGGGACAGGGGGTGGCCGTGGGCCGCCAGGATGCGGAGAACGCCCTCGGCGGAGGCGATCTTGCTGGCCTCGTCGATGCAGATGTCCTCCAGGGTCCCGCCCATGTCAAACAATACGGTATCGATCATAATTCTCACTGCCTTTTCCAAGGCCGTGCCGGATCTTCGGCAGGGGGCCTTTTTTTCCAAGATAAATAGTACACCAGGAGGGAGGTCCCCAGGCCCAGTGCCAGGGGAGCCAGGGTGAACATTCCGAAGAATTGGAGGATCAGTCCCGCGCTCTCCCAGCCCATGAGGATCATCAGCCCGATGAGGCAGGCCAGCAGCAGCAGGGCCAGCCAGATATAGGCGGCGGGCAGCAGGCGCTTGTCGCCGGGCAGCAGCCACACCAGAGAGGCGGCCGCCGTTCCCGCAACGGCGGGAACCAGGGCCTCCACCAGGTTGATCAGCCCCACGGGCGCGCCCTGGAGCAGGCCGTCCAGCCAGGGGCTGAACAGGGCGAAGCAGCCGCCGTACAGGGCCAGCAGGACCCAGCAGAGGCAGAAGGAGTAGAGCAGGAGCGTGCTCTTCACCCTGCCGTTCTCCGTCATCTGAAACGCGCCCCAGAATTTGTCGGCGAATTTGCCGACCTGCTCGTCGATCTCTTTTTGCCGGATGGGATTTGCCATGGAAGTCCTCCTTCACCATTCAGAAGCCGTATTCACAGGCGGGAAGCCTGTGTCGATTCTCGGCTGTGAATACAGCTTCTTAGAAAACGGGCGGGCGGCCGTCCGGCCGCCCGCCCAGCTCAGCTGTGATACGCGGCGATGGCAGGGGGAGGGATTACTGGTTCAGCCAGTACATCCACATATCCTGCACGTCGGGATAGATGTTGTAGATGGAGACCAGGTCGTTGGCCCGGGCGCCCAGCTCGGAGAGCTTGGCGGGGTTCTTCTCGTCGACGAAGTCGTCCCGCAGGGGCCAGTTGCCCATCTTGGTGAAGGGCTTCAGGCCGCCGCTCTGGCAGTCGGCGCCGCCGGTGATGTAGCGGATGAAGAGGCGGGCGCCGGCGGGGCTGTTGCAGCCGCTGACGACCATCATGGACTCGGTGTTCAGCAGGGCGGTGTAGGGAGTCAGGTTGATGCACCAGGCGATGTTGTAGCCGGACTCCTCCTGGTTCTCGATCTTGCCGGCGGAGGCCAGGGCCAGGGCGGGACGGTCCTTGGTGGAGTTGTGGACGGCCAGCACCAGCTCGTCGCCGTCGCCGATGAAGGTCATCTCCGCCTGGGTGAAGCGCCACAGGTACTCCACGCCGGCGTTGTTCTCGGGGACCTCGAAGGCGAAGCTGGAGGCGTCATAGGTGTACTCCAGGTCCTCGCCGTAAATGTCCTTGTAGGACTGAGCCATCTCGTCGGCGTTGATGATGAAGCTGGCGAACAGGGAGAGGTACGCGGTCTCCTGGCCGATCTCCTTGGTGTACAGGGCGTACTTCTGGCTGCCGTCGTCGTTCTTCTCGATGATCTGCCACCAGCTGGTGATGGGCTGGCCGTCCGGGAACGCCTCGGTGTTGTAGTACCAGAACGCCTGAGAGGAGTACAGGGGATAGCTGTACTTCAGGTTCTCCTCGGAGATGTGGGAGCAGATGTCCCGGGGATAGAAGGGCTCAATGACGCCGTTGGCATAGTACTCGTGGAACACTTCGCCGTTGACGTCCTTGGTCTGGAGCACGTCGGCGGTAATGTTGTTGGTTTCGTTTTCGATCTGGGCCTTGCTCAGGACCTCGTCGGAGTCCAGGTCGGCCACCACCAGGTCCAGGCCGGGATACATCTCCTCAAAGGGCTCCTCCGCTTTCAGCATCTTGGAGGAGGTGGCGTAGACGGTGATGGTGGTGTCTTCACCCTTGGCCATTTCGTAGAGCTCCTCGTCGGTCATGTCGCTCCACTCGTCATAGTAGGGGCCGTAGTAGTTGGTGTCGGTGTTCAGGTCGTAGCCGAGATTGAGGTGGTCGCCGCCGGCATCGGCGTCGGAGCTGCCGGAATCGGCGGGCTGCTGGGTGCCGGTAGAGCTGCCGGAGTCGGCGGGCTGCTGGGTGTCGCCGCCCTTATCGCCGCCGCAGGCAGCCAGGCTGAGGACCATCACGAGGGCCATCAGCAGGGCAAAGAGTTTCTTCTTCATCAGATCTTCTCCTTTCGTTTTTGGGGAATGGTAATGCTGGAATATGTATAGTCAAAGGGACACGAAACGGGAGGTTTGCCCGTTCCCCGGCGGCGGGTCCGCCGGGTGCGCCTCTTTGTCTATCAGGAAGGGATGAGGGAACTCAAACCGCGCGCTTGATGAGGCGGGTGGTCTCCTTATTATACACGTTGATCTTGTCCTGGTCAATGATGGCCCAGACCTTCTGGTCAATGTCGTAATGGGCCTGGCCGATCTCCTTGGAGAGGAACTCGTCCTCGCCGGCCTTCAGGGTGACGATGGTCTCGGACCCGGCGGGCTGGCTGGCGTACACGGTGACGGGCAGGGCGCCCTCCACGCTCTCCCGGGAGATGAGGATCTGCTCGGGCCGGACGGCCAGCACGCAGTCGAACTCGCCGCTGGAGGGCTTCTGCTCGTCGGTGAGGTGCTCGGCGGGGAAGGTGTGGCCGCCCAGCTCGCTCTTGACTACCAACTGGCCGTTCTTCATCTCGGCCTTGCCGGGGATGAGGTTGATCCGGGGGTTGCCGATGAAGTCGGCGGCCTCCAGGTCGATGGGGTTGTTGTACAGCTCCATGGGGGTGGCCACCTGGTTCAGCTCGCCGGCCTTGAAGAGGGCGATCTTGGTGGACATGGTCAGGGCTTCCACCTGGTCGTGGGTAACATAGATGATAGTGGTGCCCAGCTCCTTGTGGAGGCGCTGGAGCTCGGAGCGCATGTCGATGCGGAGCTTGGCGTCCAGGTTGGACAGGGGCTCGTCGAGCAGCAGCAGCTTGGGGCTGGAGGCCACGGCGCGGGCGATGGCCACGCGCTGCTGCTGACCGCCGGAGAGCTCGGTGGGATAGCGGTCCTTGTACATGTCGATGCGCATCATCCGCAGGGAGTCCATGACCCGGCGGTCGATCTCCTCGTGGCTCATCTTCTGGATCTTCAGGCCGAAGGAGATGTTGTTGTACACCGTCATGTGGGGCCACAGGG
This sequence comes from Oscillospiraceae bacterium, assembly GCA_021769865.1. Lineage (GTDB taxonomy): Bacteria > Bacillota > Clostridia > Oscillospirales > Oscillospiraceae > Oscillibacter. Next base: position 97,583 of record JAETSB010000002.1, read on the forward strand.
CGTAGGACTGGAACACCAGGTTCAGCCCGCGCTTGCTGGGCTCGGCGTAGTAGGCGTCGTCGGCGTTGATCATTTCCACCCCGTCGATGGTCATGATGCCGTTCTGGGGCTTCTCCAGGCCGGAGACCACGCGGAGGGTGGTGGTTTTGCCGCAGCCGGAGGGACCCAGCAATGTCATGAAGTCGCCGTCCTCAATGGTCAGGTTGATGTTTCGCAGGACGTGGTTATTTCCATAGAATTTGTCAATATTTTTCAGTTCAATGCGGCTCATAGGGCACGTTTCCTTTCTGATCTTGAAATGAAATCCGCGGGGCTCACCAACTTTTTCCGATATCCGCGCCGGCAACCTTGTTGGCGAAGATGTAGCAGAAGAGGATGAACAGCAGCACACACACGGAGATGGCGTCGGACATCTGGGCGTAGCCCTCCTGGGAGTAGGTGAAGGCCAGGTAGGACATGGTCCGGGTGGTGGGGGTCATCATGATGATGATGAGGTCCAGCTCTTTGGCGATGGAGATGAACACCAGCATCAAGCCGGAGATGAAGCCGTTCTTCGCCAGGGGGACGATGATGGAGGCCATCCGTTTCCAGAAGCTGGCGCCGGCAATGTCCGCGGCCTCCTCCAGCTCCACGCTGATGGAGAGCATGTTGGCAGTGCCGGAACGGCTGGCGAAGGGGAAGTGCTTGACCACGGACGTGAGAACGATCAGGGTGAAGGTGCCGTACAGAGAGGGGATCAGCCCGCCGAAGTGGGGTACGCTGAACATGGAGAAGTACATGGTGGAGAAGGCCACGCCGCTCATCAGGTAGGGCACGAACACCAGCTGCTCGGTGAGGTTGCCGTACCACTTGCCCCGGCCCCGGGAGCTGATGTAGCCCAGGAACTGGCCGCAGAAGGCGGTGATGAGGGAGGTGATGATGGTCAGGCGGATGGTGTTCCACAGGGCGTTGAAGAATTCCTTGTTGCGGAAGATGCCCTCGTAGTTGGTATAGACCTCCGCCTCGCCGGCCTGGCCGATCCAGTTATAGAGGGTCAGGTTCTCGGGACCATAGCCCGCGCCGGTGGTGACCTGGAAGGTCTCCATAATCAGCACGAAGAAGGGCATGACCATGGCCAGGAACAGGAACACGCCCAGGAACGCCATCATGGGCTTCTTCGCTGCGCCCAGAGGCATCAGGGTGCTGCGGCCGCCCTTGCCGCCCACGGTGGCATAGGACTTGCGGACGCCGATGGCCTTCTGGTTGCTCATCAGGATCAGAGCCGCCAGGCCCACCAGGACGATGCTCATGGCGTAGCCCACGCCCCGGGGACCCTGGTCAATGTAGACGCGCATGCGGGTGGCCAGGGTGTAGTAGCCGATGCGGTTGCCCAGGTTGGCCGCCACGCCGTAGGTGCCGATGGACTTGGAGACGGTCATGACCAGGGCGGAGAGTACGGAGGGAAGGATCAGCGGCAGGGTGATGTAGCGGAGGATCTGGGTCTTGTTGGCGCCCTGAATCTCGCCCATCTCCTCCAGCTCCGAGTTGATGGAGCGGAGGGCGCCGGAGACCTGGATGTAGGAGAAGGCGTAGTAGTGCATGGACATGCACAGCACGATGGCCGTGGGCCCGTAGGCCAGCCAGTCGGGAATCGGTATGCCCATGCCCGTCAGGAAACCGTTTGCGCCGCTGGTGGGCGTTCGGAACACCGCCAGCCAGGCGATGGCTTTCGTCCAGGAGGGGATCATGTAGGGCACGGTGATCAGAATGCCCAGGACCTTCTTGCCGGGGAGGTCCGTGCGGATCATCAGCCAGGCCAGCACCGAGCCCAGGGGTACGGAGATCAGCGTGGTGAAGAAGCCGCAGACGAAGGAGTGCAGCAAGGGCTCCCACAGCACGGCCTTGGACATGTTGCTGGCAATCATATACTGCCAATAGTAAAGCGTGAAGTCGCCTATGTGGCCGCCCTTTACCCGGCGCAGCTCGCCCTGAGCCAGGGTGAAGGTGGACTTGATCATGGTCAGCAGGGGAATGACGATCAGGCAGAACAACACGATCAGGCTGACCAGCACGACCATGTTGAAGGGATTCTTGAGCACGTTCAGGATCAGGTTCTTCAGCCGACGTGCCGTCAGCTTCTTTCTGGGGGGTCTTTCTTTGGTCACGGTTACTGCATTTGACACGATAACACCTCTTTCTGATAACTGCCGGGGACCTCCTGAGCGATCGAGTCCTCCCATCCGGTCACGCTCAAGACCGTCCGCGCCTGGCGGAAACGGGCTCGCTTTGCGCAAACGGGCTCGCTTTGCGCAAACGTTTGCGATTTCCTGTGTTCATTATAAAGAATCCAAAGCGGGTTTGTCAATTGTCAGCCTCCCGATTTTGAGGGAGCTTTTTTGTTCGTTTTCACGGTTTGTTTACAGTTTAGACAAAGAAAGACGGCGCGCTTTTGCTATTTTGCCAATAGAGATTTTTGGAAACCCTAAAAATTGCGGATACGTTTTCGCCGGGTCTGTCCTTGTTTACGATTGAAATTGAGCGGCGTAGAGCTGGGCGTAGACGCCCCCGGCGGCCAGCAGCTCCCCATGGGTCCCCTGTTCCGCCGCGCCGCCTTGATCCAGCACCAGGATGCGGTCCGCCCCCCGGACGGTGGCCAGCCGGTGGGCGATGACGAAGCAGGTCCGCCCCTGGCGGAGGCGCTCCATGGCCAGGCTGATCTCCCCCTCGGTCTCCGTGTCCACGTTGCTGGTGGCCTCGTCCAGAATGACCACGTCCGCGTCGGTGAGGAGGCAGCGGGCAATGGCGAGAAGCTGCTTCTGGCCCTTGGAAATGCCCTCGTCGGTGAGGACGGTGTCGTAGCCCTGGGGAAGAGAGGAGATGAAACGGTGAATGCGGGCGGCCTTGGCGGCCTCGATGATCTGTTCCCGGCTGGCCTCCGGAGCGCCGTAGGCGATGTTCTCCGCGATGGTGCCGCCGAAGAGCCAGGTATCCTGGAGCACCAGGGCCAGGCGGCGCCGGAGGCCGTCCCGGCTGTAGGCGTCCAGGGGCACGCCGTCCACAGTGATGGTCCCGCTCTGGGGCCGGTAAAACCGGAGGAGCAGGGAGACCAGGGTGGTCTTTCCCGCCCCGGTGGGGCCCACGACGGCGGCCAGGCTCCCCGCCGGGATGTGGGCGGTGAAGTCCCGGAGGACGGGGCGGGCGGGGTCGTAGCCGAAGGTCACGTGGTCAAAGCGGATGTCGCCCCTCAAATGCTCCACGGGAAGGGCCCCGGCCGGGTCCGCCGCCTCCGGCTCCTGGTCCAGCAGGTCCAGTACCCGCTCCGCGGCGGCGGCGCTGGCCTGAAGCTCCGCCAAAAGGTTCGCCGCCTCCCGGATGGGGCCGGAGAACTTCCGGGAGTAGAGAACGAAGGAGGAGAGGCTCCCCAGGGACAGTCCGCCGCCCAGGTACAGCAGGGCTCCGAAAACGCTTACGAAGGTGAGGGAAATGTTGTTGACAAAGTTCACCGAGGGCCCCAGGGCCGCGCTGGCTCGGTCCGCGTCGTAGTAAGCCCTGGAGGCGGCGTCGTTGCGTTGGTCGAAGAGGTTCAGGTCCTCCTTCTCCACGCCGTAGGTCCGAATGGACCGGCGGCAGCCCATCCGCTCTTCGGCGAAGCCGTTCAGGGCTCCCAGCTCCCGGGAGCGGAGGCGGAAGAGGGGGTGGATGCGCTTCATCTGAAAGCGGGTCAGCGCCGCCGACAGGGGGACGGTGACCAGGAACACCAGCGTCAGCCGGGGGGAGAGGAGCAGCAGCATCAGGAAGGACCCGGCTACGGTGAACACGCTGGTGCCCAATTGCAGGAGGTCCGTGGAGAGGGTGGCGTTGACCGTGTCCACGTCGTAGCAGATCCGGCTGATGAGGTCCCCGGAGGGGTGAGTATCGAAGTAGTCCACCGGCAGCTCGCTCATGCGGTCGAAGGCGGCCTTGCGGAGATCGTGGGAGACCGCCTGGGCCGTTCGGAGGAGGCGGGAGGAGACGAGATAACTTAATAAGGAGGACAGGGCATAGCAGCCCAGCATCCCGGCGCAGTTCCGGAGCACGCCGGGGAAGTCCACGCCCCCGGCCCGGATGCCCACGGCGTCCACCGCCCGGCCGGAGAGCAGGGGGGCCGCCAGAGACAGCAGGTTTCCCGCCAGCAGCAGGACCAGCAGGAGCAGGAATTGGAAGCCGTAGGGCCGGAGGAAACGGCCCAGGCGGACCAGAACGGTTTGTTTCATGTCAGCCCTCCCATCTGGAGCTCCGCCATGCGGCGGTAGCGCCCGCAGGTCTCCAGGAGCTCGCCGTGGGTCCCCTGGGCGGCGATCACGCCGTCCTCCAGCACCAGGATGCGGTCCGCGTCCCGGAGGGAGGCCACCCGCTCGGAGATAACCACCAGGGTCACGCCGGGACAGTCCCGCCGGACGGCGGCGTGAAGGGCGGCGGCGGTGCGGTAGTCCAGGGCACTGTCGGCGCTGTCCAGGATCAAAATGCCGGGCCGGGCCGCTAAGGCCCGGGCAATCAGCAGCCGCTGGCGCTGGCCCCCGGAGAGATTGGCGCCGCGGATATCCAGCCGGGCGTCCAGCCCCTCGGGCAGGGCTTCGATGAACGCCCACGCCTGGGCGGTTCTGGCGGCGGCGGTCACGTCCTCCCGGGAGAGCCCCCGGAGGAAGGAGATGTTTTCGTAAACGCTGTCGTTCAGCAGGGCCTCATTCTGGAACACCACGCCGAAGCGGCCCCGGAGGTCCTCCCGGCTGAGGGCGGACACGTCCCGGCTGCCCACCCAGACCACGCCGCTGTCCGCGTCATAGAGCCGGAGGAGCAGGGAGATCAGGGTGGTCTTTCCGGACCCGGTGGGCCCCAGGACGCCCAAAGTTTCTCCTTTATTTAAGGAGAACGACGCGCCGTCCAGGTCCTTTTCCACCCCCAGGTAGGAGAAGGATGCGTTTTCCATGCCCAGCTCCGGGCCCGGCGCCTCCCCGGGGACGCGGACCTGCTGATCCTCCGGGGCCAGGAGGACCTCCTCGATCCGCCGGGCGGAGGCCACGCCCTTGCTGTATTTGACGAAGAGCTTGGCCAGGCCCAGGGTAGCGGTTTGGATCAGGGTGAAATAGGAGAGGAAGGCCACGATCTGCCCGGAGGCCATCCGTCCCCGATCCACCAGTGCCGCGCCCGCCAGCACCACCAGCACCAGGCCCAGGTTCAGCAGGAAGTCCGACAGGGGATTGGCGGCGGCCATGACACAGCCGGCGGCTTCCTCCGCCTCCTTGGAGGCCCGGCTGGCGGCGGCGAAGCGGTCCCGCTCCCGCCCCTGGCAGACCAGGGCCTTGACGACGCGGACTCCGGCGGCGTTCTCCTGGAGGATGCGGACCACGGTGTCCACGGCCTCCTGGGCCCGGGTATACCGGGGAATGCCCCGGCGGGTCACCAGCCAGATGGCGAAAAACGTGGCGGAGCAGACCCCCAGCTGCACCAGGGCCAGGGGAGGGGCCTGGAAAAAGGTCAGCGCCAGCCCGCCCAGCACCAGCATGGGGGCCCGGATGCCGCCACGCTGGATCTTGTCGAACATCTGATGGACGTTGTAGGTGTCGTTGGTCAGTCGGGAGACGATGGAGGACACGGAGAAGCGGTCCAGCTGGGCCTGGGAGAGGAGCAGCGTCCGCTGGTAGAGGTCCCGGCGGAGCTGCCGGGTCATGTCCATGGACACCCAGGCCGCCATGCGGTTGGCCGTGATGTTGCAGAAGGCCGCTCCGAAGGCCATGAGCAGCATCAAGCCCCCCGCCCGGAAGACGCCGGGCAGGTCCCGGGCGGGAACGCAGTCGTCGATGATGTGGGCCAGCAGCAGGGGCAGCAGCAGCTCCAGCACGGCGGCGGTGAACTTCACCGTCACTCCCACCGCCACCCGGGGGGCATGGGGGCGAAGATAGCCGAGGATGGTCTTCACGCCGGGCCTCCTTTCGCGCATGCGCGCTCAAACGTTTGCGGAATTACTGTATGTATCATACTACGTTCTCCGGCGGCAAGTCAATCCGCATTTTTGCGGGATGCCGGAGCCGCCCCGGCGCTGTTCCAGGAGCCGTCAAAGATTTTGACACTTTTTATAATAATGTCAAAAATCGCTTTGACGGGAGAGAGGGGAAAGAACGGCACTTTGAAGTTACATATATATAATAAAATACATATTAAAATAGAAAACAATAAGCATGGGAAAATACTGGATTAATTGGCAAATTTTTCTCCAATTATCGAAAAAATAGCAGGTTGGGAACCACAGGATGCTTTGTTACTGTTATGTTACAACTATGAATATCATATTGATTTTCAAAAAGCGCTGTGCTATATTCATCATGCGGCACGGATGAGGCGGCAGTCCCGGGGTAGATACGGGCACGGCTAGCCACTGTATGTGCGCCGGAAAAGCCGACGCGTCCCGGCCCGCAAATAACGGCGGTGAACTTCCCGCTGCAAAACAAGGAGGATGAAAATCCATGAAGAAGTTCTTATCCCTGGTCCTCGCGCTGGTCATGACCATGTCTCTGGCCACCATCAGCGCCGGGGCCACCGAGTACAAGGACCTCACCGATAAGGATGAGATCCAGTACGAGGAAGCCGTTGCCGTCCTGAACCGGATCGGCATTATCACCGGCTATGAGGACGGCAGCTTCCGTCCCGAGACGGAGCTGACCCGCGGCGCGGCCGCCAAGATCATCGTCTCCCTGATGATCGGCCCCGAGGCCGCCGGCAACCTCTCCAACAGCACCAGCCCCTATCCCGACGTTCCCGCCGGCCACACCTTCGCGGGCGTCATCAGCTACTGCAAGACCGCCGGCTACATCAGCGGCTACGGCGACGGCACCTTCAAGCCCGCCAACTCCCTGACCGGCTACGCCTTCGCCAAGATGCTGCTGGGCGCCATCGGCTACAAGAGCGAGCTCGAAGGCTTCACCGGCACCGGCTGGACCATGAACGTGGCCCGTCTGGGCAACATCGCCGGTCTGTTCAACCGCCTGAGCTTCCAGGGCGCTGACGCCGTCAACCGTGAGGAAGCCTGCCAGCTGGCTCTGAACACCCTGAAGGCCACCATGGTGGAGTACACCGGCGGCTTCACCATCACCACCGGCGACGCCGCCATTGTTGGCGATAAGACCCGTACTTATGTGACCAGCAACCAGCAGTACGCCACCAACATCAGCAACCGGAAAGCCAACAACAGCGAGACCGGCAACGCCAAGGACGACCACTACACCGTGGAGTTCGGCGAGGAGCACTTCAAGGATCTGCGCCTGGACGACGAGCATCAGGCTGCGAAGGACGATTTCGGCCGTCCCTCCAACGTCTGGAGCTACAAGAAGGTCACCATCGGCACCTTCCCCGTCGCCCCTGACTTCACCTTCGACAAGCAGGCGGCTTACGCCGACAAGTCCGACGCCGTGAAGAACCGGGCCACCGGCCTGGGCGGCTACACCCTGGAGTCCGACGAGAGCAATGTCTACACCAAGTTCTGGGTCAACGGCACGGAGTACAGCCTCACCAAGTCCGGCAATGACGTCGTGTGGGGTGCGAGCTGCCCTGAGACCAACAACGCCGACGCGATCCGCTCCGGCAAGGACGCGAAGATCTCCAACATCTCCGATCTGACCGACAACGGCACCGTCGTTGAGGTCTATGTCTCCGAGGACGAGGCCGACTTCATCACCGACGTGGTGGTGGTCAAGAGCCAGCTGATGGAGGTCAAGAAGGTCGGTTCCGACTATGTCTCCCTGGAGAAGAAGGACCCCGACGACAGCAACAAGAACTTCCCCGGCTTCAACCAGAACCCCATCGACGTGAAGGTCGGCAACGTCCAGGCTGAGGACGGCGCCTACTCCGTCCTGAAGGACCTGAAGGCCGAGGACAGCGTGGTCGTCATCCCCGTGGACGCCGATCATGACGGCAAGGACTTCGAGGTCTTCGAGGCTTACGTGCCCGAGACCGTGTCCGGCGCCCTGACCGCCGTGCGGGATTACGGCCCCACCAACGACGAGAAGAATGCCATTGCCCTGACCGTGGGCGGCACCGAGTACGGCATCTCCCTGTGGAACAAGGATATGTCTGAGATCGACGGCGACAAGATCAAGGTCACCAAGAAAGACGTCAGCCTGACCCTCGACAAGCACGGCTATGCCCTGCTGGCTGAGGACGTGGGCGCCACCTCCGAGTGGATGGTCATCGGTTCCTTCCGCTCCGCCGTGGAGAACGGCCGCATCGTCACCATCGTCACCGGCTGGGATATCTCCGGCGAGGCCATCGAGCTGAACATCGGGCCCGCGTACACCGGGACGGAGTTCAAGCCCGGCGACCTGGTGAAGTATGAGAGCAACGGCTCCAGCAACATCCGCGACTGGGATATCAAGAGCACCGGCGTTTACAATGTTTACACCGGCAAGGACGCGAACACCGACGCTGCTTACCGCATTAAGGCCAGCAACGTCAAGGTTGACCTGCTGGACTATGCCAGCGATGATGCTCTGTACATCGACAAGGGCGTGAAGTTCATCTATGTGACCTTCGACGTCGACGGCGAGGTGGAGTCCATCGAGGTTAAGAAGGGTGTTCAGGCCGTCGAGAACGACGAGCTGCGCACCACCGCCAAGGGCAAGGTCGACTATGAGGCGGACGGCAAGACCGCTTACCACATCGACAACTACAACTCCGCTCAGGCTGCCGTGACCGATAAGGGCGCCATCAAGGCCGTGGTCATCAAGCAGGAGAGCAACGACGCCGACAGCGCCTCCATGCTGTATGTCCGCGACATGCCCGGCGGCGCCGAGTATGACAAGAACGGCAAGATGGTGTACACCTACACCGTGGCCATGAACGGCAAGGACGGCCTCGTCGACGACGAGATGACCATCTACTCCTATGACCGGCTGTACAGAGGCGACTTCGCTTCCTACGCCGAGATGGAGAACGCCGACTACGACAAGTCTCCCTTCTACAGCCTGCGCACCCGCAATAACTTCCTCCAGCGCACCACCTCCACCTTCCAGGCCGACATCATGGACATCGTGAATGTCAACCAGAGCCTGGTGGAGCTGGCCAACTACAGCAAGGTTGGTTCCGGTGACAAGCACACCCCGTTCGACCTGGTTGACGGCGTGCGCCCCACCACCAACATCTCTCAGGACCTGAAGTCCACTCTGGGCATCGGCGACGAGGCGAACATTGTCAGCCTGGCCAACGCCGTGTTCATTGACCTGACCAAGCACGACATCGACAGCTTCGACGACCTGAAGGACTTCATGTACACCAAGGGTGACACGGAGTACAAGTGGCGCATGAACACCGTCGAGGTCCAGCTGGTGGTCAACGACAATGCCAACAATGACGGATTCCGCAAGGCCTCCATGGTCGTTGTCACGGACTGGAATGAGTCCCCCAGCGACAAGAAGGACGCGGCGAACCTGACGGGCGCAACCATTGGCGGCCTGAAGGCTCCCGACGACTTTGCGATTCCCGCCGCCTCCGGCAATACGAACATTGCCACCCTGACCGAGAAGGCCGCGAAGAACGCCAAAATCAGCTTTGCCTATGAGGGCGCGAAGATCAAGGTGGAGCTGAACAGCAGCGAGATCACCAACGGTTCCTCTCACGAGCTGAAGGAAACCGACGTGATCAAGGTTACCGTGAGCCCGGCCGACAGCACTTCCCCCGAGAAGGTCTACACCTTCACCATCGGCGCGCTGGTTCCCGCCAGCTACCAGAACAGCATTGCTCTGGCCCATGCGAGTGCCACCGGCTATACCGGGACTGAGTGGGACGATACGGTTGCCAGCCAGGTCAGCCTGAGCGGCCTTGACTTCGACTTCCCGTTCCTCCAGACCGGCGTGCGGGCCGATACGAAGACTCAGCTTGAAGAGGCGATTGCCTACTACAACGAGACCAATCCCGGCGAGAATCCTCTGGGTACGCCCGTCTATGTCAACAACGGCATCTGGGGCATCCCCATGGGTACGCTTACCGTGACCTTCGACGAGTCCGCTGCCGCTAACACCAAGGTCCTCATCAAGATTGATGACGGCACCAACGTTACGGAGAAGATTGTCGCGGCGAATGCCACCATCACCAGCGGTACTTCCCTGACTCAGATCGTTAGGGAGACCGAGGCTGACGGCACTACCGTGAACTACATTGAGACCTCCGGTCTGGGCGGCACTGTGAAGCCCGGCGCGACCTACAAGGGCGCTTGCGCCGCTAAGGTTACTCTCGGTAATGTGACCGACGCTGGCAGCCTGTTTACCGTGACCTACAAGGATGCTGACGGCAACACCGTGGCTGCTGGCGACTACCTTGAGAAGGACGATGTCATCACCGTGACCCTGACGGCCAAGGCTGACATTGATCTGAGTGGTAATACCACCGCTCTGGACGTGGCTCTGGGCTCCGCCGCCGACGCGGCCCTGGTGTGCTCTGACACCACCAACGTGGACGGCACTCCCACCACCCAGAAGCTCACCTTCACGAAGGGTACTGCGAATGCGAAGCTGCTGCAGGGTGCGACCATCACCTTCACGGTGACCGTTGCTTCCACTCACGTTGCGACCGGCACTGCTACGATTGCCACTCCCACCATCACGGTTACCGCGGCTGCCTAATTTCCAGCAGATTCAAAGCAATCCCACACACAAAGAAGACCCGCCCCTTTTGGGGTGGGTCTTCTTCCTGTCTGGGGAAAGATGGAATCTTCCCGCAAGTCATGCGTGACAAACCGTCACAAATATGCTATGATAAGGAAAAACCCGGAAGGGAGGACCGCTCTGTGATCGAAAACCACGGCCTGATTGAATACCTCCTGACCTCCGGCGGCGACCTCTCGGACCGGGAGAGCCTCACCGCCCGGCAGATCAAGCGCTTCACCGACGAGATGCCCGGCGGCTTCTTCATCTACCGGGATGACAATGACCGGATCCTCTACGTCAACCGCGCCGTGCTCCAGATGTTCGGCTGCGAGACGGAGGAGGAGTTTCTGGCCCTTACCGGCGGCACCTTCCGGGGTATGGTCCACCCCGAGGACGCGGACGACGTGGAGGACAGCATCAAGGAGCAGATCGCCGAGAACAGCTTCGATCTGGACTACGTGGAGTACCGCATCATCCGAAAGGACGGCGTGGTCTGCTGGGTGGAGGACTTCGGCCACTTTATCGAGACCGAAGCCCTGGGAGGCGTGTTCTACGTCTTTCTGGCGGATGTCACGGAGCGCCGCCGCCGCCGGGCCGCGGAGCGGGCCGCCATCATGGAGGAGAAGCTCCAGAAGGAGCGGGAGCTCCAGGAGCAGGCGGACCAGACCCTGGAGTTTCTGGAGCAGATGAACGACGAGCTGGTCCGCCGTCTGGAGCTGATCGAGGGCCTCAGCGCGGACTATGAGACGGTGCTTCACGCGGATCTGGAGGCGGACGTCATCCAGCCCTACCGGGTCAGCGGCCGGGAGGGCTTCCAGTTTGGCCGGGACCTGCAGGTTCGGCCCTTCACCGGCTTTGCCGAGGGCTACGCGAGACGCTGGGTCCATCCGGAGGACCGGGAGCGCTTCCGCCGGGAGGTGGACCCGTCCTATATCCGGGAGACTCTGAAAAAGCGGAAATCCTATCATATCAATTACCGCATCCTCCGCCGGGGAGAGCCGGAGTATGTCCAGGCGTTTATCGTCAACGTCAGCCCCGACGCGGAGGGGACCCAGATCATGTTCGCCTGCCGGACGGTGGACGAGGAGGTCCGCCGGGAGCGGGAGCGTTCCGCCATTCTGGAGGAGGCCCTGGCCCGGGCGAAGCTGGCCGGGGAGGCCCGAAATACGTTCCTCTCCAACATCTCCCACGACATGCGCACGCCCATGAACGCCATTGTGGGTTTCACCGCCCTGGCGAAGCGCCACCTTGACCAGCCGGATCGGTTGAAGCGGGAGCTGGAGCAGATCGAGGCGTCCAGCGCCCAGCTGCTGGGCCTTTTGAACAACGTGCTGGAGTTGAGCTGGCTGGAATCCGGCCAGATTCACATAGAGGAAGCCGCCTGCGCTCTGCCGGAGCTGGCCCGGGAGGTCTGGGAAGAGGTGCTTCCCCAGGCGAGGGAGCGGGGCGTGGAGCTGGCGCTGTCTGCCCTGGAGACGGAGCATCCCAAGGTCTGGTGCGACCGGCAAAAGCTGCGCCAGTCCCTGGAGCGACTGGCCATGGGGGCCGTGCGCCGGGCGGAGCCCGGCGGGCGGGTGGAGCTGTTCCTCCAGGAGCGGAGCGCCACCCGGGCGTATGGGTCCTATCACTTTACCGCCCGCTGCTCCGCAACGGTTTCGCCCCTCAGCGACCAGGTCTTCGCAGCGTTCTCCCGCCAGGAGATCACCGCCGCCGCCGACGCGGCGGGGGCGGACCTGGGATTGCCCATCGCGAAGCACGTCATGGAGCTGATGGGGGGAACGGTGGCGGCCCAGGCCCTGCCGGACGGCGGCGGCTGCCTGACGGCGTCGCTGAACCTGCGGCTCCAGGAGGAGGCCGAGGCCCGGACCAGTCCCCGCTCCGAGGGAGTCCGCCGGGTGCTGGTGGTGGAGGACAACGAGCTGAACCGGGAGATTGCCGTGGACCTGCTGGAGGAGGCGGGTTTTCTGGTGGAGACCGCCGGGGACGGCGCGGAGGCCGTGGAGAAGGTGAGGAACTCCACCCCCGGCTATTACGCCCTGGTGCTGATGGACCTGCGGATGCCGGTGATGGACGGCCACAGCGCCGCCCGGGCCATCCGGGCCCTGGAGGACCCGGAGTTGGCCAACGTGCCCATCGTGGCTCTGTCCGCCAACACCTTCGACGAGGACCGGAAGCAGTCCGCGGAGTGCGGCATGAACGCCCACCTGGCCAAGCCCCTGGACGTTGACCGCCTGCTGGAGCTGATCGACGGCATGACCGGCCGGGGAGTATAAGGAAACCACCGTGAGGCGTCACGGTGGTTTTTTTCCGCCCCGCCAGGGCGCGAACAGCCGGGAGGCGATGTCCCGGACCTCCGGCCACATGAGGAAGGCGGCCTGGAACCCCATACCCGCCCCCAGTCGGAGTTTTTGGTTCAGGGTGTCCGCGTCGTCGAAGAGGACGAAATGAGCCTCTCCGTCCCGGCTGTAGGTGAAGTACCGGGCGCAGAGGTCCTGGGAAAAGAAGACGGCGGGCCGCTCCCGCTCCATCAGCTTTCTCAGCGCCTCTCCGGTGAGAGGCGCGCCCTCCCCGGACCGGGCGGGGAGGCGGAAGTCCATGCGCAGCCGCTGAACGTCCAGGGCCAGCCGCCCGGCCCCGCCGGCCTGGGCGACGGCCTCCTGAAGGTACTGGGAGAAGCTGCCCCCGGAGACGGCGGTGCACAGGAGGACCACCGCCCCCGGGGCGGCGGCGGCGCAGGACTCCGGCAGGTACAGCGTCCGCCGGGAGGCGGACAGCGCCGGGGCCAGGACGGACACAAAGGCGGTCCGGTCCCGCCGGGGGGCTTCCTCAAAGTCCAGCAGCACGCCGGAGTAGCTCCGCCGCCCGCACTCCCGCAGCACCGCGTCCCGCAGGTCCTCCGGGCTGTCGATGAAGGGGGCCTCCCGGTCGCTGACGGATAAAAGGCCCCCCTTGGTCTGCAAAAGCAGGCTCTGGCGCAGCAGCGCCGAGCCGGGACCGATGCGGTAGGCCACGTGAGCCAGGTTCCGGCAATGGCCCTGGGCCTCCTGGGACGCCTCCGGCGTCACGGCCAGATAGATCTGCAAATTCCACTCCCCCTTGCGTCCCGGTTTGAAAGCTGGTATACTGGAAACGACTTCAAATGATTCTATGCGAGGAGGCCGCCGCCTATGCCCCTTTCCCTGATCCCCAGCCGTTTGTTTGAACGTTTCCAGGAGGTGACGCCGGAGCTCTTGCGCGGCGGCGGCGTGACGCTGCTGCTCAGCGACCTGGATTTCACCCTGGCGCCCAAGTCCGTCCGCCGCCCGGACCCGGCCCTCCGGGAATGGATCGCGGCGATGAAGGCCGCGGGAATCCAGGTGATGATCGTCTCCAACAACCGCTCCGGGACCCGGGTGACGGAGTTCTGCGCGGACCTGGGGATTCCCTATCAGGGCCGCGCCGGGAAGCCCTCTACCAGGGGGCTGGAGGCCGCCATGGCCCGGGCGGGAACGGACCGGGCCCACACCGCCATGCTGGGGGATAAGCTGCTGACGGACGTGCTGGCGGCCAACCGGGCCGGGGTGCCGGCGCTGATGGTGGAGCCATTGGGAGGAGCGGTCACCCTCTGGCAGAAGGTGCTCCACGCCCTCCAGGCCCCCTTCAAGGCGGCCTGCCGCCGCCGGGAGAGAAACCGGAACTAGAAGCCGTCCAAAATATTTTTGCATGGTCCCGGACAATTGGCGGAAAAATACTTGCAATCACCGCCGGGATGGGATAAAATAGCTACGGCTATAATGGAAGAACCATGAAAAGAGAGAAAATGCCCTCCCACGGGTCGTTTTCTCGGATAAAGATTTGTGAGGAGGATTTTATTATGCCGACAATTTCCGCAGGCGAGTTTCGCAAGGGAATGATTTTTGAGATGGAAGGCAAGCCCATGCTGGTGGTGGACTTCCAGCACGTGAAGCCCGGCAAGGGCGCGGCCTTCGTGCGCACCAAGTACAAGAATGTCATCACCGGGGCCATCCGGGAGGAGTCCTTCAACCCCACCGCCAAGTTCGAGCAGGCCAGCGTGGAGCGGAAGGACGCCGAATACAGCTACAACGACGGCGACCTGTACTACTTCATGGACCCCGAGACCTACGACATGACCCCGCTGAACCGGGAGGTCCTGGGCGACGCGTTTAAGTTCATGAAGGAGAACACCGTCTGCAAGCTGGTGAGCTATAAGGGCAGCGTCTTTACCGTGGAGGTTCCCAACTTCATGGACCTGGAGGTCACCGAGACCGAGCCCGGCGTCAAGGGCGACACGGCAACCAACGTGACGAAGAAGGCCACCCTGGAGACCGGCGCGGTGATCCAGGTGCCCCTGTTCATCAACGAGGGCGAGAAGATCCAGGTGGACACCCGCACCGGCGAGTATCTGGGCCGCTGCAAGGAGTGAGATCGCTCAAAGGGGGGACGATGTCCCCCCTTTGGATTCCCCCCCTGTTTGGAGAGAGACGCCTGATAGGAGGTAGAAAGGAATGGACGAACGCATGACGGAAAAAGAACAGGCCACCGCCTTGATCGACGAGTACACGCGTTTGCAAAGGATCAAAGCCGCGCAGGACCGGGACGAGGAAATCAACTATCAGATCAAGACAACAAAAGCAAAGCTGGAGGCTCTCGGAATTATGACTGAGGACCTGGATAAATAGTTTCAAAAAGGAGGTTATTAACCATGGAAATCACCGAGAAGGTCGCGTACCTGAAGGGCTTGGCGGAGGGCATGGAGCTGAACGCCGAGAAGAAGGAGGGCAAGCTGCTGCTGGCCATCATCGACGTGCTGGAGGACATTGCCCTGGAGCTTAACGACATCGAGGACGCCCAGGAGGAGCTGGGCGAGGGCCTGGACGCCGTCAGCGACGATCTGGAGGACGTGGAGGACCTGCTCTACGGCGAGGACGACGAGGATGACGAGCCCGAGTACGAGCTGGACGACCTGGGGGAGGACGAGGACTGCTACGCCACCACCTGCCCCACCTGCGAGGAGACCATCTACTTCGACGAGTCCGTCCTGGAGGACGGCGAGGTCATCTGCCCCAACTGCGGCGAAAAGCTGGAGTTCGACCTGGAGAGCCTGGACGAGGACGAGGCGGACGACGGCGAGGAATAAGTAAGACGCATGTCAAGGCCGGGCGCCCGAAGGCGGCCCGGCCTTTTCAAAGGAGCCTGACCCATGATTCGAGAGAAGACCTTCTATCGCGCCTTTTTTGCCCTCACCCTGTCCCTGGCCCTGCAGAACCTGCTGACCTTCGGCGTGAACCTGATGGACACGGTAATGCTGGGCCGCTACAGCCAGGAGGCCATGAGCGGCGTGAGCCTGTGCAATCAGATCCAGTTCCTGCTTCAAATGCTGGTGGGCGGCGCGGGAGAGGGGGCCGTGGTGCTGGGGTCCCAGTATTGGGGGAAGAACAAGCTGGAGCCCATCCCCCACATCATCGGCGTGGCCCTGCGCTTTGGGGCGGTCCTCTCCGCGGCGCTGTTCGGGGCGGTGCTGCTGTTCCCCACGCAGCTGCTGGGTCTGCTCAGCAACGACGCGGGGGTCATCGCCCAGGGAGCGGCCTATTTTCAGATCATCTGCTTTTCCTATGTCATTTTCACGGTCACCAACATTCTGGTGGCCTCTCTCCGGTCCATCGGCGTGGTGAAGATCGGCTACGCCATCTCCTTCTCCACGCTGTGCATCAACGTCACTCTGAACTACCTGCTGATCTACGGCAATCTCGGCTGTCCGGAGCTGGGGGTCCGGGGGGCGGCTGTCGCCACCCTGGTCTCCCGTTGCGTGGAGCTGCTGATTGTAGTCTACTATTTAAAATACCGGGAGAAGCGGCTGAACCTGACCCTGAAAAAGCTCCTCTTCATCGACGGCAGCTATGTAAAGGACTATAACCGGGTCTCCGCCCCGGTGCTGGTGAACCAGGCCCTCTGGGGCGTGGCGCAGATGGTGCAGACCGGCATTCTGGGCCACTTGGGGGGCGACGTGACGGCGGCCAACGCCATTGCCGTACAGGTCTACCAGGTCCTCTCCGTGGTGGCCTACGGCGCGGCCTCCGCCTCCGGCATCGTGGTGGGGCGGAGCATCGGAGAAGGGCGGAAGAACGCCCTCCGCCCCCTGGTGGCCACCCTGCAGGTCCTGTTCATCGCCATCGGCGTGGTCTCCGGCGGGCTGATTTTCCTGGCCCGGAATCCCATACTGGCGATCTTCGGCGGCACACTGACGGAGCGGGCCCGGGGACTGGCCGTCCAGTTCATGGCGGTGATCGCCGTCACCACGGTGGGGACCTCCTACCAGATGGCCTGTGACACGGGCATCATCCGGGGCGGGGGAGACACGGCCTTCAGCGCAAGGATGAACCTCATCAGCATGTGGGGCGTCGTGGTGCCCTTCTCCGCCATGGCGGCGTTCTGGTGGAAGAGCCCCCCGGCGGTGGTGTTCTTCCTCTTGAAATGGGATCAGATTTACAAAATTATTCCCGTAGCCCTCCGGCTTCACAGCTGGAAGTGGGTGCGGAGCGTCACCCGGCCCGACGAGGCGGAAAAGGAGGAACTCCATGTCGAAACCTAAGGCCCCCAAGGGGCCCATCAACCCCAGAGTCCGCGCCAATGTCTATGCCCTGGCGGCGCTGTACCTGGTTTATCTCTTCTATCAGATGGCCAAGCCCTACCTGACCCACGACCCGTATGACAGCCCCACCACCTTCCAATTCGTTTTGGGCGCGGTGGTGCTGGGCGGCGGCGCGGCAGCCCTGGGCTTCCTGGCCTGGAGGATGTTCAAGGCCCCCCTGCCGGAGGAGCCGGAGGAAGAGGATTCCGCCCTGCGGTCAGAGGCCGAGGGGGAAGAAGACGAGCCCTTGCCGGAGGAAGCCGAAGAGGACGAAGAAGCTTGAAAAAGCGGGACCCGCGGAAACCGGGTCCCGCTCTTCTTATGCTCAAACCGTCGTACCTTCCGGAAACCGTTCCCGGAGCAGTCTTTGCATGTCCTCCGGCAGGGGGGCGGAGACCTCCACCCGTTCCCCGGTGACGGGGTGGTCCAGCGTCACCCGGTAGGAGTGCAGGGCAGGCCGGGGGATGAGCCCCGGGTCTTCCACGCCGTAGAGCCAGTCCCCCGCCAGGGGACAGCCCAAATGGGCCATGTGGACCCGCAGCTGGTGGGTCCGTCCGGTCTCCGGCCGGAGGGCCAGCAGGCTGAAGCCGTTCCCCTTGACCAGGACCTCGTAGTGAGACACGGCGGGGGCCCCGTCGGGACGGACCTTCCGGGCCACGGCGGAGGTCGCGTCCCGCCCGATGGGGGCGTCCACCGTCCCCCGCTCCGGCTGGGGACAGCCCAGGCAGAGGGCCCGGTACTCCCGCCGGAACGCCTCCGTGTGCAGCCTCCGCCGGAGCAGGTCGTGGACATAGCCGCTCTTGGCAATGACCATCAGCCCGGTGGTGCCCTTGTCCAGGCGGTTTACCGGGTGGAAGATGAAGTCCGCTCCCCGCCGCCAGGCCAGGGCCCCCGCCACCGTGGGGGTGTCCGGCAGAAAATTGGAGGCGTGGGCCGTCATGCCCGCGGGCTTGTCCACAATGAGCAGATGCCCGTCCTCCCAGGCCACCGGCAGGGGCCAGTTCCCGGGAGTGACGGCGGTCCTGGGCGGGCGGCGGTCCTCCGTCTCCACTGTCAGGGTATCCCCGGCCCGAAGGATGTGAGGCGTGTGGACCGGCTTCCCGTTGACGAAAATGCACTCGCCCCCGTGGGCCAGCCGGGAGACGGCGTGGGAGGAAAAATGGAGCTTGGCCCGGAGGATGTGCCGCACCGCGGCTCCGTCCTCCTCCGGCGGAATGACCCTCGTAAGGATCGCCATTATTCCACCCCCCGGCTTTGCCGGCTCAGGTCCAGCCGCACCAGGGTTCCCTGGCCGGGGCGGGAGGTAATGGAGACGCCGTGGTTCAGCCGGTCCAGCACCTGACGGCAGAGGTAGAGCCCGATGCCGGTAGACTTCTTGTCCTCCCGGCCGTTGAAGCCGGTGAAGCCCTTTTCGAAGACCCGGGGCAGGTCCTCCGGCCGGATGCCGATGCCGTTGTCGGCGATGACCAGGGTCTCCCCGTCGCCGTAAATGCGGACGCGGCCGCCCTCCGGGGTGTATTTCACCGCGTTGGACAGCAGCTGTTCGATGACAAACGAGAGCCACTTCTCGTCGGTCAGCACCGTTTTCCCCGTCTCCTGGAAATCCAGGGAGATTTTTTTCAGGATGAACAGCCGGGCGTACTTCCGCACGGACTGGCGGACCAGCGCGTCCAGCTCACAGTTCCGGAACACATAGTCCGTGGAGTCGCTGCCCAGGCGGAGATAGCCCAGGACCATCTCCACGTACTGCTCGATTTTCAAAAGCTCCCCCTCCAGCTCCGGCCGGGACTCCTCCTGGAGCAGCAGCCGCATGGCGGCGATGGGAGTCTTGATTTGGTGGGCCCAGAGGGTGTAGTAGTCCGTCATGTCCTGGAGCCGATTCCGGTCCTCCAGGGCCAGGGCGGCCCGCTCCGCGGCCAGGGCCTGGCACAGGGACTGATAGTCCTCCTCCAGCAGCCCCTTGGGGGGCGGCAGGGGTAGGACCCGCTCCCGGACCTGGACCAAAAGCCGTTCCAGCTCCCGGTGCCGCCGGAGGAACTGGACGTATCCGACGGCGAACAGGACCAGCCCCAGGGCAAAGCACAGCACGAAGGCGTAGCCCACCGATTCCAGAGGCAGGCCGTAGAGATCAAACACGGCGGAACAGATGCCCAGGGACCCTCCCAGCAGAAAAAGCAGCTTCCAGTGCCGCGAAAGATACGCGCCCAGGACCTTCATGATTCGCTCTCCTCCACCAGATAGCCCGCGCCCTTTTTCGTGCGGATAAAGTCCGGCAGTCCCGCCGCCTCCAGCTTCCGCCGGAGGCGGTTCACGTTGACGGACAGGGTGTTCTCGTCCACGAAGCTGTCCGACTCCCACAGGGTGGTCATCATGGCGTCCCGGCTGACGATCTGGCCCTTTTTCTCCAGCAGGAGCTGGAGGAGCTTTCCCTCGTTCCTCGTCAGCTCCACCCGCTGGCCGTTTACCGTGACCGTCCCGTTGGCGGGATTCAGCGCGGCTCCGCCGCAGGCGAGCAGCGCCGGGGCCGTTGCGAAGTCATAGGCTCGCCGCAGCATGGCTTGAACCTTGGCGGAGAGGACCTGGAGGTCGAAGGGCTTGGCCAGCAGGTCGTCCCCGCCCATCTGCATGGCCATTACCAGATTCACGTTATCCGAGGCGGAAGTCAGAAAGAGGATGGGGACCTTGGAGACCCTGCGGATGTCCTGACACCAGTGGTAGCCGTTGAAGAAGGGGAGGGAGACGTCCAACAGCACCAGCTGCGGGTCGAACTCCAGAAACTCCGCCAGCACGGCGTCGAACCGCCGGGCGCAGGCCACCTGATAGCCCCAGCTCTCCAGATGCCGCGCCACGGCCCCGGCGATGACGCCGTCGTCCTCCACGATAAAAATACGGTACAAACCGGTCGCCTCCTTCTCTTTGCGAACCCCCCGCCGCGCCCGGCGGAGACGGTTTTCCTGTAGTATAGCATAGGCGTCCCGGCAAGTCGAGAGGGATTTTCGAGAGCATTGTCCCGCATGAAAAATCCCTCTCGACTTGCCGGGCGGGATGTGCTATACTGTACCGGAATTTTAGACCCCGGCGGGCCCGGCGTCCCGGGCCGCAATCCGGCGACAGGCGGTGTATGTTTATGAATAAAACCTCGTTTCCCTGGTGGCAGAATAAAGCCGCGTATCAAATCTACCCCAAGAGCTTCCTGGACGGCAATGGGGACGGGATCGGGGACCTGCCCGGCGTCCTCTCCAAGTTGGATTACTTGAAGGACCTGGGGGTGGACATCCTCTGGCTCTCCCCGGTCTATCCCTCTCCCATGGTGGACCAGGGCTACGACATCTCTGATTACTATGGAATCGACCCCCGCTTTGGCACCATGGAGGACCTGGACGCCCTGATCCGGGAGCTGAAGCGCCGGGACATGTACCTGGTGATGGACCTGGTGGTCAGCCACTGCTCCGACCGGCACCGCTGGTTCCAGGAGGCCGTCCGGGACCCGGCGGGCAAATACGGGCAATATTTCTACTTAAAGCCAGGGCGGAACGGCGGCCCGCCCAACAACTGGCGGGCGGAGTTCGGCGGAAGCTGCTGGGACAAGCTGCCCGGCTCGGACCTCTACTACTTCCACACCTTCGCCAAGGAGCAGCCGGACCTGAACTGGGAGAACCCGGAGGTCCGGCGGGAGATCTGCGATATGGTGAACTGGTGGCTGGACAAGGGGGTCTCCGGCTTCCGGCTGGACGCCATCATCAATTTGAAAAAAGACCTGAGCTTCCGGGACGGCCCCGCCGACAGCCCCGACGGCACCTGCGCCGTGTCCAGGATGCTGCCCCAGACCACGGAGATCGGTGCGTTTTTGAACCAGCTGAAGGAGGAGTGCTTCCTTCCCCACGACGCCTTCACCGTGGGCGAGGTGTACAGCATCACCCAGGAGCGGGTGAGCGAGTTCGGCGGGCCGGAGGGCTATTTCTCCACCCTCTTCGACTTCGCACATTTTCTGGCCGACCACCGGGGGGCCTTCTGGTATCAGCACAAGCCCTTCGACTTCCGGTCCTGGCGGGACGCGATTTTCCGTTCCCAGGAGAACGAGTCCGTCTTCCTGGCCAACGTCCTGGAGAACCACGACCGTCCCCGGAGCCCCGGCATCTTCCTGCCGGAGGGGGACGAGGGCTATGAGGCCATTACCGCCATGGCGGCGCTGTCCGTCCTGCTGCGGGGCATTCCCTTCCTCTACCAGGGCCAGGAGATCGGCATGCGGAACGGGGACTTCCGTACGGTGGAGGACTTCGAGGACCTGAACACCCATGACCAGTATCAGGCCGCCCGGGCCGCCGGGCTGACGGAGGAGGAGGCCATGGCGGTTTGCCGCCGCCACAGCCGGGACAACGCCCGGACCCCCATGCAGTGGACCGGCGGCGAACACGCCGGGTTCACTGCCGGCACGCCCTGGTTCCCGGTGAACCCCAACTACCGGGCGCTGAATGTGGAGGCCGACGCCGCCTCGGCGCGGTCCGTCCGGGGGTGGTACCGGCGGCTGCTGGCCCTGCGGAAGGACCCGGAGTGGGAGGACGTGCTGGTCCGGGGCGGCTTCCGCCCCGCCTTCCGGGAAGAGCCGGAGATCTTCGCCTACTGGCGGACCGGGGAGGAATCCGGGAAGCGGATTCTGGTCCTGTGCCACTATGGCCGGGGGGCGGTTTCCGTTCCTTTTGCGGAGCCCTTCCGGGTGCTGCTGAACAATTACGACGGCCTGGAGAACCGGGAGGGCCGCCTCCGTCTGGATGCGTATCAAGTCGTGGTGCTGGCCTGCGGGGCCGGAGAACAGGAGGAAGTATGATCCGCAATATCGTTTTCGACATGGGCAACGTGCTGATCCAATGGAAACCCCAGCTGTTCGTGGAGCGCCTGGGCGTCCCGGAGGAGGACCGGGCCCTGCTTCTGCGGGAGGTCTTCGGCTCCGTGGAGTGGATTCAGATGGACCGGGGGACCCTCTCCATGGAAGACGGGCTGACAGCCGTTTGCCGTCGCCTGCCGGAGCGCCTCCGCGGCCCTGCCCGGGAGCTGACCCTGAACTGGTGGCGGCGGTGGCTGCTGCCCGTGGAGGGTATGGCAGACCTGGTGCGGGAATTGAAGGACCTGGGCTATGGCATTTACCTGCTGTCCAACGCCAAGGAGGACCTGCCTGAGTACTTCCCTCTGATTCCCGGGAGCGAGTGCTTTGACGATGGGATCATCTCCGCCAGATGGAAGCTGCTGAAGCCCCAGCCGGAGATTTACGAGACCCTGCTCCGGGAGTACGGCCTCCGGGCGGAGGAGTGCTTCTTCATCGACGACCTGAACATCAACATCGAGGGGGCCTGGTTCGTGGGGATGGACGGCGCCATCTTCGACGGGGACCTGGCCCGCCTGCGCCGGGACCTGAATGCCGCCGGCGTTCCCGTGAAGCCCTGACAGACAAAGCCGCCGCCCGGAGCGTTTCGCTCCGGGCGGCTCTGTTTATTCCTCCTTGGGTCCCAGAGCCACGGCGGCCACGCCGCAGAGCACGCCGCCCACGGCGAAGACCCACCAGGCTTTCCCCCACAGGTTCAGCGCCAGGCCCAGCCCGACGTAAATGGCCGCGGCCAGCAGCATGATGACGGCGCAGGCGGTGCTGACCAGGGCGTTCCGCCGCCTGGCCTCCGGGGAGGGATCGTTGGTCCGGTTGTACTTGGCAATGTCGTATTTGTCATGCTGAATGCCTCCGTAGATGAAGGACCAGGCGGCCCCGGCCACGAGGAGCATGAACACACCGACACTCCAGTTGTCCCAGGGCGGCTCCTCGCCGAAGGCGCTCTCCATCATCATCATGAGCACCAGGCCGAACAGGATCGCGCCCACGCCCCCGGCGATGTACCAGACGAACTTCTGCCGGAAGGCATCCTTCTGCTCCTGGGTGTAGAAGTCGGCGACGACGGGCCAGCGCTTGCAGAAGTTCTCGTGCTGGATGCCGGTGACCACCAGCACCACCACGCAGACGCTGACGACGGCCAGGAACAGCACGCCCAGCGGCATTTCCGGAAGGCCGGCGCCCTCCAGCAGGCCGGTGAGCCCGACGCCGGCGACGATGCCGCCGACCGCCCCGGCGATGCGCCGGGAAAAGCGGTTCATAAAGGCGTCGTACCGGGCGGTGTCGCTGACGCGGCTCTCCTCCACGCTGCCCCGGAGGAGCAGGTCCAGGTTTACGTCGTACAGGTCGCAGAGCTTCAATAGGGTATCCATCTCGGGAAAGCTCTGGCCGCCCTCCCACTTGCTGACGGACTGGCGGCTGACATCCAGCTGTTCCGCCAGCTGCTCCTGGGTGACCCCGGCTTGGGCCCGGATGAACTGCAGGTTTTCGGAAAATGACATTTGGGTGATCCTCCTTGAAGTTGGTGCCCCTATTCTGCCGGAACGGGCGGCGCAAGGCCAGCGATTTGATGTTGCGTTTGAAGAAATTCGTGTAAACTTTGAGTTGCGTCCCCCATTTTAGCGGCTTTTCCGGGCAAATGCAAGGTTCCCGATTGCGTTCCCGCCGGAAACCCGCTATAATGAGAACACCAGATTTCGACACGCGGGAGGTACGGGAACATGAAGCTGGCGACGGCGGTGCAAATGCGGGAGCTGGACCGAAAGGCCATCGAGGAGCGGAAAATCCCCTCCATCGACCTGATGGAGCGGGCGGCGGCAGAGGTAGCCCAGGCGGCCCTGGACGCCCTGCCCGACAAGCCCTCGAAATGCCGGGCGGCGGTGTTCTGCGGCGCGGGGAACAACGGCGGGGACGGCATCGGCGCGGCGCGGCTCCTCTTCCTGATGGGTCTCAAGGTCCGGGTCTTCCTGGTGGGGGACTACGGCCGCCTCACCCCCGACGCCATGGAGGAGACGGGCCGCCTCAGCGAGTGCGGCGTGGAGCTGGAGGACTTCGACCCCGAGGACGTTTCCCAGGCCGCCTGGGCCCGGGGGTGCCAGGTGGTGATCGACGCGGTGTTCGGCGTGGGCCTCTCCCGGGACATCGCCCCGGGCTCCAAGTTTGCCGCCGCCCTGGACCTCATCAATGCCTGCAGGGGCACGGTGATCTCCGCCGACATCGCCAGCGGCGTGGAGACGGACACGGGGCGGGTCCTGGGCCGGGCCGTCCGGGCGGACCGGACCGTCACCTTCTCCCTGCCCAAGATCGGCCAGTACGCCGGAGACGGGGCCCTCCTCTCCGGAAAGGTGACCGTGCACGACATCGGCGTCCCCGCCGCCCTGGTCCGGGAGGTCTCCTGCCCTGTCCAGACGGTGGAGGCGGACTTCGCCCGGGCCGCCGTCCCGCCCCGGAGGCCCGACGGCCACAAGGGGGACTTCGGCAAGGTCCTGGTGGTGGGCGGGGCCGTGGGCTACACCGGCGCGCCTTATCTCACGGCTTCGGCGGCGGTGCAGTCCGGCTGCGGGCTGGTGTACCTGGGGATCCCGGAGAGCATCTGGGAGATTGAGACGGTCCGCTGTGTCTCCGCCATGCCATTCCCCCTGGCGGACCGGCGCGGGCGGCTGAGCCGGCATGCCCTGCCGGGGCTCCTGGAGCGGCTGGAGGGCTGCGACGTGCTGGCCCTGGGGCCGGGCCTGGGGCGGGGGGAGTCCACCCGCCAGCTGGTGTTGGAGGTCCTCCGGCAGACGGAAAAGCCCGTGGTCCTGGATGCCGACGGCATAAACGCGCTGGAGGGACATATAGATAGTTTGGACAGCCGCCGGGGCCGGGTGACGATCCTGACCCCCCACGGCGGAGAGTTTGCCCGCATCGGGGAACGCCTTGCCGGGGACCCGGTAGGCACGGCCCGGACCTTCGCCCGGGAGCACGGCTGCGTCCTGGTCCTCAAGGGCCACCGCACCGTCACCGCCGGGCCGGAGGGGAATGTGCTGGTGAACACCACCGGCAATTCGGGCCTGGCCAAGGGGGGCAGCGGCGACGTGCTGACGGGGCTCGTCGCCTCATTGCTTGCCCAGGGGGCCAGCCCGGTGATGGCGGCGGCGGGGGCCGTGTGGATCCATGGCCGGGCCGGAGACCTGGCGGCGGCGGCGCTGACGGAATACTGCGTGACGCCGGAGGACGTGATCGCCGCGTTCCCCAGGGTCTTTTCCGAACTGCAAGGAAATCAAAGATAAGGGAGGTTTTCCGGTGCGCCTTTGGAAGTGCGTACCAATGATGACCCTGCTCTTGCTGCTGGCGGCCTGCGGCGGCCAGGGCGGCGGGGACGGAGAAGCGCGGACAGCGGACCTGCGGGACCGCTATCACGACATGGCGGGCTGCGCCATGGAGGCCAGCGTCTCCTGTGATCAGGAGGGCCTGGCCTGGGAGGCGGAGCTCCGCTGCGCGTACGTCCCCGGCGGGGAGAGCACGGTGGAGGTTCTGTCCCCGGAGACCATCGCCGGGGTGAGGGCCGTGCTGAACGACACGGACTGGCGGCTGGAGTACGAGGGCGACAGCCTCAACGCGGGAACTCTCAGCGATGAGGAGATCAGCCCCGCCGCCTGCCTTCCCCGGCTGATGAGCGCCCTCCGGGACGGCTGGCTGCTGGAGGAAAACGAGGAGGAGTGGAACGGCGTGCCCTGCCTCCGTCTCACGGTGGACCAGACGGGGGTGAAGGACGGAAAGATCCTCTCCACGGTCTGGCTGAATCTGGCGGACGGCGCCCCGGTCCGGGGGGAAATCGCCGTGGATGGGGAGATCATTTTGACGGCGGACTTTACGAGCTTCTCTTTTTATGATACAATGACAGAATACGGCGCTTGACGCTTCGCACGGCCGCCCGCCGCCCCGCATAGGATGACGTGGGGCGAGGACGCCGGAATTTGTCCCTCCCACGGCTTGTTCGCAAGATTCCCGGAAGAGGCGTATAAATTCCGAAACTGCGTGGGAGAATGAAAGTGGCCTCACCGAGGAGGAGGAACCCCTTTCCTCCCCGATGGCGGGTACTTCTTTCGGCGGAGTGTGAACTTTGTGGATACGAGTGTCAAGCGTGGCGATATTTACTATGCCGATCTCTCCCCGGTGGTGGGCAGCGAGCAGGGCGGCGTCCGGCCGGTTCTGATCATTCAGAACGACACGGGCAACCGCTACAGTCCCACCGTGATCGCGGCGGCCATTACTTCCCAGACCGGGAAGACCCGGCTGCCCACACATATCGACCTTCCCGTGGACCAGAGCTGCGGCCTGAGCCGGGATTCTGTGGTCCTGCTGGAGCAGGTGCGGACCCTGGACAAGAAACGGCTCCGGGAGCGCATGGGCCATGTGGAGGAAGCGGTGATGAACAAGGTGGACACGGCGATCGCGGTCAGCTTCGGGCTGCCCCACGACCAGTTGGTTTGAGGTTCCCTCCCGGCGGAGGCCCATGCCCCGCCGGGAGGGCGTACAGAGGAGGTACATATGAAAAAAGACAGATGGCTGCTGCGGGCCGTGGTGCTGCTGGTTCTCAGCGCCGGGCTGATGACCACCGCGTCCCTGGCGGCGGAGGCCGGGTCCTCCGGCGACCCCTTGGTGACCCTCAGCTATTTGAACGACACCTTTTTCAACACCATCATGCAGCGGGTGGACCAGAAGATCGCGGAGCGGACGGGACAAGCCGTCTCCGGAGGAACCTCCTCCGCCTCCTTCGTGGTGGTGACCCTCAGCGAGGGACAGACCCTCACCGGGGGGATCGGCTGCGAGGTGATGCTCCGGGTGGGCAGTGCCGTCTGCGTCTCCCCCTCGGACCCGGGGCTCATCGACGAGACCACCGCCTCCACCCTGGCGGACGGCGCGGCCCTAGTCCAGAACCACCTGTACATGATGACCATTGAGGGCCGGGGCGTCCGGGCGACGGCCGCCACCACCAAGGTCCTGGCCCGGGGAAGCTACACCGTCGCCTGAACCACATAACCGGACCCGTCCGCGCATAAGATAGCGCAGACGGGTCTCTATATTTTTAAGGCGGGAGGGACGGCGGATATGGACAAATTCCCCTTATTGCTGGAGGGCAGGCCCGCCGGAGAGCTGACGGCGGAGCGGGAGGGCCTGTACACCTGGTTTTCCGCCCGCTGCCCCCTGCCGCCGGGCCTCTGGTGCGCCTGGGCCGTGGGGGACCAGTCTGAGCTCCGGCTGGGGGTGCTGGAACCGGAGGGGAGCCAGGGGATCATCCGCCGCCGCTTCTCCGGGCGGCTCACCGCCCCCCTGGGCCGCCTTCTCCGGGGGGAGGTCCGCCCGGCGGGGGCAAAGGAACCGGAGCTCTGGGAGCCCGCCCCCGCCCCGGAGCAGCTCTTCCGGGCCCCCTGGCTCCGCCAGAGGCTGAAGGGGGTCCAGGGGGCCCGGACCCGGCGGGCAGGGGAGACCCGGTATCTGGCCCTGCCCTACGACAAGGCGAAGCCCTTCCCCCTGACCACCCTGTTCTGCTTTGCCCGCCTCCGCGGCCTCGGCGAGGGGACCTATGTGGTCTACGCCTTCGACGGGCAGGACCGGCCGGTCTTTTAAATTTCCAAAAACAGGGAAAATTTTTCAAAAAGATTTGACAAAATTCTATCTATTTTGAAATTCTCATGATATAATACTGCCGAACGTTCCCGGGACATCCCCGTAACGCCTTGGGAAGTACCAAAGGTACCCGTAGGTACGGACGCGGGCCGCCGGAAATCCGGCGGTGGATCAGGAGGTCCCTTATGAAATGTCCCTATTGCGGCTTCAATGAGAGCAAGGTCATCGACTCCCGGCCGGCCGATGAGAACAACAGCATCCGCCGCCGGAGAGAGTGCCTTTCCTGCGCCCGGCGCTTCACCACCTATGAGACGGTGGAGAGCCTCCCGGTAGTGGTGGTAAAGAAGGACGGCAGCCGCCAGAGCTTCGACCGGGGAAAGGTCCTGGGCGGCATGATCCGGGCCTGTGAGAAGCGGCCCGTCCCCATGGCCCGGCTGGAGAAGGTGGCCGCGGAGATCGAGCAGGAGCTCCAGAGCTCCATGGAGCGGGAGATCAGCACGGAGGTCATCGGCGAGCGGGTCATGGAGAACCTGCGGGCCATTGACCAGGTGGCCTATGTCCGCTTCGCCTCGGTCTACCGGCAGTTCCAGGACATCGACAGCTTCATGGAGGAGTTGTCCAAGCTGCTGGCGGAGCAGAACCAGCGGTAAGCGCCAAACGGCCCGCCGGAATTTTTCCGGCGGGCCGCCGTTTTCCCCTTTGCAAAGGGAAAAATCTTTGCTATACTATCTTAGATTGGAGGGCGTTTATGCTGTATCACATTCTCGCCGTGGGCGACGTGGTGGGGGAGCCGGGGCTGCGCCACCTGGAAAAGGTCCTGCGGCCCCTGCAAAAGCTCAAGGGCGCCGCCTTTACCGTGGTGAACGGGGAGAACGCCTCCGGCGTGGGGCTGACCCGGGAGCAGGCGGAACGCATCCGGGCCGCCGGGGCCGACGCGGTGACCCTGGGGAACCACGCCTTCGGCAAGGCCCAGATCGGGAGTCTGCTGGAGGACGCGCCCTGGCTGCTTCGCCCCGCCAACTACTCCGGCCGGGCCCCGGGCCACGGCTGCGAGATCTTCGACCTGGGGGCTGTTCGCGTCCGGGTGGTGAACCTCATCGGCCGCTGCGGCCTGGCCTGGGGGGCGGACAACCCCTTCACTCTGGCGGACCGGCTGCTGGAGCGGGGAGAGGCGGACTTCACCCTGGTGGATTTCCACGCCGAGGCCACCAGCGAAAAGCTGGCCCTGGGCTACTACCTGGACGGGCGGGTCTCCGCCCTCTGGGGCACCCACACCCACGTTCCCACCGCCGACGAGCGGGTCTATCCCAAGGGCACCGGCTATATCACAGACCTGGGGATGACGGGGCCCGTGGAGTCCGTGCTGGGCATCGAGCCCTGGCAGTCGGTGGAGGGTTTCCTGGGGGGCCTCCCGGGGCGGTACAAGCACCCGGAGGGACCCTGCAAGCTGGAGGGGGCCGTCTTCACCCTGGACAGTGCCACGGGGCTCTGCACCGCTGTAGAGCGGATCGACATCCGATAACGCGAAACAGAAGAGAGGAAGTTTCAGCCATGTCTATCGAGAGAGTAAGAGCGTATTTCAAGACCTTCGGCATCGAGGACCGCATTCGGGAATTCGAGGTCTCCTCCGCCACGGTGGAGCTGGCGGCGGTGGCCGTGGGGGTGGAGGGCGCCCGGATCGCCAAGAGCCTGAGCTTTAAGGTGGAGGACAAGCCCGTCATCATCGTGGTGGCCGGAGACGCGAAAATCGACAACAGCAAATACAAGGCCCAGTTCCACACCAAGGCCAAGATGCTCACCCACGAGGAGGCCCACAGCCTCATCGGCCACGACGTGGGGGGCGTGTGCCCCTTCGCCCTGCCGGAGGACGTGAAGGTCTACCTGGACGTGTCCCTGAAGCGGTTCGAGACCGTCTTTCCCGCCGCGGGCAGCGACAACAGCGCCGTCGAGCTGACCTGTGAGGAGCTGGAGAAATACTCCTCCAATTTTGTGGAGTGGGTGGACGTGTGCAAGGCCTGGCAGGTGGAAGGCTGATATGGTAAAATTTATTCATGCCGCGGATTTTCATTTGGACAGCGCCTTTGCCGCCCTGCCCGCCGGGCGGGCGGCGGAGCGGCGGAGGGAGAGCCGGGAGCTGCCCTTCCGTTTGGCGGATTACGTCAACAGCCACGGCGTTCAGCTGGTGCTGTTGGCGGGGGACCTCTTTGACAGCGCCGCCCCCTACCGGGAGACCGGCGAGGCCCTGGCGGAGGCCCTGGGGCGCATGAAGGCCCAGGTCTTCGCCGCCCCGGGGAATCACGACTGGCACGGCCCGGGCAGCCCCTGGGTCACAGTGGACTGGCCGGAGAACGTCCACATCTTCCGGGAAAACGCCATGGCTTCTGTGGACCTGCCGGATCTGGGAGTCACCGTTCACGGGGCGGCCTTCACCTCCCCGGAGCAGGGGACCAGCCTGCTGGCGGGCTTTGCCGCGCCGGAGGACGGGCGGGTCCACCTGGGCGTTCTTCACGGCGAGATCGACCCGGCGGAGGGCCGCTATGACCCGCTTCGTCGGGAGGAGATTGCCGCCAGCGGCTTGGCCTTCTTGGCTCTGGGGCACATCCACAAGCGGGGGGAGCCCAGAACCTATGGCGGGACTCTCTGCGCCTGGCCCGGCTGCATCGAGGGCCGGGGCTTTGACGAGCTGGGGGAGAAGGGCTTCTATGAGGGCGTGATCGAGGGAGGAAGCGTCTCGGTGTCCTTTGTGCCCTTCGCCCGGCGGCGGTATGAGGTCTTGGAGGTGGACGTGACGGGCCGGTCCCCCCGGGAGGCCGTGGAGGCCGCCCTGCCCGGGGATACGGCGAAGGATCTTTACCGCATTCTCCTCACCGGCGAGGCCGGGGAGGGCGGAGCGGACGCCAGGACCCTGGAGACGGCCCTGGCCGGGCGGTTCTACGCCCTGGAGGTCCGGGACCATACCCGGGTGGCGGCGGACGTCTGGGCCCGGGCCGGGGAGGACTCCCTCCGGGGCCTGTTTCTCCGGGAGCTTCGGGCTCGATGGGAGGCCGCCGGAGACGAGGCGGAGCGGGAGGCCGTCACCCAGGCGGTGCGCTTCGGCCTGGCGGCCCTGGATCACAGAGATCTTGGATAGGGCAGATTTTGGAGGATCTTGCGAAAAAATGCTTGCATTTTTGAAAAGACTGTGATATCCTATTCAGGCTTACAAAGGGCGGTCCTCTGCCGCGCGCGGAAAAACCGCGCAGAAAAGCGGGTAAGAACGCCTATTATAACAGGAGGAACTATCCATGGATCTCATCAAGGAACTGAACAAAGAGGCGCTGGGCAAGGAGACGCCCAAGGTGCAGATCGGCGACACCGTGCGTGTCCACGTGAAGGTCAAGGAGGGCTCCCGGGAGCGTATCCAGGTCTTCGAGGGCACCGTCATCGCCAAGAAGCACGGCGGCATCGAGGAGACCATCACCGTCCGCCGCATCTCCTACGGCGTGGGCGTGGAGAAGGTATTCCCCATCCACTCTCCCTCCATCGACACCATCCAGGTCGTCCGCAACGGTTCCGTCCGCCGGGCCAAGCTGTACTACCTGCGTGGCCGCGTGGGCAAGGCCGCCAAGATCAAGGAGAAGCTGTAAGCTCCAAAAGAATAAAAGAGAGGCGCAAGCCTCTCTTTTTCTTTTCGCGGTTTTCTGGAGCCGCGCTCCCGGCTTTGCGCGCGGGCCCTTAAAACACGCACAGCGCGGTGAAACAGGGGCCTTGGGGCCCCAGGCCCTCGACAAAGTACCCCTCTTCATTCCGGAGACCCTCCAGCTTCAGCTCATCGCCCAGGACGGCCTCCCGGCTGTAGTTGATATAAAACTCCTGGGGGATCAGCGGCTGCAGGTCCTCCGGCAGGGCGTCCCAGATGATGTCGGCGTAGTTTCCGCTGAACAGGTGCCCGTTGCCGTCCAGGTCGGACCAGCGGATTGCGCGGGTCCCCAGGTCCTCCCGCCCCTGCTTGGGGAGGAGGATCTTTCTCGGTTCCGGACAGTCCAGGGGACGGTCGGAGCTCAGGAGGGGCTTAGCGGTGAAGGCGGAGGGACGCAGGATCTTCCTGGTCATGGGGTCTACCAGAATCCAGTCCGTTCTGGCGGAGACCCGGGGACGGCCCGCTTGGTCCCTCATCTCATAATACCGCCGCATGTGGGCAGCCTTGGCCCCGGCCTCCCAGGTGGTGATGTCCAGCACATCCCGGGCCCGGGGGCAGTTGTGGATTTTCACGGCCGCCCGGGAGAGGAGAAATACCTCCCGGTTCGCCCAGAGCACCTCGTGGGTCAGCCCTCGGGCGTCGTAGTCGTACCCGGCGAAGGAGGCCATCTTGCTCAAAATGGCGGCCACGCGGGCCCGCTGGTCCGGGCCGCAGTCCCAGAAGCCCAGCTCCTCCTGCCGGAAATAGCCGTTCTCATAGAGCTCCTGCTTGAAATCTTCCATGGTAAACTTGACTCCTCCGTGTGAAATCACTTCTTGGGCGGTCGCAGCCGGGGAAAAATGGCCCGAAACACCGAGGAGGCCAGCATGGCCCCCACCGCCAGCGCCGCCGCCATGCCGAAGGTGTGGAGCAGGGTGCTGAGAAATAGAGTCGTCTCCCCCGCCACGCCGTGGCGCATGGCGTAATAGATGCCCCCTCCGGGGACCAGGGGCAGCAGGGCCACCAGCACGTAGCCCGTCACCGGGCAGCGCCGGACCCGGCTCATCACCTCGGCGAAGACGCCGATGGCCGCGGCCGCCAGGAACGCCGCGAAAATGGTCTTTCCCCCCAGCAGGTACACCAGCCAGCCCAGGGCCCCGCCCACGCCGGCGATGAGCTTTCCGTAGCCGTGGATGTTGAACGTCAGCGTGAAACCCACGCAGGCCAGGAAGGCGCAGAGGCAGGGCAGGGCGTAGTCGAAAAAGATTGTCTCCATGCCGCCCTCCTCAGAAAAGTCCGCCCAGGGCCTGGCCCGCCGCCGCCCCCAGGGCGATGGCGGAGGCCACTAAAATCGCGTCCGCCGTGCGGCTCAGGGCGGAGAAGGTGTCCCCGGCCATGATCTCCCGCATGGCGTTGGTCAGGGCCACGCCGGGGACCAGGACCATCAGCGTGGAGATGGTCACGATGTCCACGCTCGTCCCCAGCCCCGCCTCCACCAGCGTCAGGGATAAAAACGCCGCCACGGCGCTGCACACCGCCGTGCGGAAAAAGCTGTTGGCCCCGATGAATTTCCCGCCGCAGAGCAGGCAGAGGCCCACCGCCAGGCCGCAGAAAAAGGAACAGGCCGTGTCCCGAAGACCACCGCCGAACAGCGGGGCGAAGAAGGCGGGGGCCGCTCCGTAGCCCAGCAGCATCAGCCGGATGGAGTGCCGGGGGATGGCCT
The DNA here is from genome assembly GCA_021769865.1 of Oscillospiraceae bacterium. Classification (GTDB taxonomy): domain Bacteria; phylum Bacillota; class Clostridia; order Oscillospirales; family Oscillospiraceae; genus Oscillibacter. The sequence continues at coordinate 130,727 of JAETSB010000002.1, forward strand.
CGGGCAGCGCGTCGACGGCGGCCTGGGCCTCGTCCAGGGGCGGGGTCTCCACGCAGAGGCGGCGGCAGAGTCCGTTGCACCGTTCCAGCAGTTCGATGTCCGTACCGTGGGCCGGGACCCGGCGCATTCGGGTGACGGGGTGACCCTCCGGGGTCGCCACGCTGACGATGAGGCAGTTGGGAATGGCGAAGACCTCCGGGTTTTCCAGGCCGTAGGCGTGGAGCAGCCGCCGGGCGGACTCCTCCACCCGGTAGATCTCCGCGCCGCTGTACATCAGCTGATAGCCCAGCTCCGCCGCCATGTTCAGGAGCTTTTCGTAATCCATGACCGCTGCGTCCCATCTCCTTTTCCTGAAAAACGGCTCTGATTAAATATATTAGTTCCGAACTTCATGTTCGGAACTAATATACTCCTTTTTCGCCCCGCTGGCAATTGTTTTTTCCTCGAAATTCCCGGGAGTCCGTTCCGCTGCACCGTCCAAATAGGCAGCTTGTCGTTTGCGGCCCCGTCCAGGGGCAACTTCCCTACGGGAGCCGCCCGAACGGCGGGACCTGTAAAAATCTCCGAATCTCCGGAGGCGGAGCCGGGAACGGTTGTTCGCTTTTCCGCTTGTGTTTTGACGGCGGGCGTGCTAAAATGGGCATATTCTGACAAAACGCGCCGGAGGGCGCGGGGAGGTCCATATGCTGCCCAACACCCGTTTAAAGAATCTCTACGCCGGTCCCCTGCCGCCCATGGCGCTGACGGATTACGAGTCCATGAGCAAATTCTTGAACCAGGCGGCCCAGCGGTGCAAGGTCTCCGGGCGGAATTTCGACCTGTTTCTGGACTGGATCATCCACGCCCTGTCCATGAGCCTCACCTCCGACAGCGCCTCCCGGGTCTTCCTGCCCAAGACGAAAACGGGCCCCTTCGTTCTGGACGATCTGATCCCCATCTCCGGCCTCCCTCCGGCGGGGGAGAAGCGGGTGAAGCTCAGCGAGTGCGGCCTCATTGCCCCGGTCTGGAACAACGGCAGCCTGGAGGCCGCCCTGGAGTCCCTGTATGACAGCGGCTTCGCCAGCCTGGACGTGGAACAGCCCTTCGGCGGGGCCTACTTTCCGGACCTCCGCCTGGCGGTGATCGACTCCCCGGCGGACGTGGACATCCCCAACGTCCTCCGGGTCTGGAGCCGGGGCAGCGTGGTCCTGCCCGTCTATCCCCTGAAGGACCTGGAGCCCCTGCTGAACACCGACGGGGAGACGTGGTACATCCAGTACGACGGGATGGAGCGGGAGGAGCCCGTCCAGGAGCCCCGGATGGCGGCGCTGTACAACTGCGGCCTCCGCCGCTACTGCGGCGGGACCTGATATCTCCCGGTCAGGAAGCGCTCGATCTGAGCGGCCACCTCCTCCAGCTCCCGCCGCAGCGCCTCCTGGGTCTCCAGGTCCCGGAGCTGCAGGGCCAGCAGCATCCTCCGGTTCAGGGACTGCTGTTCCTCCCGCAGACTGTTCAGCGTAACGCTTCGGCTGTCAAAACGCTCGTTTTCCATTGGCATCGTTCCTCCCGCGGCACGGTTTGCGTGTAACGGAAGCTTACGCCCAAAAACTGAAAGGATTCTGAAACTGGCGGAGGCGCTTTCCGGGCTCGTTCCCGAAAAGCGCCTCCGTTTTACGGCGGCTTTTTTGCCTACAACTCAAGGACCGTGACCTGGGGATTTTCCGCCGCCGCCCGGCGGAGGAGGCGGACCAGCGCCCGCCCCCGGCGGCCCAGGCGGTCCTCCAGGGCCTCCCGGTTTAAAAGGCGGACCGTCACCGGCTCCCGCAGGTCCGTCAGGCAGTCGAAGAGGGCGTCCAGATTCCGCCCGTACCACTCCGGCAGGGCCAGGGCCTGAACGAAGCGGTCATGGACCGCCTCCATGGACGGGAGCGCCCGTCCGTCCAGCACGATCTCAGCCATCGCCCTCGTCTCCATACAGCAGCTCGAAGGACTCGTAATGATCCTCCGTGTAATAGATCAGCCCGTCGTTGGAGAAGACGATCCGCTTGGCCCCCCGGCTTTTGGCTCCCAGGGTGTCCACGTCGCACTCGGTGTAGGTCCGGCCCTCAGCCTCCGGCAGAAGTCCCTCGTAATTCCCGAAGCGGCTCCCGCCGATGCACATGCCCGGGGCGTAGGGCTCCAGGCTCCCGCCGGGCCAGCCCAGGTTCTGGGCCTCTTTCTTCGTGATGAAGTTGTCCGGCAGGCGGTTGTAGGTGTGGATGTAGAGAGCCACGTCCTCTTTGGTGGTGTAAGTCCCGTTTTCCGGAAGGACATCCAGCCCGGAGGACTGGTCCTCCGAGGAGGCGTTGCCGGGCTTCTCCGGCTCCTCCGGGAGGGGTTCCGCATCCTCCGGCGCAGATGAGTTTTCCCCGCCGGGGAATGGGTCCTCCGGCGGAAGCGGGTCCTCCTCGCCGGAGTTCTCCGGGTCCTCCCCGTCCTCCACGGCAGGGAGATCAACTTTCGTATCCTCAAACTGCTCACCCTCTTCCGGAACCTGGGTCAGGTCCACGACGCCGCCGCAGGCGGTGAGGGAGAACAGGGTCAGAGCGGCCAGCAGGCCGCTGAGCCAGCGTTTCATGTCCATCATCCTTTCTGTTGATGAGGACAGTATACCAGCCCCGGCAAAAAGAGGCAAGCGTTTTCGCCGCTGTTGACATTTCTCCCCATATGCCCCATAATAGCAGGGAGATCAACACGGGAGGACGCGCTATGAAGACCATCCTCGGCATCGACATCGGCGGCACCACGACGAAAATCGTGGGCCTTGACCATACCGGAAACCTCCTCTCCACCCTCCGGGTCCAGGCGGAGGAGCCCCTTACCAGCCTCTACGGCGCCTTTGGCAGCTACCTCTCCGGGAACCGCCTCACCCTGGCGGACGTGGAGCGGGTGGTCCTCACCGGCGTGGGGGCCTCCTATGTGGAGGGGGACATCTACGGCCTGCCCACCTGCACGGTGGACGAGTTCTCCGCCAGCGGCACGGGGGCCCTGGCCATGAGTGGCCAGGAGAAGGCCGTGGTGGCCACCATGGGCACCGGCACCGCCTTCCTTTTCGCGGAGCGGGGCAAGGGGGTCCGGCACCTGTGCGGCAGCGGCATCGGCGGGGGCACCCTGGGGGGCCTGTGCCGGAAGCTGGTGGACATGGAGCGCTTCGGCCAGATCAAGAAGCTGGCGGAGCAGGGGGACCTGGGCAAGGTGGACCTGATGATTCAGGACATCACGCCGGACCCCGCCGCCACCCTGGACCCCACCCTCACCGCCGCCAACTTCGGCAATCTCTCGGAGGACGCCACCCCCGCCGACCTGGCCGCCGGGGCAATCAATCTGGTGCTCCAGGCCATTGGCACCATGACGGTGCTGGCCTGCCAGTGCTGCGGCTGCGAAACGGTGGTCCTCACCGGCTCCGTCACCACGCTGTCCCAGGTGAGGCCCAATTTTGAGAACTTCCAGCGGCTCTACGGAATCCGCTACATCATCCCGGAGCGGGCCACCTTCGCCACCGCCATCGGCGCGGGGCTCTACAGCCTGGAGCAGAAGGCGGCGCGCTGATGGATCTGGAAGCCCTGCGGCTGGCGGAGGCGTTCTTCGCCCGGAAGCCGGAGGCCCTGCCCTCCGTCCGGGCCTTTCTCCTGGGGGCGCTGGAGCGCTGGCCGGACACGGAGATCGTCACCCAGAAATCCCAGGTGGGCCTCCGGGACCCCCGGCCCTACTGCGCCCTGACCGCCCCGGGGAAGCGCGTCAAGGGCCGGGAAACGCCCGGGGCGCTGCTGTCCCTGTTCCTCCCCCGGCCCCTGGAGACGGACCGTCTCCTCATGGCGGTGGAGGCCTATCCGGGGCGCTTCACCAATCACCTGATCCTCCCGGCGGACCCCGGGGACTTCGGGGAGGACCTCTGGGCCTGGACCGCCGAGGCCCGGCGCTTCCGCTGCGGAAACGCGTGAGGCGGCCCTTGCAAAATCCGGCGAAACGGGGTAACATAGAGACGAACATCCCCGGGCGGACCGCCCGGCAGACAGACAGGAGATCACAGGCATGAAACTCTCTCTGGTCATCATGGCGGCGGGCCTGGGGACCCGCTACGGCGGCAACAAGCAGGTGGACGGCATCGGCCCCCACGGGGAAATGCTGATGGAGTACTCCATTTACGACGCCCTCCGGGCGGGCTTCGGCAAGGTGGTCTTCATCATCAAGCCGGAGATGCGGGAAATGATGGAGGGCCTCTGCGGCTACCTCGCCCGCAGGACCGCCCCGGACGGGAGCCCCGTGGAGGTGGAGTACGTCTATCAGGACTTCTCCTCCGTTCCGACCCCCATCCCGGAGGGGCGGACCCGGCCCTTCGGCACCGTCCATGCCCTGCTATGCGCCGCGGAGGCGGTACGGGAGCCCTGCTGCGTCATCAACGCCGACGACTTCTACGGCTTTGACGCCTACCGCATTATGGCCCAGGCCCTCCGCCGCCTGCCGGAGGCGGGGCACGCCGCCATGGTGGGCTATCTGCTGAAAAACACCGCCAGCCTCCACGGCACGGTCACCCGGGGGATCTGCGTCCAGCGGAACGGCTTTCTGAGCGGCGTTCAAGAGACCCGGGACATCCAGCTCTATCCCGACGGGACCCTCCGGGACCTGGGCACGGGCCGGGACCTGGACCCGGACGCGGTGGTGTCCATGAACTTCTGGGGCTTCATGCCCTCTATCTTCCCGGTCCTCCGGAGGGACTTCGAGCGCTTCCTCCGGGCCGCCGGAGACGACCTCCGGGCTGAGCGGCTGCTGCCCGAGATGGTGGACGACCAGCTCCGGGAGGGCGGGCTGAAGGTCTCTCTCCTCTCCTCCGCCGGCCAGTGGTTCGGCATGACCTACCGGGAGGACCGGGAGGCCGTGGCCCGAGCCCTGCGATGGCTCCACGAGAGCGGGGAGTATCCGGAGAGCCTCCGGGCCTGAATCCGGCATAGCGGAAAGCGGGCCCGCATACACTGGACAGGGTTGGAAAAACGGAGACAATTTGTCACCAAAATTTTAACAAATTGTTTCGACTTTTTTCGAGGGTTTTCGCGTATAATAAAGAGAGAAGAATTCCCGCCTGCGGCGGGATGACGATAGATGAGGAAGGGATCAGGTTATGGGGGAAAACGGAAAGGTCCATAAGCGCCGCCTGCCCGGCGTCGCGGCGGTCCTGGCGGCGGCCGCGCTGCTGCTGACCGCCGGGGGAGGCACGGCGGTCAGCTCCCCGCTGGCGGAGGCGGCGGAGCCGGTGCTCTATAAGGCGGCCCCCGCCGCCGGGAAAATTGAAACGATGGCGGAAACGAAAGCCAAGGCCCTGTCGGAGGGCGCGGAGGAGCCGGAGCCCCTGCCCTGCCCCCTGCCGGAGACGGAGGCGGTGGAGGATACATATTTTGACGGCGCCGTCTTTCTGGGGGATTCCCGGACAGAGGGACTTTCCCTCTACAGCGGCTTGAAAACCGGGCACTTTTACACCGCCGTGGGGGCCACGGTGGAGTCCGTGTTCTCCAAGAAAAACTTTGAGACGGAGAGCGGCGAAAAGGTCCCCCTGCTGGATGCGGTGGCGGATCAGGACTGCGACAAGATTTACATTATGCTGGGCATCAACGAGCTGGGCTGGAGCAAGACCAAGACCTACCACGACCAGTACGCCAAGCTCATCGATCGGGTCCGGGAGGACCACCCGGAAGCCAAGATCGTCCTCCAGTCCATCCCCCCCGTCAGCGCCAAGCAGGAGGCGAAAAAGACCTACGTCAACAACGCCCGCATTGCCGACTACAACGAGGTCATCAAGGCCCTGGCGGAGGAGAAGGAGTGCTACTTCCTGGACGTGGCCGCCTGCCTCACCGGCGGAGACGGCCTTCTGCCCAAGGACCTGAACTTCGACGGCATCCATCTGAATCCCGCCGGGTGCAAGGTCTGGCTGAACTGCCTGCGGACCCACAGCCTGGAGGACGAGGCCATCGCCGCCGCCCAAGAGGCGGGCTGAGGGGCTTCCCGGAAAACGCATATCAAAAAGCGGAGACATTATGTCTCCGCTTTTTTGTCTTTATCATATCGCCGCCGCCAGTTCCCGGGCAAAGGCCCGGGTCCGGGTCGCCTTTCCCTCGTCCATGAAAACGGTGTCATAGCCCAGGTGCCGCTCCGCGTGGCCGCCCAGATACCGGAGGCCGGAGTGCCTGCAGTAGCGCCGCATCCCCTCCTCAAAGAGGTCCGTCCCCTTTTCCGGGCGGTAGCCGCAGGTCGTCAGCAGGGCCACGGCCTTCCCCGCCCAGAGGGAGGGGCCTTTTTCTTTGCCGTAGAACTTGTTCATGCCGTAGACCAGCCGGTCCAGCAGGGCCTTCATGGGCGGCGTGCAGTACCAGGAGTAGATGGGCGTGGCCAGCACCACCAGCCCGCTTTCCAGGACCTGGTTAAAAATCTCCGAAACATCGTCCGCCTGGGAACAGCCGAACGCGGTCCAATCCTCCTGACACCGGCGGCAGGCCGTGCAGGGGCGGACGTCCCGATCATAGAGCCAAACCGTCTCCGTCTCCATGCCCGCCGACTCCAGCTCCTCCCGAAACGGGGCCAGCAGGGCGGCGGTGTTCCCGTTCCTCCGGGGACTGCCCATCAGCAGGAGGGCCTTCATACCACAGCCTTCGCCCGCCTTCCCAGGCGCTCCGGCGCGGGGCGCTCCGCCGCCGTCCGGCGGGGGGCCGGACGCTGCTGCGTCTCCTGCTCCGCCAGGCGCTCCCGGGCCACCGCCAGCATCAGCTTGATGCGGTTTTCCTGGTTTACCCGGGTGGCGCTGGGGTCGTAGTCAATGGGGGTGATGTTGGCCTGGGGGTACAGCTCCCGGATCTTGTTGATCATGCCCTTGCCGCAGATGTGGTTGGGCAGGCACCCGAAGGGCTGGGCGCAGACAATGTTCTCATACCCCGCCCGGACCAGCTCGATCATCTCGGCGGTGAGGAGCCAGCCCTCCCCCATCTTGTCCCCGGTGCTGATGACCCCGTCAGTGAGCTTAATGAGCTCCCGGAAGGGCAGGGGCGCGTGGAAGCCGTTGTCCTTCAGCACCTGGATGACCACGCTCTCCATGCCCTCAATGTACTTCAGCGCCAAATCGGACACGTGCTTTTCCAGGAAAGTCCCGCCGTAGAGCCGGGCGGTCTCCGAGGGATTGTAGGCGCAGTACTGCACAAAGCCCATCAGCCCCGGCAGGTTCACCTCGCAGTCCTGGGAGCGGAGGAACCGCTCCAGGTCGTTGTTCCCCAAAGGGGAGTACTTCACGTAGATCTCGCCGACCACGCCCACCTTCACCTTGGGGACCCGGCGGACGGGAATGGCGGCGAACTCCCGGGCGATATCCGGCATGGCGGCCTTCATCTCCCGGTTGGACCAGCCCTTGTCCTGACGGATCCAGCCGCAGATGGCGTCCAGCCACTTCTCCTGGAGGCGCTCCGCGTCCCCTTTGCGGACTTCGTAGGGCTCCGTCTGAGCCCGGAGGGCTACCAGCAGGTCGCCGTAGTAGATGACGGCCAGCAGCCGGCGCAGCAGGGACACGCTCATGGGGAAGCCGGAGTCCTTCTCCAGGCCGGAGAAGTTCAGGCTCACCACGGGCACCTGGGGGTAGCCCGCCTTTACCAGGGCCTTGCGCAGCAGGTGGATGTAGTTGGAGGCCCGGCAGCCGCCGCCGGTCTGGGTGATGATGAGGGCGGTGTGGTCCAGGTCGTACTTCCCGGAGGCCAGGGCGTCCAGGAACTGGCCGATGACCAGCAGGGCGGGATAGCAGGTGTCGTTATGTACGTACTTGAGCCCCAGCTCGCTGACCTGGCTTCCGCAGTTCTCCAGCAGCTCGCAGGTGTAGCCCTCCCGCTCCATGACGGCCGCCAGAATGCGGAACTGCACCGGGGCCATGTTGGGGATGAGAATCTTGTGGGTCTTCTTCATCTCCGGCGTAAATTTGGGATAGTTTATGGTTTCCATAGGCTCACTCCTGTTCCTCTAAGGCAGCGAAAAGGCTCCGTAACCGGATACGCACCGCGCCCAGGTTGGTGATCTCGTCAATTTTCAGCTCTGTATACAGCTTTCCACCACTCTGCAAAATGGCCTGGGTCTCGTCCGTCGTAATGGCGTCCACGCCGCAGCCGAAGCTGACCAGCTGCACCAGGTCGCAGCCCCGGTGCTCCACGCAGTACCGGGCGGCGGCGTAGAGCCGGGAGTGGTAGGTCCACTGGTTCAGCACCGTGGTGGGGAATTTGTCCACCAGGCCGGAGACGGAGTCCTCCGTCACCACCGCCGCGCCGAACCGGGTAATCAGGGTATCGATGCCGTGGTTGACCTCCGGGTCCACGTGGTAGGGCCGGCCCGCCAGAACGATGGTCCGCCGCCCCTCGGCCCGGGCCTGGTCCATGATGCGGGCCCCTTCTTTGCGGACCTGGGCCATGTGATGGGCGTACTCGGCGTAGGCCGCGTCCCCGGCCTCCCGGACCTCCGCCTTGGACAGGTCCGGAAAGTGCCGCCGGAGAACCTCATAGATCTTCCTGGTGAAGTCTTTCGGCCGGTGAAGACCCACATAGTCGTAGATGAACTTCGTCTCCTTGATTTCGGGGCAGTTCCCGGCGATAACCTCCGGGTAGTAGGCCACCACGGGGCAGTTGTAATGGTTATCCCCCAGGCCCTCGTCGATGTTGTAGGTCATACAGGGGTAGAAAATCGCGTCCAGCCCCAGCCTGGAGAGGAACTGAATGTGCCCGTGGGCCAGCTTCGCCGGGAAACAGGCGGTGTCGCTGGGAATGGTGGCCTGTCCCTTGAGGTAGAGGTCCCGGCTGGAAAGGGGGCTGTGGTACACGGCGAAGCCCAGCTTGGTGAAAAACGTGTGCCAGAAGGGCAGCAGCTCCCACATGTTCAGGCACAGCGGAATTCCAATCTTCCCCCGCTTCCCGGGGACGGGCTTGTAGCTCAGGATCAGCTTCCGCTTATAGGCGTACAGGTTCCGCTCGCCGCTGTCGGCCTTGCCGGTGACGGGGCGGTCGCAGCGGTTGCCGCTGATGAAAGTCTCCCCTCCCGCGAAGGTGTTGATGGTGAGCTGGCAGTTGTTGCCGCAGAGGCCGCAGACCCGGCTCTCCGTCTCCTGGGAAAAGCTCGCCAGGGCCTCCCGGCTCAAAAGGGCGCTGACCTGCCCGGGGGCGGCCTTGCCCCGGCCGTAGAGGGCGGCGCCGAAGGCCCCCATGAGCCCGGCGATGTCCGGGCGGATGACCTCCACCCCCATCTCCTTCTCAAAGGCCCGGAGGACCGCCTCGTTGTAGAAGGTGCCCCCCTGGACCACCACGTTCCGGCCCAGCTCCTCGGGGCTGGCGGCCCGGATGACCTTGTAGATGGCGTTTTTCACCACGGAGATGGAGAGGCCCGCGGAGATGTTCTCGATGCTGGCCCCGTCCTTCTGGGCCTGCTTCACGCTGGAGTTCATGAACACGGTGCAGCGGCTTCCCAGGTCCACGGGCCGGTCCGCGAAGAGGCCCAATTGGGCGAAGTCCTTCACGTCGTGGCCCAGGGCCTGGGCGAAGGTCTGGAGGAAGCTGCCGCAGCCGGAGGAACAGGCTTCGTTCAAAAAGATATTGCTGATGGCCCCGTCCTCGATTTTGAAGCACTTCATGTCCTGCCCGCCGATGTCGATAATAAAATCTACATTGGGCAGGAAGTGCCTCGCGGCGGTGAAGTGGGCCACGGTCTCCACCACGCCGTAGTCCCCGTGGAAGGCGTGCTTCGCCAGGTCCTCGCCGTAGCCGGTGGTGGTGACGGAGGCCACCTGCAAGGCCGGATGCTCGTCGTAAAGCCGCTGGAGCACCCCCCGGATCAGGGGAACAGGGTTGCCCAGGTTGGGCCGGTAGTCCGTGAAGAGCAGCCGGGCCTCCTGGTCGATGACCGCCACCTTGACGGTGGTGGACCCGGAGTCGATGCCGATATGGACCGGGGCGGCGTAGTCCGGGCCAAAGGGGGCCCGGGCCACCTTGGCCCTGGCGTGCCGGGCCTGGAACGCTTCGTATTCCTCACGGGTTTCGAACAGCGGCGGCTGGCTCCGGTAGGTCTCGGAGGCTCCCCGTTCCCGGAGGCGGTCCGCCACATCCTTCAAATCAAAGCTCTGGTCGGCGTAGAACGCCGCCCCCAGGGCCACGAACAGCAAGCTGTTCTCCGGGCAGGTCCCGGTCACCCCCAGGGTCTTGTCAAAGCTCTCCCGGAGGCACTTGGAGAAGGTCAGCGGCCCGCCCAGGTACAGGACGTTTCCCTTGATGGGCCGTCCCTGGGCCAGGCCCGCGATGGTCTGGTTTACCACCGCCTGGTAGATGCTGGCGGCGATGTCCGTGGCCTTCGCCCCCTGGTTGATGAGGGGCTGGACGTCGCTTTTGGCAAACACGCCGCAGCGGGAGGCGATGGTGTAGGTCTTCTCCGCCCTCTGGGCGGCCTCGTCCATCTCGTCGGCGGTCATTTTCAAGAGGGTCGCCATCTGGTCGATGAAGGCCCCGGTGCCCCCGGCGCAGGAGCCGTTCATCCGGACCTCCATGCCGCCGGTGAGGAAGAGAATTTTCGCGTCCTCCCCCCCCAGCTCGATGACCACGTCGGTGCCTGGGACCAGACGGCCCGCCGCCACCCGGGTGGCGAACACCTCCTGGACAAAAGGCACGCCCACGCTTTCCGCCATGCCCATTCCAGCGGAGCCGGAGATGGCCAGTTCCGCCCTTCCGGACGGGACATATCGCCCGGCCGCCCGGCGGAGCAGCTCCTCCGACTTCTCCAGAATATGGCTGAAATGCCGCTCATAAGTACTGTATACGATGTTGTCCGTGCCGTCCAGCACCACACATTTGATGGTGGTGGACCCCACGTCAAGACCGATCTTCAACGTTTGATCCTCCTTCAGGTAAACGATTACCCACCTTCTTTCCGGCAGGAACCGCAGGGTATCATATCGTTGGTATCATACACGCTTTCGACGGGATTTTCAATCGTCAAACCTTTGAAAATCTGTAAAGAACCTGTTAAAAATGGGCCGTCTCCGGCAGGGCTTGCCTATTTTCCCGGGACGTGCTATACTCATCCTATTCAACCGGGAAGCGAGGCATGACCATGAATACCGTTCTCCTCCACTGCTGCTGCGCCCCCTGCTCTTTAAGCTGTATCGACCCCCTCCGGGCCGGGGGCGTGGAGCCGGTGGCTTTTTGGTACAACCCCAACATCCACCCCTGGAAGGAGTACCAGGCCCGGCGGGACTGCCTGCTGGAATACGCTCCCACCATCGGCATGGAGGTACGGGTCCGGGAGGACTACGGCCTCCGGGACTTCGTCTGCCATGTGGCGGACGATATCGACCACCGCTGTACCTACTGCTACGAGCACCGGATCGAGGGAACGGCGAAATACGCCGCGGAGCACGGCTTTGCCGCCTTCACCACCACGCTGCTGGCCAGCCTCTACCAGGACCACGAGGGCATCGTCCGGGCGGCGGAGCGGTACGCGAAACAGTACGGCGTGGAGTTCTTGTACCGGGACTTTCGGCCGAACTTCCGGGCGGGGAATCAGCGGGCCCGGGAGCTGGGGTTCTACATGCAGAAGTACTGCGGCTGTGTGTTCTCAGAGCAGGAGCGGTATCAGAAGCAGATCGACCGGGACCGGGCAAAATTCCAGGAAACGCCTTGACACCGAACCGGCCCCGCCGTATAATAAAGCAAAAGCAGGGGGTGGGGAAGCATGCTGGATGAGAAGGATCTGCAGGCAATCGCGAAATTGATCAGCGATTCCGAAGCACGCATGACCGCCAGAATGGCGGAGGAAATTTCTGCTTCCGAAGCGCGCATGACCGCCAGAATGGCGGAGGAAATCTCCGCTTCCGAAGCGCGCACTGCGGAGAAAATCTCCGCGGCGGAAACCCAGTTGAAGGATTATGTGGATGAAAAAGTTTCCACCGCTCAAAGTCACATGCAGGCTCTGATGGAAGGTTATTTCGACCCCAAATTTGAGCTGTTGGGAGAGAAGATCGACCTGCTGGAAGAGAAGATGGTCACATTTGAGGACCTGGAAGATATCGAGTCCCGACTGGATGCCCTGGAAATTGTTACCCAGCAGAATGTCCGGGAAATCGAAAAACTGAAAAAGGCACAGTAAAAGGACCGCCCCGACAGGCGGTCCTTTCTCGTTCAATTCCGCAGGCTGTGCAGCGGCGCGGGGATGCGCCCGCCCCGGTTGATAAACCCGGCGGCAGACTCCCGGTGCACCGGCATCACCGGGGCGCTGCCCAGCAGCCCGCCCATCTCGATGGTGCCCCCCACGTCCTTTCCCGGAGCGGGGAGGATGCGCACGGCGGTGGTCTTGTTGTTCACCATTCCAATCGCCGCCTCATCGGCGATGATGGCCGCGATGGTCTCCGCCGGGGTGTCCCCGGGGATGGCGATCATGTCCAGGCCCACGGAGCACACGCAGGTCATGGCCTCCAGCTTGTCGATGCACAGCGTCCCACTCCGGGCGGCGGCGATCATGCCCTCGTCCTCGCTGACGGGGATGAAGGCCCCGGAGAGGCCCCCCACGCTGGAGGAGGCCATGACGCCGCCCTTCTTCACCGCGTCGTTCAGCATGGCCAGGGCCGCCGTGGTGCCGTGGGTGCCGCAGACCTCCAGCCCCAGCTCCTCCAAAATCCGGGCCACGCTGTCCCCGATGGCGGGGGTGGGGGCCAGGCTCAGGTCCACGATGCCGAAGGGGACCCCCAGCCGCCGGCTGGCCTCCTGGGCCACCAGCTGGCCCATGCGGGTCACCCGGAAGGCGGTCTTCTTGATGGTCTCCGCCGCCACGTCCAGAGGCTTATCCTTCACGGCCTGGAGGGCGTGATGGACCACCCCCGGCCCGGAGACGCCCACGTTGATAACCGTCTCCGCCTCCCCCGCGCCGTGGAAGGCCCCGGCCATGAAGGGGTTGTCCTCCACGGCGTTGCAGAACACCACCAGCTTGGCGCAGCCCAGGCCGTCCCGGTCCGCCGTGCGGGCGGCGGTGTCCTTGACGACGCGGCCCATGAGGGCCACGGCGTCCATGTTGATGCCCGCCCGGGTGGAGCCCACGTTGACGGAGGAGCACACCAGCTCCGTCCTCGCCAGGGCCTCGGGGATGGAGCGGATCAGGCGCTCGTCCGCTTTTGTCAGGCCCTTCTGGACCAGGGCGGAGTAACCGCCGATGAAGTTCACGCCGCAGGTCTGGGCGGCCTTATCCAGGGCCAGGGCGAAGGGCACGTAATCCTCCGTCTCGCTGGCCCCGGCCACCAGGGCCATGGGGGTGACGGAGATCCGCTTGTTGACGATGGGGATGCCGAACTCGTCTTCAATGTCCTGGCCGGTTTTTACCAGCTTCTCGGCGCAGCGGCAGATTTTCTCATAGACCTTCTCACAGGCCCGCTTGGGGTCCGGGTCGCAGCAGGAGAGGAGAGAGATGCCCATGGTGATGGTGCGGATGTCCAGGTGCTGCTGGTCGATCATCTCAATGGTGGAGAGAATTTCCTTCTGATTCAGCATGAAGTTCCCCCCTCCTTAAATGCTGTGCATGGCGTCGAAGATCTCCTCCCGCTGGATGCGGATGGAGAGGCCCATCTCCGCCCCCAGCTCGCCCAGGCCCTTCCCCAGTTCGCCGAAGCTGGCGGTGGACTTGCTGACGTCCACGGCCATGACCATGGTGAAGGCCCCCTGGAGGATGGTCTGGGAGATATCCAGAATGTTGACGTTGTAGCCTGCCAAACGGTTGCAGACGGCGGCGATGATGCCCACCCGGTCCTGCCCCAGGACGGTGACGATGGCGTTCATGGTTGCTCCTCCCTTATTTTAAAAAACGGCCTCCGGCGAGGGGAGCTTCCCCCCGCCGGACGCGGATTTCAGATCTCGTCGAAGAACTTGTCGTGAATGGCCCGGACCGCCCGGTTCACGTCCGTCTCGTCCAGCAGGACGGAGACGCGGATCTCGGAGGTGTTGATCATCTGGATGTTGATGCCCGCCTCATAGAGAGCCTCGAACATCTTGGCGGCCACGCCGCAGTTGCTCATCAGGCCCACGCCCACGATGGAGACCTTGCCGATTTGGTCGTCCGCCTCGATGTGGTCGAAGCGCAGGGCCTCCTTGTGCTCGTTGAGGATGGTCTCCACCTCCTGCTGGTCCTTCCGGTGGATGGTGAAGGTGATGTCCTTGGTGTCCTCCCGTCCGATGGACTGGAGGATCACGTCCACGTTGATGTTGTGCTTGCTCAGCAGGTCGAAGACCTGGAAGGCGACGCCGGGGTTGTGCTGGAGGCCCACCAGGGCCACCCGGGCGATGCTGGTGTCCTTGGCGACGCCCGCGATGTTGGTCTTTTCCACTTTCGTAACCTCCTTGACTTTCGTGCCGGGCTTCCGCTCCAGGCTGGAAAGCACCTCCAAATTTACTCGGAACTTCTTGGCCAGCTCCACGCTGCGGTTGTGGAGCACCTGGGCCCCCTGAGACGCCAGCTCCAGCATCTCGTCATAAGTAATCTCCTCCAGCTTCCGGGCCGTGGGGACGAGGCGGGGGTCCGTGGTGTACACGCCGTCCACGTCCGTGTAGATCTGGCACAGGTCCGCCCGGAACGCCGCCGCCAGGGCCACGGCGCTGGTGTCGGACCCGCCCCGGCCCAGGGTGGTGACGTCGCCGTTGCGGTCCACCCCCTGGAAGCCCGTGACGATGACGATGCGGTGCTGGTCCAGCTCCGACTGGATGCGCTCGGAGTCGATGCGCTTGATGCGGGCGTCGGTGTGGACGGCGGTGGACTGAATGCCCACCTGCCAGGCCGCCAGGGACACGCAGGGCAGGCCCATGGCCTCCAGGGCCATGGCGCAGAGGGACACGGAGATCTGTTCGCCGGTGGAGAGGAGCATATCCAGTTCCCGCTTGGAGGCGCTGGGGTTGATCTCCTTCGCCTTTTCGATCAGGTCGTCGGTGGTGTCCCCCTGGGCGGACAGGACCACGATCACGTCGCTGCCCTTGACGTAGGTCTCCGCGATGATCCGGGCGACGTTCTGAATGCGCTCCGCGTCCCGCACGGAGCTGCCGCCGAATTTCTGTACAATCAAACTCATAGGTCGGTCTTCCTTTTCCGCTTGAAATCAGGTTGTCGGGTGGGGAGGACGCTCTCCCCCGCTCTATCCTATGCGGCGAGAGGGTTCGCCGCGTCAGCCCTCCAGCACCCGCATGCAGGCCAGCACGTTCAGGGAACGGGACTGCTGGGCCGCGTCGGCCCCGCTGAGGGGCTCCGTCAAAAAGGCCGTCTCGCCGTCCTCGCTGAGGACCTCCACCTGGCCGAAGGCCAGGGCCGCGTCGGTGAGGCTGCCCTCGATGCGGAAGTAGTGCCGCATCTTCAGCACCGACGGGTCCTGGAAGCCCGCCGGGTCCGGCGACCAGCCGATCTCCTCCCGCCTGGGGCTGGCCTGAAGGCACTCCATCACGTCCGCCACGCAGGCGGAGGCGGTGGGCAGCTCCCCGGCGCCCTTGCCGTAGAACATCACCTCGCCGGTGGCGTTGCCCCGGACCATCACGGCGTTGAACACGTCCTCCACATTGGCCATGGGGTTGTCCTCGGGAATCAAGTGGGGGGCCACATACGCCGTCCGCCCGCCGCCGGGGAGGCGCACCGCCCGGCCCAAGAGCTTAATCCGGTAGCCCGCCCGCTGGGCGATTTTCACGTCCCGGAGGCTCAGCTTGCTGATGCCCTCCATGGGCACCCGCTCCGGGTCGATCTGGCTGCCGAAGGCCAGGTCCCCCAGGATGCAGATCTTCCGTCCCGCGTCGACGCCCTCCACGTCGGCGGTGGGGTCCGCCTCGGCGTAGCCCTTGGCCTGGGCCTCCCGGAGGGCGTCGGAGAAGAAAGCCCCCGTGCGGACCATCCGGGTGAGGATATAGTTGGTGGTCCCGTTCAGAATGCCGTACACCTCGTCGATGCGGTTGGCCGCCATGCACTGGGTCAGGGGGTGCAGCACCGGGATGCCTCCGCCCACGCTGGCTTCGAACAGGTAGCTGACGTTCTTCCGCTTCGCCAGGGCCAGCAGCTCGCAGCCCTTTTCCGCCACCAGCTGCTTGTTGGCGGTGACCACGTGCTTCCCGGCGGACAGGGCCCGCTTCGTGTACTCGTAGGCAGCCTCCACCCCGCCGATGGTCTCCACCACCACCCGGATGGCGTCGTCCTCCTCGATCTTCTTGAAATCGTCGGTCATCAGCTGGCGGTAGGGCCCGTCCTTGAAATGCCGGACCAGCACGGTCTTCACCTGCAGGGGCTCCCCCAGCTTCCGCTCGATCTGCCGGGCGTTCTCCGCCGCCACCTTGGCAACGCCGGTGCCCACGGTGCCCAGGCCCAGGATCGCAATCTGTATCATTCCGAAAACCTCTCTCTTTATCCGGCTAAAATATCGAATTTCAGCACGCCCTCCAGGGCGGTCACGTCCCCCATCAGCTGCTCCAGGGACTCCGAAAGGCCGCTGGTCTCGGCGGAGATCGTCACCGCCGCGCAGCCGTTGGTGGGGATGCTCTGGTTGATGGTCAGGATGTTGGCTCCGGAGGCGGCAAATACCGCCAGCACGCCGGAGAGCACCCCCGCCGTGTCTTTGAGCATGGCGTAGAAGGTGATGATATGCTCCGCCTTCATGTCGTTGAAGGGCTGGACCGAGTCCTTGTATTTATAGAAGGCGCTGCGGCTGATGCCCGCCAGCTTCGTGGCCGCCCCTACGGTGTCCGCCTCTCCGGTCTGCATCATCCGCTTGGCCTCCGCCACCTTGACGAAGACCTCCGGCAGCGCCTCCGCCGCCACGATATAGTACTTGATCGTCTTTGCCATTGCGCCCTCCATCGCAGGCCGCCCCTCCGGCGGCGCCCAGTCCGTCCATTGCGGTCATTTGTCTTCCCTGCATGGTAACATATTTTCCGACATTCCGCAACTGTCGGAATCGGGGAAACTGACCGGAAATTCCCCCCTCCCGGTGGGCAAAATGCCAAGAGGCGGCGGCGCAGCGGCCTGTCCAAAAATGAATATTCATCCAAGTATTCATTTTAGCCCGAACATGGAACTTAAAAAATGCACAAAGGTTCCGGGGTTATCCGGGATTTTTCGGCGATTTTGGAGAAATGCGCCAAATAAATATGCACAATTTCTGAAAAAGTATTGACAGGCGGGCGCGTCCGTGCTAAGGTAGCCACAATCCGCGAAAGGGCAATCCCTCCCGGAGTTTGGAAACCAGCGCCCGGTCCGCCGGGCAAAGACTTTTGGATGAAAAGGATGATGGTATCATGAAGAAGATGCTGACTCTGCTCTTGACCCTGGCCATGGCGCTCAGCCTGGCCGCCTGCGGCGGCGATCAGCCCGCCGACAATGCCGGGACTTCCGCCCCTGCCGACACCTCCGCTCCTGCGGACACCTCCGCCCCCGCCGATACCGGCGACGCTCCCGCCTTTACCACCGTGGAGGAGGGCAAGCTCCACATGTCCACCAACGCGGCCTTCCCTCCCTATGAGATGACCACCGACGCCGGCGGCTTCGAGGGCATCGACGTGGAGGTGGCCGGGGCCATCGCCGAGAAGCTGGGCCTGGAGCTGGTGGTGGACGACATGGGCTTCGACGCGGCCCTGACCGCCGTCCAGACCGGACAGAGCGACATCGCCATGGCGGGCATCACCGTCAACGAGGAGCGCCAGCAGGTCATGGACTTCTCCGACAGCTACGCCACCGGCGTGCAGGTGGTCATCGTCAAGGAGGACTCCCCCATCGCCACGGTGGACGACCTGGCCAACGCCCAGATGATCGGCTGCCAGAAGGCCACCACCGGCTATATCTACTGCTCCGACACCCCGGAAAACGGCGGCTACGGCGAGGACCATGTCACCGCCTTTGACACCGGCGCTCTGGCCGTCATGGCCCTGGTCAACGGCCAGGTGGACGCGGTGGTCATCGACAATGAGCCCGCCAAGAGCTTCGTGGCCGAAAACGACGGCCTGAAGATCCTGGACACCGAGTTCGCCGTGGAGGACTACGCCATCGGCTTCGCCAAGGGGAACACCGCCCTGCTGGACGCCGTGAACGCCGCCATGGCCGAGCTGAAGGCCGACGGCACCTTCCAGTCCATTGTAGACAAGTATATCACCGCTGAGTAAGCCTATCCCAAAGGGCGGTCCATTCAGGCCGCCCTTTTTCCCCTACCGTGAAACAGAGAAAGGAGGCCCCCCATGTTCCAATCGCTCATTGACTGGCTGGACCGCATCGGGCCCCGGCTCCAGCGGGCCTTTCTTGAGGGCGACCGCTGGAAGCTCTACCTCCAGGGCCTGGGCACCACGCTGGAGCTGACCGTCATCGCCCTGATCTTCGGCGTGCTGCTGGGGCTGATTGTGGCCGTGATCCGCTCCGCCCACGACCAGCAGCGCCCGGGCCGGAGGAACCCCGTGCTGGGCATTCTGAACGTCCTCTGCCAGATCTACACCACCGTCATCCGGGGCACGCCCATGCTGGTGCAGCTGTTCATCTGGACCTTCGTCATCTTCCCCTCCCAGCGAAACAAGATCCTGGTGGCCTTCATCGGCCTGGGGGTCAACTCCGGGGCCTACGTCGCCGAGATCATCCGGGGCGGCCTCATGAGCGTGGACGCGGGCCAGTCCGAGGCGGGCCGCTCCCTGGGCCTGAGCTATTTCGACACCATGCGCTTCATCGTCATCCCCCAGGCGTTCAAGAACATCCTGCCGTCTCTTGGCAACGAGTTCATCACGCTGTTCAAGGACACCTCCCTGGCCCAGGCCATTGGCGGCGCGGAAATGCTCTACTACGCCAGCACCATCGGCGGCAGGACCTTCGACTACATGCCGCCCCTGCTGGGCATCGCCGCCATGTACTTAAGTGTCGTCATCGTCTTCACCTGGCTCCAGGGGAAGCTTGAAAGGAGGCTGCGGGAAAGTGATCGACGTTAAGAACCTCTCCAAGTCCTTCGGGGACCACCTGGTGCTGGACGACATCTCCCAGCACATCCACCCCGGAGAAAAGGTGGTCGTCATCGGGCCCTCCGGCTCCGGCAAGTCCACCTTCCTGCGGTGCCTGAACCTGCTGGAGCTGCCCAGCAAGGGGACGATCACCTTCCAGGGCACCGTCATCACCGACCCCAAGGTGAAGATCGACCAGGTGCGCCAGCAGATGGGCATGGTGTTCCAGCACTTCAACCTGTTCCCCAACATGACGATCCGGAAGAACATCACCCTGGCCCCGGTGCGGACGGGGCTGATGAAGCAGGAGGAGGCCGACGCCCAGGCGGACGCCCTGCTCCAGCGGGTGGGCCTGACGGACAAGGCCGACGCCTACCCCAGCCAGCTCTCCGGCGGGCAGAAGCAGCGGGTGGCCATCGTCCGGGCCCTGGCTATGAAGCCCCAGCTGATGCTGTTCGACGAGCCCACCTCCGCCCTGGACCCGGAAATGGTGGGCGAGGTGCTGGACGTCATGAAGGAGCTGGCCCGGGACGGCATGACCATGGTGGTGGTGACCCACGAGATGGGCTTCGCCCGGGAGGTGGGCAGCCGGGTGCTGTTCATGGCCGACGGGAAGGTCCTGGAGGAGGGCCCCCCGGCGGAGATTTTCGGGAATCCCCAGCACCCCAGATTGAAGGATTTTCTCAGCAAGGTGCTGTAAAAGAAAGACCGGGAGCCGACGCTCCCGGTCCTTTACATTTGCTGTAGATCCTTCAAACGAATGGGGCCGTGCTCCTTCTCGAACTCCTGAATGCGCAGCCGGATCATGTGCTCCAGCTCTTTGTTTTTCGTGCGGGCCTCAAATCTCGCAATATATTCGAGCTTGTCCAACATTTCCTGCGGTACTCTCAGCGTGTAACGCGGAAGATCATCTTTCATTCGGAACCTCCTTGACGCATTATTGACTTTATAATGACGTCGTGCTAAAATGATAAACAACTTTGACGCAATATATGCGAAAGAGTGACGAAGTTGTGCGTATGAGCAAGGAGGAACACTTATGACAGAAGCTGAACTGTACAGGAAAATGTACGCCATTCTTTGCGGGGCCTATTCGGAGGCTCTGGACTTGCTGGACCAGGGCAAAACCATTGAGCTCCACGGCAAACTGACGGACGCCCTGGCCCGGGCGGAAGAGCTTTATGTGAGCGCCGGGGAAAACCCGACATAAAAAAGACCGCCGTCGGTCAGACGGCGGTCCTTTTTTTATTTCGTTCCGAAGATCCGGTCTCCCGCGTCCCCCAGGCCGGGGACGATGTAGCCGTTTTCATTCAGCTTCTCGTCCACCGCGCCGCAGTAGATGTCCACGTCCGGGTGGTTCTTCTGAATGCGCTCGATGCCCTCCGGCGCGGCCAGGAGGACCATCAGCTTGATGGTGGTGCAGCCGTACTCCTTCATGAAGCCGATGGCCGCGTCGGCGCTGCCGCCGGTGGCCAGCATGGGGTCCACGATCAGCACGTCCCGCTCCGCCACGTCCTTGGGCATCTTGCAGAAGTACTTCACCGGCTCCAGGGTCTCCTCGTCCCGGTAGAGGCCGATGTGCCCCACCCGGGCGGAGGGCACCATTCTGAGCACGCCGTCCACCAGGCCCAGCCCCGCCCGGAGAATGGGCACCACGGCGAACTTCTTGCCCTTGAGCATGGGGGCGGTGGTTTTGCAGATGGGGGTCTCCACCTCGCAGGTGGTCAGGGGCAGGTCCCGGGTGGCCTCGTAGGTGATGAGCATGCCGATCTCAGAGACCAGCTCCCGGAAGTCCTTGACGCTGGTGTTCCTGTCCCGGAGGATGGTCAGCTTGTGGGCCACCAGGGGGTGGTCCATGACGTGTACTTTTCCGTTCATAAAAGCGCTCCTTCTATTGAAATTCTCCAAAATAAAGCCAAATTAGCCGCCCTGTTTTTCCCGCCGCAGCCGCTCCGCCTGGGGCGGGCGGAGATAGACGGGGGCCAGCTCCTGGGCGGAAATCAGGCCGCCGTGCTTCGCCAGCTCCTCCGCCTCCAGGGCGACGCTCACGGCGTTCTCCTTCACCAGATGGGCCGGGGCCAGGCGGCAGGGGATTCCGGCCTCCTGCAAAAAGTCATAACACATCCGCCCGCCGTCCCCCAGGACGGTCTTGGGCCTGGGGTCTCCCCGCAGCTCCTCCGCCAGGTCGGAAAGGGCGATGGCCCGGTCCTCCGTCAGGCGGGTGAGGCGTCCGTCCTTTGCCTCAAAGAGGGCGTTGTAGACCTGCTGCCTCCGGGCGTCCATGGCGCAGACCACCAGCCCGTCCATAAAGGCCACATTCCGGGCCAGGGCCGCCAGGGTGGACACGGACACGCAGGGCTTGTCCGCCGCCCAGGCCAGCCCCTTGGCGGCGGAGACGCCGATGCGGACCCCGGTGAAGGACCCCGGCCCCGCCGAGACGGCGACGGCGTCCAGGTCTGCGGCGCTCATGCCGGTGTTTTTCAGCAGAAGCTCCACCAGGGGCATCAGGGTCCGGCTGTGGGTCAGCCCCGTGTCCTGAAAGGCCGAGGCCAGCACCTTCCCGTCCTCGGTGACGGCGGCGGAGACGGCCTTGGCGGCGGTCTCCAGCGCTAGAATCCTCATACCGGTTCCACTCCTTCCACGGTGATCACCCGCCAGTTCTCATGGTCCGGGCAGCGGGCGATGGCGACGGTGACCGCGTCCTCCGGCAGGGCCTCCTCCACCCGCTCGCTCCACTCCACGGCGCACACGCCCCCCCGGTCCAGGTAGTCCTCCCAGCCGATGTCGAAGAGGTCCTCCGGCCCCTCCAGGCGGTACATGTCGAAGTGGAACAGGGGCAGGCCCGCCCCCTCGTACTCGTTGACGATGGTGAACGTGGGGCTGGTCACCCGGCCCTCATAGCCCAACCCCCGGGCCAGGCCCCGGGTAAAGGCGGTCTTCCCCATTCCCAGGTCCCCCCGGCAGGCCACCACGGCCCCGGGGCCCAGGGCGGCGACCAGCCGGCGGCCCAGGTCCTCGGTCTCCGCCTCGCTGCGGGAAATATAGTTCATGGGCGGGCCTCCTTTCTGTGTCTTCTTAAAATCAATTCAGTATATCACAATTTGAACAGTGTGTAAAAACAAATTTCACTTGTTTACAGGTTTTTTTATTTATGGTAAAATACCTTGTCCTAAAACACTTGTCCCAAGATCAGCCCGGACCCGAAGGAGCGTATCATGCTGAACCGACTGAAAGCCACCCTCGCGGACTTCATCCAGCAGGCCGACCTGGTGCTGCTGGGCCTCTGCTGCATCGCCACGCTGTACGGCATCGCGCTGGTGTTCAGCGCCACCCGGTACATGGCCCCCGCCACGGGCCTGCGGCGGATGATCATTCAGTGCTCCGCCCTGGGCCTGGGCGTATGCGTTTACATTTTCTTCTCCATGCTGGACCTGGAATCCATCACCCGGAAGTGGAAGTGGATTCTGGCCTTCAACGTCGTCTTTATCCTCCTGCTGAGAACGCCCCTGGGCGTCGCGGGCAACACCGGAAACCGGGCCTGGCTGAAATTTCCCCTCATCCCCTTTCAGATCGGTCCCGCCGAGGTGGTGAAGATCACCTTCGTCCTCTTGCTGGCCAAGCAGATCGAGTGGCTCTGGGAGGAAAAGGAGGATCTGAGGTCCTTCCGCTCCGCCTTCTTTGTGGCGGGGCACACCCTTGGCATCTGCGCCCTGTACTTCCTGGTCTCCCACGATATGGGCAACGGCCTGGTGTTCGTGTTCATCTTCCTTTGCATGGCCTTTGTGGCGGGCTTTGCCCTGCGGTGGTTCGTCCTGCTGTTCGCCGGAATCGGCGGGGTCCTTGCCGCCGTGCTGCTGCTGGACCTGGTGCCGGACAACATGATGTACATGCTCAACCGCTTCCGGGTCCTGTTTGATCACAGCTTCGACCCCCAGGGAGTGGGCTATCAGCAGACCCGGAGCCTGCTTGCCATCGGTTCCGGCGGGCTCTACGGGCGGGGCTATCTCAACGGCAGCCTGACCCAGAGCGGCAGCTGGTCCCTCCCGGCCAAGCAGACGGACCTGATCTTCTCCGTCACCGGGGAGGAGCTGGGCTTTGTGGGCTGCGTCATCATCATGGTGCTGCTGACCGCCATCATCTTCCGTGTGCTGCTGGTGGCCAAGCGGGCCAAGACCCCCTTCTACCGCTACGTCTGTGTGGGCATGGCCTCGATCCTGATTTTCCAGACCGTCATCAACATCGGTATGTGCCTCTTCGTCATGCCCACCATCGGCATCACCCTGCCCTTTTTCAGCTACGGCGGGTCCTCCATCGTCACGCTGTACATGGCCATGGGGGTGGTGTCCGGCATCAAGAAGCGCTCCCCGGAGATGCGCCGGGTGGCACGGTCGCCGCTGCGGTAAACGAATGAGCCCGCCGCCCCGGAAAACCGGGGCGGCGGTTTTTCGCATAATTTCAAAGAATGGGAAAACACTACTCCCGTACCAATTCATACAGGAGGATGATTTCCTATGAAACACCATCTGACACGAGTCGCCGCCCTGCTGGCCATGACGGCGGTGCTGCTGACCGGCAGCGCCTCGGCGCTGTTTGGCAAAAAGGCCGAGGAGACGCCCCCCGAGGGCGCCCCCCAGGTCTGGGACCTGGAGATCCGCACCTACCGGGACATCCCCGGTCAGGGCCAGTTCCTGGCCTCGGACCCGGAGGGGGACGAGATGACTTTCGCCCTAGCGGACGAGCCCCGGAAGGGCACCGTGGTCATTGAGGGGGACAGCTTCACCTACACCCCCGACGAGGGCATCACCGGCTCCGACCGCTTCACCTACACGGCCACGGACAGCCAGGGCAACGCCTCCGCCCCCGCCAAGGTCACCGTCACCATTGACAAGACCCGCTCCGGCGTCACCTACGCCGACCTGGAGGGCTGTCCCGCCGCCCGGGCGGCTCAGACCCTGGCGGAAAAAGCAATCTTCACCGGCGGGAAGATCGGGGATTTCTATTACTTCCAGCCGGACCAGCCGGTGAGCCGCAGCGAGTTCCTCGCCATGGCCCTGGAGACGGCGGGCCGGGAGGTCACCGGCGTGACCATGACGGGCTTCTGTGACGATTCCGCCATTCCCACCTGGGCGAAGGCCTACGCCGCCGCCGGGGCGGCGGACGGGGTCATCCGGGGCAGCTCCACCGCCGAGGGCGTGGCCTTCCGGGGCGACGAGACCGTCACCTTCAACGAGGCGGCCACCATTTTAGACCGGGTGCTGGACCTGGGCGACGTGGATCTGGACGTGTGGTATGCGGACCGGGGCGCGGCCCCCTCCTGGGCGGCCCAGGCCGTGGGGAACATGGAGGCCGTCAGCGTCCTCTCCGCCGGGAGCTTCGGCAGCCAGTCCATGGAGCAGGCGGTGACCCGGGCCGACGCGGCCCAGATGCTGGAGGCCGCCGGCATCCTGCTGGAGGGCGGCCAGGAGCCCAGGGGCCTTTTCGGCTGGCTGGGGTAAGCTCCGCACTCTGACAGCAAACGCCCGCCGGTTTTCCCGGCGGGCGTTTCCGCGCCTCCTTCAGGCCAGCTTCGCCACTGCTACGTAGACGTTGGAAATCTGGTACCAGGCGGCGAAGTCCACGCTCCCCGTCTGGGGCAGGTGGAAGATCTTCTGGAACTCTGTCACCGCCGCCTGGGTGCCGGGGCCGTAAATACCGTCCGCCGGGGTCTTGGGGATGGCGGGGAAATTCTCCGCGATGCGGTTCAGCTGGTTCTGGATGGTCCGCACCGCCTCCCCCTCGCTGCCCACGGTCAGCACCTCGCCGCCGTAGGACATGGGAACGCCCTCTACCTTCTCCGCGCTCTTGAGGAAGATCTCCGAGCCGTAGTACTTCCGCAGGATGCTCACCGCGTCCCAGCCCTGCTCTCCCAGCGCCTGGGAACCCCACTGGCTCAGGCCCTGGCACTGGGTCCGCCGCCCGTCGCAGTACTGGGTGAAAAGGGGCTGGGCGATGCCCTCCTTGGTGACATAGGTGGTGAAGAGATCATCCACCACCACGCTGATCTCCTCAAAAAGGGTCCGGCCGTGGTTGTAGGACTGGTCGAAGGCCGTGGAGCTGGTGATGGTGAAGTCGTAGCCCTTCCCCCGGTACCACTCCGTGTAGACCCGGTTCAGGGTGAAGGAGAGAATGGCCAGGACGTTGGCCTTGATGGTCTCCCTCTGCCAGGTGGAGTAGATCTCGCTGCAGGCCACGTTCTTCACGTAATCCTTGAACCGGACCCAGTAATTCTGGGCGGAGGCGTCGTCGGGCCGTCCGTCGTGGACTACGATGAACTCCGGGATCACCGGCTCCGGCAGGACCACCAACCCCTCCGGCTCCGGCAGGGGCTTGACCGCCTCCTCCTCCGGACGGCTGGAGGGCTCCCCCCAGAGGGCGTGGGGGGGCAGAAGCACATTGTGTACATTGAAGCCCCCGGGCCGGGCCGGGGCCAGGGGGGCCCGCTGGATGGCCCGCCCGGCGGCCATCAGCTCCACCCCGCCGATGTGGAGGGTCTCCCGCTCCGGGGCAAAGACAGTGACGTTGTAGACGGCGTAGGGCCGCTGCTCCGCCGCCCCCTCCATCACGGACCACTCCATGGGCGGCGCGGGCAGCTCAATAAAGGGCGTCTGGCCCGAGGAATTGGCGGTCACCTCCTCCAGCACGCTCCCGTCCGTGGGGTCCGTGATGCGGACCCGGGCCTCGGGGATGGGGTCCGGCGCCTCCCCCGCCGTGACAAAAATCTGCAGACTGCCTTTTTCCGTATAAGTTGGATTCATAAGGCTGCTCCTCCTTTCCGTATACTATCCTATGCGGGCGGGACCTTCCGGACACCGCCCGGAGCATCGGGACAGGAGGGCTGTATGGAATACATTATCAAATATACAGGGGATATTCTCTCCCTGGGCTATCCCACGGAGCTGCTGGACGCCCAATTCGCCATCATGGAACTGGGAGAGGAAGCCCCGGAGCGGCTGCTGGCTCACTGGCAGGTGACCAGCTTCGAGCCCGCCCGGCGGCTCAGCGGGCTGGCGGACCGGGGCCTGGAGGCGTCCTGCATCCCGCCGGTCCAGCGGGAAACCGGCCTGGGGCTGACCGGCCAGGGGGTGCTGATCGGCTTTGTGGACTCCGGGCTGGACCTGCGGCACCCGGAGTTTCTGGGGGAGGACGGCAGCAGCCGGATCGTGGCCCTCTGGGACATGACGGCCCAGGGCACGCCGCCCCGGGGTTTTCTCCACGGGGCCCTCTACACCCGGGCGGAGCTGGCCACCGGGCTGGTGGACTCCACCGACGACAGCGGTCACGGCACCGCCGTGGCCGCCATCGCCGCCGGGCGGAGCGGCGCGGCCCCCGGGGCTTCCATCGCCGCCGTGAAGCTGGCCAGCTCCCGGAGCACGGACATTATGCGGGCGGTCAAATTTCTGCTGGACCAGGCGGAAGAGCGGGGAATGCCCTGCGTGGTGAACCTGAGCTACGGCACCAACTGCGGCTCCCACCAGGGGCAGACCCTCTTTGAGTCCTACATCGACCAGTCCGCCCAGCGGGGGCGCAGCGTGGTGGTCTGCGCCGCCGGGAACGAGGGCAGCGGGGCCCACCACTTCCGGGGGCGTCTGGTCGAGAACGAGACCGTCGACGCGGAGTTCACCGTCTCCACCCAGCGCCGGCAGATCTACCTCTCCCTCTGGAAGAACTTCGCCGACGACGCGGTGTTCGAGCTGGTCCTCCCCAACGGGCAGACCACGGGGCCCCTGACGGAGGGGACCCGGTTCCTCCGCTTCGGCTCCATCCGGGCCGCCATTTTCTACGGCGTGCCCACCCACTACACCGTCACCCAGGAGGTCTTGTTCCTCCTGGAGGCCCCCCCGGGGGGGCTGGACGGCCTCTGGAACCTGCGGAGCTTCGGCAGGAAGGTGGCCGACGGCCGCTTCGACGTGTGGCTGCCCACCATCGAGGAGGTCAGCGACCGCACCGCCTTCCTACAGCCGGAGCCGGACCTGACCATCACCCTCCCCGCCACGGCGTTGTACCCCATCTCCGTGGGGGGCTTCCGGACGGAGACGGAGACCCTCAGCCCCTTCTCCGGCCGGGGGGACCAGGACTGCGCGGGCCGGGTCCTTCTGGACCTGACGGCCCCGGCGGAGGCCGTCCGCTCCGCCAAGCCGGGGGGCGGCTACGACGTGTTCACCGGCACCAGCATGGCGGCCCCCTTTGTCTCCGGGGCGGCGGCACTGATGATGGAGTGGGGCGTCGTCCAGGGAAACGACCCGTTCCTCTACAACCAGCGGGTGAAGGCGTTTCTCTGCAAGGGGGCCCTCCGCAGCCCCTTCCTGGCCTACCCGAATCCCCTCTGGGGCTACGGGCGGCTGAACCTCTGCGGCACCATGAACCAGCTGGTCGATCATTTGGAAAGGGGGCTTTGAGCATGAACCTGTCGCCGGAAGCCATGGCCTTTATCCACGCGCCGGACACCGTGGATTTCGTCACCCGGGCCACGGACGCTTTTTTCGACTACGTCCAGCGGTCCGGGGAGGTCGTCATCGGACAGATGCTCTCCGGCCGCTATGTTCTGGGCTATATCAAGGCGGAGAACTTCCACCACCTGGAGGAGGCCCTGGGCACCGCCTTCCTCAGCTCCGTCTCGGTGGTGCTGGGGCTTCTGGACCGCCCTGCCCTGGAGGCGGCGGGGGTCTCCCAGGTCCAGAGCCAGCCCTATCTGAACCTGAAGGGCCGGGGGGTGCTCATCGGCTTCGTGGACACCGGCATCGACTATACCCAAAGCGTCTTCCGCTATGAGGACGGCAGCAGCCGCATCCGGTATCTCTACGACCAGACCGCCGAGGGGGAGCCCCCCGAGGGCTTTCTCATGGGCCGGGAGTACTCCAAGGCGGACATCGACGCCGCCCTGGCCTCCCCGGACCCCTACGCCGTCGTGCCCCAGCGGGACGAGGACGGCCACGGCACCTTTATGGCCTCCGTGGCGGCGGGGCGGCAGACGGAGGACTTCTCCGGCGCGGCCCCGGACGCGGAGATCATTGCCGTGA
Source organism: Oscillospiraceae bacterium (assembly GCA_021769865.1). Lineage (GTDB taxonomy): Bacteria > Bacillota > Clostridia > Oscillospirales > Oscillospiraceae > Oscillibacter. The sequence goes on from JAETSB010000002.1 coordinate 158,766, forward strand.
AGCTGAAAAAGGCCCGGCCCTTCTACCGGGAGCGGTACTGCGTCCCGGCGGACCAGGAGCACGCCTACGAGTCCAGCGCCGTCATGGTGGGCGTGGAGTACATTCTCCACAAGGCCCGGCAGCTGGGCCGGCCGGCGGTGATCTGCATCGGCCTGGGCACCAACTCCGGAAGCCACGACGGGGTCAGCGTCTTCGAGGAGTACCTGGGGGGCGCGTCCCTCCAGGCGGGGGTGTGCCTCTGCGCCGCGGCGGGGAACGAGGCGGAGGCCCGGCACCACACCGGCGGCGTCCTCCAGCCCGGGGAAAAGCCCGGGACCGTGGACCTGAAGGTGGGGGAAAACGCCGGGGACGTGTACCTGGCTGTGTGGAATACCGTGGCGGACCGGCTGTCGGTCTCCGTCCGGTCCCCCTCCGGGGAGCTGGTGGGCCGGGTCCCCGCCAAGCCCGGCATCGGCCCCGCCGCCGACGTGAAGCTGGTGCTGGAGGCGTCCCGGGTGCAGATCGAGTACCACTTCCCCGTGGAGGGCAGCGGAGGGCAATTGACGGTCATCCGCATCCTGGGGGCCACCCCCGGCGTGTGGACCATCCAGCTCCACGGGGACATCCTGCTGAACGGCAGCTACCAGGTGTGGCTGCCCATGACGGGCTTCGTCTCCCCCACGGTGGAGTTCCTGGCGGCCACGCCGGACTACACCGTCACCTGCCCCGCCTCCGCCGTGGGGGTTATCTGCTGCGGGGCCTACGACAGCAACAACAAGAGCCTCTACGCTAAAAGCTCCCGGGGCCCCGCCTGGGACGGCCGGGTCCTGCCGGACCTGGTGGCTCCCGGCGTGGGGGTCGGGGGCGTCTACCCCTACGGGCCGGGCCTCATGAGCGGCACCAGCGCGGCGGCGGCGGTGCTGGCGGGGACCTGCGCCCTGCTGCTCCAGTGGGGCGTCCGGGAGGGGAACGACCCGGCCATGGGGACGTACCAGATTCGGGCCTATCTGATCCGGGGCTGCCTCCGGCGGCCGGATATGCAGTATCCCAACAACCAGTGGGGGTATGGGACCCTCCAGCTGATGCAGACCTTTCACCTGATGCGGGAGCTGTAAAGGAAGCGGGCAGGCCGCGGGGAGGTTTTTTGTGGTCCATGTCGAAAACGGACACCATCCCTTGTGCCTGTAACAAAGATGTAACATACAAATTGTGGTTTGGGCTTGCAAGGGACGAAAAAATATTCTACAATAGGGCTTGAGCCTTTCGGGGCCGAATTTTGAAATGAAACGAGGTGCGCGCATATGAAAAAGACGCTGGCCGCTTTCTTCCTGGCTCTGACCCTGCTGACGGGCAGCGCCGCCGCTTTCTCCGACGTGGACGAGGGGCTGTACTATGCCGCGCCCATCGCCTGGGCCGTGGAGCGGGGCATCACCACCGGGACCTCCGAGGACACCTTCTCCCCCGACGCCCTGTGCACCCAGGGGCAGATCCTCACCTTCCTCTGGCGGGCCGCCGGGTCCCCTCAGGCGGAGGAGGAGCTCCTTCCCCCGGGCCTGACGGCGGAGTCTGTCAGCTCCAGCTTCCGCCCGGCCATCGCCTGGGCCTACCAGGCGGGTATCCTGGGCGGCTCCGCAGCCTTGAATCCCTCGGCCCCCTGCAGCCGGGGCATGGCCATGGGGTTCCTCTGGCGTTACGCCGGGTCTCCCGACGCCAGCCCCCTGGGCATCTTCACCGACGTGGCCCCTGGCGCCGGTTACGCCCAGGCCGTGGCCTGGGCCGTGGAGAGCGGCATCACCTCCGGCACCTCCGAGACCACCTTCTCCCCCGGCGAACCTTGTACCCGGGGGCAGATCGCCACGTTCCTCTACCGCTGCCTGAATGAGACCGGGGAAAAGGTCCAGCTCCCGGAGGAGCCGGCCCCTCAGACTCCCGCCGAGTCCGAGCCGGAGGAGAGCGCCCAGCCCCTGCGGACCTACGCCGGAACGGGTATGGCCCGTTCCCTGGGCCTGGACGGCAGCGAGTTCACCAGCGAGGGCGAGTACGAGGCGAAGGTCACCGTAGACGTGTACTCTCCCTATGAGGCGGTGTTCACTGTCCAGGTTCCCTTTCCCCTGTTCCAGGCATGCAATTACCTGGTCCGCTTTGACAACCCGGAAAAGCCTGATCGGAGCTTCCTCTTCACCTTTCTTCGCTGGGACGAGGCGTTTGCCGACATGATTCCCTGGGAGGACAGCCACAACAGCTTTCGCTTTGTGGACACCAGCGATCCGGGCGGTCTTCTCTCCGTCCAGCAGGATTACAGCGGGGACGACCGAATCGGCGGGGCCCTGGTCCGCCGGGTCACCTTCTCCCAGGACAGCTATTTCACCTTTGATATGCTGGACGGTTACACGCCCAGTTGTTCCGTCACCACCAACCGATAACGCTTCCATCGAGAAAGCGGGCTGTGCCAAACCGGCACAGCCCGCTTTTATGCGTTTCATTTAATCCTCCGCCTGGAAGACCGCCCTCATGCCTTTGTAGGTCTCGTAGCAGTCCAGCTTGGAGACCGTCTCAAAGGGGGCGTGCATGCTCAGCACCGGGACCCCGGCGTCCAGAGTGTTGATGTTCCGGTTCGCCATATACATGGCCACGGTGCCGCCGCCGCCGGCGTCTACCTTGCCCAGCTCGGAGATCTGCCAGATGACTCCCGCCTGATCGAAGAGCCGCCGGACGTAGGACACCGTCTCCGCGTCCGCGTCGGAGGCCCCGGACTTGCCCCGGGCGCCGGTGTACTTGCACAGGCCCACGCCGTAGTTGATCTGGGATTCGTTCCGCTTCTCGAATACGTCGGGGTAGTTGGGGTCATAGGCCGCCGTCACGTCGGCGCTGAGGCAGAAGGACTTGGCGAAGCAGCCCCGCAGGGTCGCGCCCTGGGCGGCGCACAGGTCCTCGATGAAGGCGTCGAAGGCGGCGGACTGCATGCCCGTCACGCCGTCGGAGCCGATCTCCTCCTTGTCCGCCAAGATGCACACGGCGGTCTTCGCCGGGGTCACCTCCAGGTCCAGCAGAGCCTTCAGGGCGGCGTAGGCGCAGACCCGGTCGTCGTGGCCGTAGGCCCCGATCATGGAGCGGTCCAGGCCGATGTCGCAAGCCTTCACCGCCGGGACGGCCTCCAGCTCGGCGGAGTTCAGGTCGTCCTCCACGATGCCGTACTTCTCGTGGAGCAGCTTCATGACGGCCAGCTTCACCCGGCCGGATTCCTCCTCGTTCCCGATGGGCTCGCTGCCCAGCAGCAGGTTCAGCGTCTCGCCGGGAACGGCCTCCGCCAGGGGCTTCTTGTTCTGGGCGGCCCCCAGATGGGGCAGCAGGTCCGTGATGACCAGCCGGGGCTCCCCCTCCTCTTCTCCAATGCGGACCGTAACCTTGGTCCCGTCCTTCAGGATCACCACGCCGTGGAGGGCCAGGGGGATGGTCACCCATTGGTACTTCCGGATGCCGCCGTAGTAGTGGGTCTTAAAGTAAGCCAGCTCGCTGTCCTCGTAGAGGGGATTGGGCTTCAGGTCCAGCCGGGGGGAGTCGATGTGGGCCGCCGCCAGCTGGACGCCCTCCGAGAGGGGCTTCCGCCCGATGTGGGCCAGCATAACCGCCTTGCCCCGGTTGCAGAAATAGAGCTTCTCCCCGGGCTTCACGTCCGCCCCCGGCGCGTAGGGCTGGTAGCCTTGCTCCTCCGCCATGCGGACGACCTCCGCGGCACAGAGGCGCTCCGTCTTGCTGACGTCCAAAAAGCGCTTGTAGCCGGCGCAGTAGTCCTCCATCGCCGCCCGGTCGGCGCCGGAGAGGATGTCGTAGCCGTTCTTTTTCGTGGAGAGGAGCTGCTCTTTCAGCTCCTTGAATTCAGATTTTTCCATATAGCGTTACCTCCTGATATTATCCATGGCGTTTCTCCTCCTGAATGGCCTCCACCAGGCGCTCGAAGAACAGGTAGGCGTCCCGGCGAAACTCCTCCGGAGATTCCGTGGCGTTGTTCAGCTCGCAGTCGCACTTGCCCCGGTAGTACTCGTCCTGCTTCTGAGCGCCGATGCGCAGGCGGGCGTACTGTTCCGTGATGTGGTCCCGGGCCATGATGCGCTTCACCCGCAGCTCGGTCGGAGCCGTCACGGCCACGGTGCGGTCGCAGAGGCGGTCCAGGCCGCTCTCAAAAAGGTTGATGGCGTCCAGGGCGCAGAGCCCCTCGGAGGCCTCCACCAGGGCCTCCAGCTCCGGGAGGAGAAAGCGATAGACGATGGTGTTCAGCTGGTCCAGCCGGTCCCGCTTGGCGAAGACCTCCTGCCCCAGCTTCTTCCGGTTCAGCTGGCCGTCGGTGGTGAAGACCCCGGGGAAGCGCACGTTGATGGCGTTTTTGAAGTCCTCGCTGTCGTTCAGCACCTGGTGATAGACCGCGTCGCAGTCGATAACGCTGCCGCCCAGGTCCCGGATGGCCTGGAGGGCGCTGCTCTTTCCCGCGCCGGTGCCGCCGGTGACCCCCAGGATGATCCGCTGGCTGTCCGCGTTGATCACGTGGAAGCCCGCGGCCTTTTTCAGCCGGTTGCCGATGGCCAGTCCCAGCCCCCGGTTGTCCGGGCACTGGGCGAAGATCTCCTTCACCTCGCTGCTGTCGAAGCTCCGCAGGGCCTCGAAGACCCGCTGGGCCTGGACCTGTTTGTCGCTGCACGGCCCCAGGGAGCGGACCACCTGCTGGGAAAAGAGGTGGGCGTACTCGTCAAAGCAGATGACGCCGGAGTCCGGGCCCGCCTTTTCGGCGATCATCCGGGCGGAATTCATGGGAGAGCCGGTGACCACCGTCACCGGGGCCTTGGGGGCGTAGTGGCGGTACTTCATGCCCGGCGCGCCGGGGCGCTCATCCGGCCGGAGGAAGGCCGTCACGGCCCGGTCCACGTCGATATGGCCGATGACCCGCTCGATATCCTCCACGGGCAGCCCGCCGGGGCGGAGGAGCCGGGGGGGCTCCCGGGTCAGGTCCAGCACGGTGGACTCCACGCCCACGACACAGGGGCCCCCGTCGACCACCATGTCGATCCGTCCCCCCACGTCCTCCAGCACGTCCTGGGCCGTGGTGCAGCTGGGCCGGCCGGAGGTGTTGGCGCTGGGGGCGGCGATGGCCATGCCGGCCTCCCGGATGATGGCCAGGGTGACAGGGTGGTTGGGGCAGCGGACCCCCACGGTGTCCAGGCCCGCCGTGGTCTCGTTGGGGACCGTGGGCTGGCGCTTGAGGATCATGGTCAAAGGTCCCGGCCAGAACTTCCGCGCCAGGGTGTAGGCCACCGGGGGGATATCCGCGCAGTACCGGGGCAGCCACTGGGCCCCGGTGACGTGGAGGATCAGGGGATTGTCCTGGGGCCGTCCCTTCACCTCGAAGATGCGCCGGACGGCGGCGGGGTTGGACCCGTCGGCCCCCAGGCCGTACACCGTCTCCGTGGGGATGCCCACCAGGCCCCCCTCCCGGAGGATCTTGGCGGCGGCGGAGATCTTGTCCTCGATCTCCTTCTGCTGTCCCTTGGTGTCCCGCAAGTCGTAATAAATCGTCTGCATATTGTTCGCCTCTGTCTCTTTCCAGGCGGGTCTCCCCGCTATTGTTGACCTTCTCCGTTCTTCAGCCGCTCCGCCGCGTCCGCCGTGACCAGGGCGTCGATGATCTCGTCCAGGTCGCCGTCCAGCACCGCGTCCAGCCGGTACACCGTCAGTCCGATCCGGTGCTCCACCACCTGGCTCTGGAGGAAGCGGTAGGTCCGCACCTTCTCGCTGCGCCACGCGCCGCCCACCTGGCTTCTCCGCTCCGAGGCGGCGGCGGCGTCCCGTTTTTCCCGTTCCCGCTGATAGAGCCGGGAGCGGAGAACCCGCATGGCCTTGTCCTTGTTTTTGTACTGACTCCGCTCGTCCTGGCAGGTCACCACCGTCCCCGTGGGCAGGTGGGTGATGCGGATGGCGGACTCGGTCTTGTTGATGTGCTGTCCCCCCGCGCCGGAGGAGCGGTAGGTGTCGATCTGCAGGTCCTTGGGGTCGATGGCCACGTCCACCTCCTCCGCCTCCGGCAGGACCGCCACGGTGGCGGTGCTGGTCTGGATGCGGCCGCTGGACTCCGTTTCGGGGACCCGCTTCACCTGGTGGACGCCGCTCTCGAATTTCAGCCGGGAGAACACGTCCTCCCCCTCGATGAGCACGCCGCACTCCTTCACGCCCCCCAGCTCCGTCTCGTTCAGGCTGAGGACCTCCGTCCGCCAACCCCGGCGTTGGGCGTACATGGTGTACATCCGCAGCAATTCCCCGGCAAAGAGGGCCGCCTCCTCGCCGCCCACGCCGGCCCGGATCTCCAGGATGACATTCCGGCCGTCGTTGGGGTCCCGGGGCAGGAGCAGCCGTTTCAGCTCCTCCCGGAGGCGCTCCGCCGCCTCTTTGGCGGCGGACAGCTCCTCCTGGGCCAGGGACTTCAGCTCCGGGTCCCGAAGCAGGGCCTCCGCCTCCTCCCGGCGGCGTTCCGCCGCCTTCAGGGCTTCGGCGGCCTCCACTACCGGCGTCAGCTCCTTCAATTCCCGCTGAATCGCCGCCAGCCGCGCCCCGTCGCCGTAGACGGCGGGGTCCGCCAGCTGAGACTCCAGGTCCTCCTTCCGCACCGCCAGCTTGTTTAGTCTTTCCAGCATAGCATGTCTCCTCAAGAAAAAGATAGTCGTCGAAGCCGGAAAAACCTATCGTCCGTTGGTCTGCAAAAATTCCTGGGTCTGGCGGAGGAACTCCTCCTGCCAGAAGGCGTAGCCCACAGAGCCGCTCCGCAGGGACACCGCCGTCCGGTGCCCGCAGGGGACGTAGCGGTCCATCTGCTCGAAGATCTCCTCGTTCTTGTCCTCACAGCCCCGGGTCAGCACGTAGGAGGCGTTGCGGATGTGCTTCCCGTTCTCCTTCAAAAAACTCCGCATCACCGAACTGCACCGCCCCGCCCATACCGGAGACCCCACGATCACCAGGCGGTAGTCCGTCAGGGGAAACCGGGCGGGGCACTTCACGGTTGGCAGGGTCCGGCGCATGGCGTCCACGCCGCACCGGAGCCAGCCGCCCCAGCCGCTGCGGTCCACGCTGTCCTGGAGCTCCGCCAGCTCGGCCCCCAGGGCCTTGGCGACCTCCTCCATGGCTTTTTTCGTGTTCCCCGTCCGGGAATAGTACACGCACAGCACGTTGTTCCATGCCACTTGGCGTTCATCTCCTTTGGTTCAGTCGAACAATGCCGTCTTCACCACGGCAAAGGCCTCTCTCAAATAGTAATTCGCGGTAAGCCACCACCAGGGCAGCTCCGCCGGGACGTCGATAGTCCGCAGGCCCTGCTTCTGCGCGATCATGTGGGAGCGGAAGCAGTGAAAATCGTTGGTCACCACGGCGATCACCGCTGTCTCCGTGTCCAGACCGTATTCCTCCAGCAGCGCCTTGGAAAAGGCGAAATTCTGGGCGGTGTTGGTGGACTTCTCCTCCAGGAGAAGGCGGGCGTTTTCCGCCTCAACCTCCCCCCAAAGCGCCCGGCGCATGGCCTCCGCCTCGGAAATGGCCTCCCCGGCCCCTTGTCCTCCGGAGAGGACCACCGGAACGTCCGGGTGCTTTTCCAGGTAGACCGCCGCCGCCCGGATGCGGCTCCACAGCGCCGCCGAGGGGGTCTCGCCGTTGACCCCGGCCCCCAGGACGATGACCGCGTCCACGGGAAGGTTGGAGTTGTCCGCCTCTCCCCGGAAGATCAGCACCGCCTCGATGGACGCCAGGCACACAACGCCCAGCCCCACCCCGGCGCAGAACACTCGGAAGCAGACCTTCCCGGCTCGGGACCGCTTTGCCCACCAGCTCAGCAGCTCTCCGGCAATCCAAACGCCCAGGCATCCCCACAGGAAGTACCCGGCGAAGCGGATGCCGATGGGAACCATCGCCAGCGCCAGTCCCGCCAGGGCCAGCGCCAGCTGGCCGATCCGGCAAAGCTTTTTTGCCGTCATGCCTCTCCGGCCTCCTCGCTGAGCTGTTCCCAGCGCTCGTAAAGGGCGTCCAGCTCTCCCTGGGCGGCCTCCCGCTCTTCCGTCAACTCCGTCAGCTTTTCGTAGTCGCAGGCGGCGGACTCCATGTCTGCCTCCAGGGCGGAAATCCGCTCCTCGGCCCTGGCGATGTCCCGCTCGCAGATGGTCAGCTGCCGCCGGGCCGTCTGCTGGGCCCGGTTTCCCCGGACGGGGCGCTCGGCCTTTTCCTTCGCGGGCTTCGGCGGCTCGGTCTTTGCCGCCTCCTCCTGGGCCTTCATCTGCCGGTACTGGGTGAAGCCGCAGGGATAATCCGTAATCGTCTCGTTCGCCAGCTCCCAGATGCGGGTGGCGAAGCGGTTGATGAAGTAGCGGTCGTGGCTGACGAACAGCAGCGTCCCGTCATAGGATTCCACCGCCTCCTCAATCCACTCCCGGGAGGCGATGTCCAGGTGGTTCGTGGGCTCGTCCAGGATGAGGAAGTTGATCTCCCCGTCCATCAGCATGCAGAGTCTCAGGCGGCTCTGCTCCCCGCCGGAGAGGACGGACACGGGCTTGAACACGTCCTCCCCCCGGAAGTCGTAAGCCGCCAGGCGGTTCCGGGCGCTCTGAGCGGAGAGGCCCCGCTTGGAGGCCATCATGTTCTCCAGCAGGTTCCAATCCGGGTGGTCGAAGTGGATGATCTGGGGCAGGTAGGCGGGCTTCGCCTGGGGCCCCAGCTTGATGCGCCCGTCGTCGGGGTACAGCTCCCCCATAATCATCTTGATGAGGGTGGACTTCCCCGTGCCGTTGTCGCCGATGAGGGCGATCCGCTCGCCCCCCTCCACCTTCAGAGTGATGTTGTCAAATAAATGCTTGTCCCCATAGGACTTGGCCACGTTCCGAATGCCCAACATCTCGTCCCCGTGGAACTCGGCGGTGGAAAAGCGGGCGTCCATCTTTCGGGCCTTGGTGGGCTTGGCGGTGGTGCGCATCCGCTCAATGCGCCGCTCGATGTTGACGGCCCGGCGGTAGGTCTTGTCCATGCCCATGAAGGCCCAGACCCGCAGCTGCTCCGCCGCCTTTTCCAATTGCTCGATCTTCGCCTGTTCCTTCTGGTACTGCTTTAAGCGCTCCTGATAGCGGCGCTCCTTCTCCACGGCGTAAAAGCTGTAGTTCCCGCTGTAGAATTCCGCCTTGCCGTTTTCGATTTCAATGACCCGGGTGACCACCCGGTCCAGGAAGTAGCGGTCGTGGGAAATAGCGACGACTGTGCCCCGGAAGCCCCGGATATACTCCTCCAGCCACTCCGTGGCGTGGAGGTCCAAATGGTTCGTGGGCTCGTCCAGCAGCAGAATGTCCGTGTCCTCCAGGATGAGCCGCCCCAGGTTCACCCGGGTCTTCTCCCCGCCGGAGAGGCTGTCGAAGAGCTGCTGCCGCTGCTCCTGGGAAATGGACAGGCCGTTGGCAATTTTATTCACGGCCACGTCGGTGTCATAGCCGCCGAAGACCTCGAACCGCTCGGAGAGGGACCCGTAGCGCCGCAGCAGCGCCGGGTCCATCTCCCCCGCCGCCATGCGGCCCTCCAGGGCCTCCATCTCCCTCGCCAGGCTCTCCAGCCGGGCAAAGGCGGAGCGGAGCACGTCCTCCACGGTGTACCCCGCCGGGTAGACGGGAATCTGGGAGATCAGGCCCAGGCGATGGCCAGAGGCAACGGCCACCTGCCCCTCGTCGTGGTCCAGCTCTCCCGTCAATATGCGAAAGAGGGTGGTTTTGCCCGCGCCGTTCCGGCCCAGCAGGCCCACCCGCTCTCCCTGGTCAATCTGAAAGGTCAGGCCGTCCAGGACGTTATGCCCCACCTCAAAGGACTTGACCAGGGAGTTTACCTGTATCTCAATCATAGCGCTCTATCGTTCATTCTCCAAATATTATCGTTCTTGCAGCCGCTCCACCAGCCAGCCGAATTTCATGGCGTGGGAGGCCTTCACCAGCATGACGGTCCCCCGCTGCCCCAGCTGCTGCCGGAGCTCCGGGAGGGCCTCCTCTTTCGTGGGGAAGTACAGCACGGACCCGCCGCTCTGGGCCGCGCCGTCGGCGATCTTCCCCGCCAGCTCTCCGCTGCCGATGGCGAACACCAGGTCGATCCCCAGCATGGCGGCCAGGGCCCCCATGTTGTAATGAGCCCGGTTTCCGATGTCCCCCAGCTCGCCCATGTCCCCCAGAACGGCCACCCGCTTGTCGCAGTCCGTCCGGGCCAGAATTTCCAGCGCCGCCGCCACGGACTGGGGGTTGGCGTTGTAGCAGTCGTCCAGAAGCATCCGCCGGTCCGGCAGTCGGAGGACCCGCATCCGGCTGCCCGCCGGGACATAGGAGGCCGCCCCCCGGACGATCTCCTCCCGGCTGAGGCCCAGGGCCTCCCCCACCGTCACGGCAATGGCGGCGGTATAGGCCATGTGCTCCCCGGGGGCGGGGATGCTCAGAGAATAGCGGTCCTTTTCCGTGGCGATGGTGCAGCGGATGCCCTCCACGCCGTGGTCGGCGATCTCGGTAATCCGGGCCTGACAGTGCTCCGACTTGCCGCAGCGGACGGTCCGGAACGGGACCGCTACCGTGTCCAGCAGGGCGTCGTCGCCGTTCAAAACCGCCAGGCCGTCTTTTTTCAGGTGGGTGAAAATCTCGCACTTGGCTTTCAGGATGCCCTCCCGGCTTCCCAAATACTCAATGTGGGCGTCTCCGATGTTGGAGATGACGGCCACGTCGGGCCTCACCATTTCGGTGAGGTATTCGATCTCCCCGAAGTGGTTCATGCCGGTCTCGATGACCGCAGCCTGGTGCTCAGAGGTCAGGCCCAGCAGGGTCAGGGGCGTCCCCACGTCGTTGTTGTAGTTTTCCGGGGTTTTCCAGACCTTGAGCTTCGCCCCCAGCACGGCGGCGATCATCTCCTTGGTGGTGGTCTTCCCCACGCTGCCGGTGACCTGGATCACCGGGATGGAAAACCGGTCCCGGTAGGCCGAAGCCAGGGCCTTGAGGGCCAGCCGGGTGTCCGGGACCCGGATGTAAAATTTGTCCTCCCGGAGGGTCTCCGGCACCCGGGCGCAGAGGCACCCCGCCGCCCCGGCGTCCAGGGCCGCGTCGATGAAGTCGTGCCCGTCGAACCGCTCCCCCACCCAGGGCAGGAACAGGCAGCCGGGGGTCAACTTGCGGCTGTCGGTGCAGACCGCGGTGACGGCGGGGTCGTTCTCTCCGGGGTTCAGCCACACGCCGTCCACGGCGGCGGCGATCTGGCGGGCAGTCATGGGCTCCATTCCATCGTCCTCCCCGCGCCCTTCCGGGCGCGCTTTCTTTCTATGTATTATCGGCGTTTGATGTCCAGGGACAGCCGCACGATCTCCTCGCACAGCTCGTCGTAGCTCATGCCGACCGCGGCGGCCTCCTGGGGCACGAAGCTGGTGGGGGTCATCCCCGGCAGGGAGTTGGCCTCCAGGCACCAGAGCTTCCCGTCTTTGTCCAGGATCATGTCCGTCCGGGAGTAGACCTGAAGGCCCAGGGCCTTGTGGGCCCGGAGGGCCAGCTCCCCGGCGGCGGCGGACTCCGCCTCGGTCAGCGGGGCGGGGCAGATCTCCCGGGCGCCGCCCTTCTGGTACTTGGCGGCGTAGTCGAAGTCCTTCCCGGCGGGGGTGGTCTCCACGGCGGGCAGAGCCCGGTCCCCCAGGACCGCCACCGTCAGCTCCCGGCCGTAGATCCGCTCCTCCCAGATCACCTGGCCGCCGAACCGGCGGACCTTTTCCAGCGCGTCCCGCAGCTCGCCCCGGTCCTCCGGCAGAAAGACCCCCAGGGAGGACCCGCCGGTGGTGCACTTGATCACGCAGGGCATGGGCAGCTCCTGGGCCAGGCGGCAGGTCTCCTCTGGTCCGTACTCCAGCACACCCCACCTGGGCGTGGGAACGCCTTCTGCGGTCATGATCCGCTTGGCCACCGCCTTGTCCATGGCAACGCCGGAGGCCAGATACCCGGACCCGGTATAGGGCACTCCCAGCAGCTCCAGGGCCGCCTGGACCCTTCCGTCCTCCCCGTCCTGGCCGTGGAGGCCCAGGAACACGATGTCCGCCCGCTGGCACAGCTCCAGCACGTTGGGCCCGAAGACCCGGGGGCTCTGGTCCCTCCGGCTCCGCCGGACGGCCTCCAGGTCCGGGGCCGTGGTCTCGATCCGCGCGTCGGGGCACAGGCCGTCCGCCGCGTCGAAGAGGGTCTCCGGGTCCACCGGAAGCTCCTCCAGCCCCAGAAACAAATCTACCAAAATGGCCCGGTGGCCCCTCTGGCGCAGCGCCCGGCAGATACCGGTGCCCGTCACCAGGGAGACGGCCCGCTCGGTGGAGAGGCCCCCGGCCAATACAACAATCTTCATGCAAGTTCCTCCAGCTATGGTCATACTTTCATCTTATTATAATCCGTTATAGTTTAGCACAAGCGGCTCGTGAATACAACCGGCAAAACGCTTTTTTTACATTCCAGCCCCAAATCCGGGAAAGGGCTTGACATGGACCATACTCCATGTGATACACTGTGTGCCAAATGATCCCCATATAAAATTACGGAAAATGAACGGTAAAGGAGAACGATGATCATGGCTGAGACGTCCAAGGTCTACTTCGCGGATTTCCGCTGCCCCAGCTGGCGGGAGAACCTGCCCCAGAAACTGGCCCGCCTGATGATGACCGCCGGCTTTGGCGAGATCGACATGGAGGATAAATTCGTCGCCATCAAGATGCACTTCGGCGAGCCGGGGAACCTGGCCTACCTCCGGCCCAACTGGGCCAAGGCCGTGGCGGACCTCGTCAAGTCCCAGGGGGGCAAGCCCTTCCTGACGGACTGCAACACTCTCTACGTCGGCGGGCGGAAGAACGCTCTGGACCACCTGGAATCCGCCTATGTCAACGGCTTCAACCCCTATGCCACCGGCTGCCACGTGATCATCGCCGACGGGCTGAAGGGCGCCGACGAGGTTTCCGTCCCCGTGGAGGGCGGCGAGTACGTGAAGGAGGCCAAGATCGGCCGGGCCGTCATGGACGCGGACGTGTTCGTCAGCCTCACCCACTTCAAGGGCCACGAGCAGGCGGGCATGGGCGGCGCCCTGAAAAACATCGGCATGGGCTGCGGCTCCCGGGCGGGCAAGATGGAGCAGCACAACTCCGGCAAGCCCTTCGTGAAGGCGGACAAGTGCATCGGCTGCCGGGCCTGCGCCAAGATCTGCGCCCATGACGCGCCCCAGTTCGGCGCGGACGGCAAGGCGTCCATCAACACGGACAAATGCGTGGGCTGCGGCCGGTGCCTGGCGGTCTGCCCCAAGGACGCCATCGACTGCCTCTACGACGAGGCCCCCACCATCCTGAACAAGAAGATCGCCGAGTACACCAAGGCCGTGGTGGCCGGGCGGCCCTGCTTCCACGTCTCCCTGGTGCTGGATATCTCCCCCAACTGCGACTGCCACGGGGAGAACGACGTGCCCATCGCCGCGGACGTGGGCATGTTCGCCTCCTTCGACCCGGTGGCCCTGGACCAGGCCTGCGCCGACGCGGTGGTGTCCCAGCCGCCGATGCCGGGCTCCGTGCTGTTTGACGAGGGCTTCGACTGCTCCTGCGGCGACGTCTTCCAGGCGGCCCACCCGGACACCCACTGGCAGACCTGCCTGGAGCACGCGGAAAAGCTGGGGCTTGGGTCCCGGAAGTACGAGCTTATCAAAATCTAACCGTTTCACAGGAAGAGGCGCGGCGTTCGGCCGCGCCTCTTTTTTCAGTTCTATCCTCCCTATCCCCCTCATACAATGCGGTATCACGACCGAGAGGTGGACAACATGACGACGAAGAATGAAGTGCTGCTGGAGGGTTTGGTCCTGGGAGAGCCGGAGTGGTCCCACGAGAACCACGGCGCGCAGTTTTACCGCGTATACCTCCAGGTCCCCCGCCTCAGCGGCCAGGTGGACCTGCTGCCGGTGCTGCTGCCCGGGGCTCTGGCCGCTCAGGCGGCGGAGGGGCGGCTCCTCCGCGTCCGGGGGCAGCTCCGCTCCTTCAACAACCGCAGCGGCGTAGGCAGCCGCCTGGTGCTGACCGTCTACGCCCAGGAGCTCCAGCCGGGACTGGACGAGCCCCAGAACCAGATCACCCTCTCCGGCGCCCTGTGCAAGCCCCCCATCTTCCGCCGAACCCCCCTGGGCCGCAGCATCTGCGACCTGATGCTGGCGGTGCCCCGGCGCTACGGCCGGGCGGACTACCTGCCGGTCATCGCCTGGGGCCAGCTGGCGGTAAAGGCCAGCCGCCTCCACGTGGGGGACCCCCTGGCCCTGGAGGGCCGGGTCCAAAGCCGTACATACCACAAGACCCTGGAGTCCGGGGAGACGGAGGAGCGGACGGCCTACGAGGTGTCCATGATGCGCTTGCTGGACCCGGAGGAAACGGAACAGGCCCCATAAAGTCAAGGCGAAGGCCCTCCGCTTGAGCGGAGGGCCTTCGCCTGTTGGAAAGGAAAAGAAGAAAAAGAAGCAATTACAGGAAACTCATCAGGTTAAAGGCCAGGATCAGCCCGGAGAACACGATGGACACGGTGGAGCAGAGCTTGATGAGAATGTTCAGGGACGGGCCGGAGGTGTCCTTGAAGGGATCGCCCACGGTGTCGCCCACCACAGCGGCCTTGTGCTGCTCGGAGCCCTTGCCGCCGTGATGACCGGATTCGATGTATTTTTTGGCGTTGTCCCAGGCGCCGCCGGCGTTGGACATGAACACCGCCATGGCGAAGCCGGAGACGGACACGCCGCCCAGCAGTCCCACCACGCCCGTGGGACCCAGGATCAAGCCGGTGGCGATAGGCACCACGATGGCCAGCACGGCGGGGGTGACCATCTCATGAAGCGCGCCCTTGGTGCAGAGCCCGACGCAGGAGGCGTAGTCCGGCTCGGCCTTGTACTCCATGATGCCGGGAATCTCCTTGAACTGGCGGCGGACCTCCACCACGATGGACTGGGCCGCCTTCTGCACGGCGTTCATCGTCTCGGCGGTGAAGACGAAGGTCAGCATGGCCCCGATGAAAAGGCCGACCAGGACCGTGGGACTGGTGAGGGTGAAGTTTAGAATTTCATCGGTGTTGTCCTGGACGATGTTGACGTAGCTGACCAGCAGGGCCAGGGCGGTGAGGGAGGCGGAGCCGATGGCGAAGCCCTTGCCGGTGGCGGCGGTGGTGTTGCCCAGGGAGTCCAGGGCGTCGGTGCGCTGGCGGACGGTCTCGGGCAGGCCGCTCATCTCGGCGATGCCGCCGGCGTTGTCGGCCACGGGGCCGTAGGCGTCCGTCGCCAGGGTGATGCCCAGGGTGGAGAGCATGCCCACGCCGGCGATGCCGATGCCGTAGAGCCCCTGGTTGAAGGCGGCGGTGAAATGTCCCGCGCCGTCCACGATCTGAATGGTGCCGCCGGCGGCGAAGTAGCTCACCAGCACCGCCGCGGCCACGATCAGGATGGAGGTCATGGTGGACTTGAGGCCCAGGGAGATGCCGCCGATGATGATGGTGGCGGAGCCGGTCTCGGAGGCCGCCGCCAGCTCCTGGGTGGGCTTATAGGTGTCGGAGGTGTAGTACTCCGTGAAGTAGCCGATGGCGCAGCCGCCGATGAGGCCGCAGAGAATGGCCACGTACACGCCCCAGCTGCCCAGAATCCAATAGGTCAGGGGGGCCGCCAGTACGGCCGCCAGCACGGCGGCGGTATAGGTGCCGGTGCGGAGGCTCTTCAGCAGGGACTCCTGGGTGGCGTCCTCCTTGGTCTTCACCAGGAAGGAGCCGAAGATCGAGCAGATGATGCCGCAGACCGCCAGGGCCACGGGGAGCAGCATGCCGTTCCAGCCGTAGCCGCCCACGGCGCCCAGGGCAAAGGTGGCCAGGATGGAGCCCACGTAGGACTCGTAGAGGTCCGCGCCCATGCCGGCCACGTCGCCCACGTTGTCGCCTACGTTGTCGGCGATGGTGGCGGGGTTCCGGGGATCGTCCTCGGGGATTCCGGCCTCGACCTTCCCGACGAGGTCCGCGCCCACGTCGGCGGCCTTGGTGTAGATGCCGCCGCCCACCCGGGCAAACAGCGCCATAAAGGACGCGCCCATGCCGTTCATCACCATGATGTTGCCCAGGGCGGTGGGGTCGCCCACGCCGAAGGCGTACCGCAGCAGGAAGAACCACATGGTGATGTCCAGCATGCCCAGGCCCACCACGGTGAAGCCCATGACGGAGCCAGAGGAGAAGGCCACCCGCAGGCCCTTGTTCAGGCTCTCGGAGGCGGCCTGGGCGGTGCGGGCGTTGGAGTTGGTGGCAATCTTCATGCCGATGAAGCCCGCCAGCATGGAGAAGATGCCGCCGGTGACAAAGGCGAAGGGGGTGAACTTGGAGAGCATCTTCCCGCCGGAGGCGAAGGCGATGACCAGCAGGATGATAAAGACCACGATGAAGACCTTGAACACCGTCGTGTACTGCTGTTTTAAGTAAGCGTTTGCGCCAGCGCGGATATTTGCCGCGATTTTGCGCATTTTTTCACTGCCTTCCGAATAAGAAAGCACTTTTTTTGCCTGCATAACGGCAAAAAGTCCGGCGACCAGCGCGCCTATGAAACCGATCCAAAACAAGTTTTCCATCAATTTCTCTCCTCCTTTTGGTTTTGCGCCGCTTAACTGTGTAGCCTTATTGTAACATATCCGAACATTTTTTCAAGAGATCAATCTAATTTTTCTAACGCAAACGTTGTATTTCTTACAATTAAACAAAAGTAAACCGGTAAATATAGGCATATTGCTCTAGTATCCAGGAAAATTTTCGTAAATCTGCCCACTTTATAGCGCAAATTTTGACATTATTATCACAATCTTATCAACCTCCTTCAGCAGCGCTTCCGGAAATTTCACGAATTTGCGTAAAAATCGATATTTTTGCGTAGTTTTTTGCGTTCCGCCCAGCGGGTGATTGTTCCCCGCCCCGTGCCCGCGTGCAAAAAACTTCCCCTGAGCGGCATAGGCTCAGGGGAAGTGGCATCTTTATCATTCTTCAGTAGACCAAGCGGAAATCGGTGAAGACCCAGCGGTCCTCCACAAAGGCGTAGGGAAAGGACCAGCTCTCCAGGCCCACCACAGTCTCCCCATCCTCGTCCAGCAGGTCCACCGTTACGTTGACGAAGTAGAGATTGTCCTCCAACTGTTCCACCGCCGCCTGGGCCTGGCCCTTCCCGGTGTCCCGGTCCCGGCTTTCCCCGGCGGCATAGAGGACGCCGTTCACGTCCCGGTATTGGATACGGGCGACCCTTCCGTCCAGCAGCCGATCCGTCAGCTCTTGGGAGAAGACGCCCCGCAGATAGGTCCGCAGGTCCTCCAGCTCCTCCATGCCCTCCATATCCACCCGGTAGTAAGCCGTGCCGTTCACCATGAAGGCCTCCCCGGAGGTGGGCAGAGGCGCCAGGTCGAACCAGCCGTAGACTCGCTGGGCCCGCTCATAAGCCGCCAGGACCTCTTCCTCCGGCATAGACCGGGCCGAGGATTCCACCATGGACGAACTCATGTTCTCCACCCGCGCCGCCGGCGCGGAAACGGAGCGGGCGGCGGAGATCGGCGGGGAGGAGGGAGACGCCTCTCCGGCAGGCGCGGCACAACCCGTCAGCAGCAGCACAGACAGCAGCGCAGACAGCAGCTTTCGCATAACGCCGCCCCCTTTCCACAACCTGTCGGTCCCGGCTCCCTAAAAGCGGGCCGTCCGCTCCGGGGGCCGTTCCTTAGTATAAATGTATCATATCCGCCGTCAAAACGCCACGAAAATTTTCCATAAAATCCACGATTTTTTGTGGTTTTTTTTGACGTGTTTATACACCGCCGCCAGGAGGCGCAAACGCGTCCTTTTCCGCTACAGGCTGTGCCAAACCAGCTCCCGCCGCTCAAAGGTGCAGAAGCGCTTAAAGCCGCATTCTCTCAGGAGTTCCTGACACTCCCGGACGGCCCGGCCCACAAACTCCGGCGTGTGGGCGTCGGTGCCCAGGGTGACGACTTCGCCTCCCATGCGGCGGTACATCTCCAGCCATTTCCGGTCCGGCAGGGGCGTGTTGCCCCGGTTGGTGTTCACCTCAATGCCCCGGCCCTTCTGGATGAGGATGCGGAAAATCTCCTCCACCTCCGCCTCATAGCCGTCAAAGCTCATGTGAAAGCCCTGGTTTTCGTTGAGGTAGCGGAGCGGGAGGGTCAGGTGCCCCAGCACGTCGAAACCGCCCCATTCCGCGTTCCGCCGCACCAGCTCCAGGTAGTCCCGGATGCCCCGGTGGGCCTCCGCCTCGTCTTTCGGGTGGAAGAAGTAGAGATCCACCTGGTCAAAGGCGTCCGACAAAATGTGGGTGGAGCCGATGATGAAGTCCAGGGGCGGGGCCTCCGCCAGCAGGGCCGCCGTCCGGGGCAGGTCCAGGCAGGCCTCCCCCAGCTCAACGCCCAGGCGCAGCTTGATCCGGTCTCCCAGGGCCGCCTGGGCCTCCCGGAACTCCCGCTCCAGGGCCGCCCAATCGTAAAAGAGGACAGGGTCCCGGCCGTTCCAGGCCACAGGCTCCACATGGTCGGTAAAGCAGACCTCGTCCAGCCCCGCCCGTATCGCCGCCTCCGCCATTTCCGTCATGGAGCAGGAGGCGTCCGGCGAAATGCGGGAGTGGAGATGGTAGTCGGCCAGATACATCGGGCAACTCACCTCTTTTTCTTCCCCTTGCCGAAAATGCCTTTGCGCTCCTCGTAATTCTCGTCACCCATGGCCTCGGCGAACTTCCGCAGGGCCTCCTTCTGCTCCTTGCTCAGGTTCCGGGGGGTTTCAATGGTAACGGTGACGTACTGGTCCCCCCGGCCCCGGCCGTTGATGGAGGGAATGCCCTTGCCCTTGAGGCGGAACACGGTGCCGCTCTGGGTCCCCTCCGGTATATCGTACTTTACCTTGCCGTCGATGGTGGGGATCTCCAGCTCCGCCCCCAGCACCGCCTGGGCGAAGGTGATGGGCGCCTCGCACAGGACGGAGGTGCCCTCCCGTCGGAAAAGCTCATGGGGCCGGACGGTAATGGTGATCAGCAGGTCCCCGGCGGGGCCGCCGTTCTTGCCGGCGTTGCCTTGGCCCCGGATGGAGATGGTCTGCCCGTTGTCGATGCCCGCGGGGATGCTGGCCTGAATCGTCTTGCGCTTGCGCACTGAGCCAGCGCCCCGGCATTCCCGGCAGGGTTGGTGGATGATCTTCCCCTTGCCGCCGCAGCGGGTGCAGGGGGACGAGGTGGCGAAGACCCCCATGGGCGTCTGCCGCCGGACCTGGACCGTGCCCGTGCCGTGGCAGTCCGGGCAGATCTCCGGTGTGGTGCCCTCGGCGCAGCCGCTGCCCTGGCAGCTGGGGCAGGGCTCCAGCCGCTCCACGGTGACGGCTTTCTCACAGCCGAAGGCCGCCTCCTCAAAGCTGAGAATCAGGGACAGGCGGATGCTCTCCCCCCGCTGGGGGGCGTTGGGATTGGCCCGCCGCCCGCCGCCGAAGCCGCCGCCGAAAAAGCTGCCGAAAATATCCCCCAGGTCGCCGAAGTCGAAGCTCCCGTCGAAGCCGCCGCCCCCCGCGCCGAAGTTGGGGTCCACGCCGGCGTGGCCGAACTGGTCGTACCGGCTTCGCTTCTCCTTGTCCGAGAGGATCTCGTAAGCCTCGTTGGCTTCCTTGAATTTCTCCTCGGCCTCCTTGTTGTCCGGGTTCAGGTCCGGGTGGTACTTTCGGGCCAGCTTTTTATACGCCCGTTTGATCTCGTCGTCCGACGCGCCCTTGGAAACGCCCAGGACCTCATAGTAATCCCGCTTTTGCTCTGCCATTCGTCGTCGCAAAGTCCGCTAAGCTCCGTTTCCGCCTTGCGGCGAAAACTGCGCCCGCTCCCTTGCTCCTCCTCTCCGTCCCGAACCCGCTGCGCTGGGCTTCGGGCCGGGTAATTAACAGGGGGATGCGGAGCCGCCTTTCAGCGGCCCCGCATAGTCCCAATTTTATTTCTTCTGGTCGTCGTCGTCCACGACCTTGTAGTCCGCGTCGTAGTACTGGCCCTCCTGGGACGCGCCGGCGTCGCCGCCGGGCTGAGCGCCCTGGGGATTGGCCTGCTGGTACAGCTTTTCGCTGACGGCGTAGAACGCCTGCTGGAGGGCCTCCGTATCCGCCTTGATGGCGGCGGTATCCTGGCCCTTCAGGGTCTCCTTCAGCTTGTCGAGGGCGCCCTGGACCTTGCCCTTGTCGTCGGCGGGGATCTTGTCGCCCATGTCCGCCAGGGTCTTCTCGCACTGGTAGACCATCTGATCCGCCTGGTTCCGGGTCTCCACTTCCTCTTTCAGCTTCTTGTCCTGGGCGGCGTACTGTTCCGCCTCCTTCACGGCCTTTTCGATGTCCTCCTTGCTCATGTTGGAGGAAGAGGTGATGGTGATGTGCTGCTCCGTTCCGGTGCCCAGGTCCTTGGCGGAGACGTTCACGATGCCGTTGGCGTCGATGTCGAAGGTAACCTCGATTTGAGGCACGCCCCGGCGGGCCGGCGCGATGCCGTCCAGGTGGAAGCGGCCCAGGGACTTGTTGGCGGCGGCCATCTCCCGCTCGCCCTGAAGGACGTTGACCTCCACGCTGGTCTGGTTGTCCGCGGCGGTGGAGAAGACCTGGCTCTTCTTCACGGGGATGGTGGTGTTCCGGTCAATGAGCTTGGTGCACACGCCGCCGTAGGTCTCAATGCCCAGGGACAGCGGGGTCACGTCCAGCAGCAGCAGGCCCTTCACGTCGCCGGTGAGGACGCCCGCCTGGAGGGCCGCGCCCATGGCCACGCACTCGTCGGGGTTGATGCCTTTGAAGGGGTCGGAGCCGGTGAAGGACTTCACGGCGTCCTGCACGGCGGGGATGCGGCTGGAGCCGCCCACCAGCAGAACCTTGGAGAGGTCGGAGGGCTTCAGCCCCGCGTCGCTCATGGCCTGGCGCACGGGACCCATGGTGGCGTCCACCAGGTGGGCGGTGAGCTCGTTGAACTTCGCCCGGGTCAGGGTGACATCCAAATGCTTGGGGCCGGTGGCGTCGGCGGTGATATAGGGCAGGTTGATGTTGCTGGTGGTGACGCCGGAGAGCTCGATCTTGGCCTTCTCGGCGGCCTCCTTCAGGCGCTGCATGGCGACCTTATCCGTGGAGAGGTCCACGCCGTCGCTGCGCTTGAACTCGCTGACTAACCACTTCATGACGCACTCGTCGAAGTCGTCGCCGCCCAGGCGGTTGTTGCCCGCCGTGGCCAGCACCTCGATGACGCCGTCGTCAATGTCCAGGATGGACACGTCGAAGGTGCCGCCGCCCAGGTCGTAGACCATGATCTTCTGGGTCTGCTCCTTGTCCACGCCGTAGGCCAGGGCCGCCGCCGTGGGTTCATTGATGATGCGCTTGACGTCCAGGCCCGCGATCTTGCCCGCGTCCTTGGTGGCCTGGCGCTGGGAGTCGGTGAAGTAGGCGGGGACGGTGATGACCGCCTCGGTGACGGCGCCGCCCAGGTAGGCCTCCGCGTCCGCCTTCAGCTTTTGGAGGATCATGGCGCTGATCTCCTGGGGGGTGTAGTTCTTCCCGTCGATGGCCACCTTGTGGTCGGAGCCCATCTCCCGCTTGATGGAGGAGATGGTCCGGTCGGGGTTCGTGATGGCCTGGCGCTTCGCCACCTGGCCCACCATGCGCTCGCCGGTCTTGGAAAAGGCCACGACGGAGGGGGTGGTGCGGTTGCCCTCGGCGTTGGCGATGACGACGGCCTCGCCGCCCTCCATGACCGCCACGCAGGAGTTGGTGGTTCCCAAATCGATACCGATTACTTTAGACATAATGACTGCCTCCTGTAATATATGAAAATATTTTTGAACTCTCGTTTAAAATGTCAGTTGGCCACCTGCACCATGGCGTGGCGGATGACCTTGTCTCCCAGGATGAAGCCCGCCTGGAAAACCTGGGCCACTTCGCCCTCGCCCAGGCTCTCGTCGTCCACATGCGCCACGGCGTTGTGCCGCTCTGGGTCGAAGGGCTTACCCTGGGCCTCAATCTCCGAGACGCCCAGCTTTTTTAGGAGCTCCTTGTACTGGGTGAAGATCATCTCCAGGCCCTTCTTGTGGGGGTCGTCCTCCCCGCCGGGGGCCGCCGCCGCCCGCTCCAGGTTGTCGTACACCGACAGAAACTCCTTGATGGTGTCCGCCTTGGCGTCCTGGTAGAGGGTCTCTTTCTCCTTGGCGGTGCGCTTGCGGTAGTTGTCGTACTCCGCCGCCAGGCGGGCAAACTGGTCCTTCGTGGTCTCCAATTGTTTGACCGCCAGCTCCATCTGCTCCACCTGTTCCCGGGAGAAGGTGATCCCCTTCTCCTTCTTCTTTTTGCCCTTGGCCGTCTTTTCGCCCTCCGGCTGAGGCTCGGGGACCGCTTCCGTCTCCGGAGTTTCCTCTTCCAGGGGCTGCTTGTTCTCTTCCGTCATTTCCGTTCCTCCTTTGGAGGCAGTTCCTCCTGTTTTCCAAACAATCGCGTCAGCCCCTCGGCAAAGCCGGAGAGCCGGGCGGCCACCGCCGCGTAATCCATCCGCGTGGGGCCCACCACGCCGATGAGGCCCCGCATGTCGTCTCCAATATCATAGCTGGCCACTACCACGCTGGTGTCCTTCAAAGCCTCCTTGACGTTTTCCGGGCCAATCAAAATCTCCATGGGCCGGTGCATCGGCTGCGGGAGGTCCTCCTTGCTGTCCGCCAGGAAGCTCATCAGCTCGTGGGCCTTGTCGGCGTCCCGGAACTCCGGCAGCTTTAAAAGGCGGCTGGCCCCGGCGGTGACGATCTCCCGCTGGCCCGCCTCCTCCAGAACGTCCGCCGCGAAGCTCACGGCCTGGGACAGCAGCAGGAAGAGCTGGGGGCTCACCTGGTCCGCCACGTTCATCAGATGCTGGCTCATGCCGCCGGGGTCCGTATTGGTGAAATGGCTGTTCAAAAGGTTCGCCGCGGCGGGCAGGTCCGTCGGGTCCACCTTGAGCTGCATCCGCAGAAGCTGGCTCTTGACCTTGCTGTCGCTGGTCATCATCACCAGGATGCAGTTCCGCTCGTCCACCGCCAGCAGCTCGAAGCGCCGGACGGTGAGCTCGGTCTTGCGGCTGGCGGAGACGTAGGCCGGATAGCGCACCAGGGCGGAAACCGCCCGGCCCGCCTGGGCCAGGAGCCGGTCCAGCTCCTCCATTTTCAGCTGGAGGGACTGGTTAATCTTCTCCGTCTCCGCCAGGGAGAGGCGCTGGGCCTCCATCAGCTCATTGACGTACAGCCGGTAGCCCTTGGGGGAGGGCATCCGCCCGGCGGAGGTGTGGGGCTGCTCCAGGTAGCCCATCTCCGTCAGGTCGGACAGCTCGTTGCGGATGGTGGCGGAGCTGACGCTGCCCCCCATCTCGGCGGCGATGGCCTTGGACCCCACCGGCTCAGCGGTGCGGACATACGCCTCCACCACCACCTTCAGTATCTGCCGTTTTCGGTCCGAGAGCTCCACGCCGGCCTCCTCCTATGTCCTCTGACCCTTGGGGCGGGTCGTTTTCAACGCTTTAGCACTCCTTTTCCCGGAGTGCTAAAGCGAGTTTACCACCGGAGTCTTTTGTTGTCAATGGATGGATATAAACAAATTGTAAACAAACCGGGGCCGAATCGTAAATCCGTCCGCCTCCGGGCCGCGCCGGAAAGGGCGGCGGTTCGCCGTGGGCTATTTTCTGACCTCCGGTCCCAGGCTTCGTGAAAAATACCGAAAGTTATCCAGGAAGGGCCGAGAGTAAAAAATTGTGCTTTACTTTTTCTGCAAAAACTGGTATGATATCATATTGTGTGGGATATGCAACGGAAAGGGATGAGCGCATGCTGAGTGAGCAGGAACTGGCGAAAAGTCCGCTGTTTCACGACATCAGTTATCAGGATTACCGGGAGATCCTGTCCTGTTTTCAGGCGGTCCAGCGGTCCTTCCGCCCCGACGAATTGATATATGATTTCTCCTCCGACGCCGTGGGGGTCGTGGAGCGGGGCCAGGCGTCCCTGATCCGCATCGACGAGGAGGGGGTGGCCACCGTGCTGGAGGATTTGGGCGCCGGAGGCGTCTTCGGCAAGACACTGGCCTTCGCCGGGTCCACGGGAGACAGCCTGGAGGTGGTCTGCCGCCGCCCCTGCGACGTGGTGTTCATCGACTACGCCCATATTCTCAGCCGCTGCGGCCACGCCTGCCAGCGGCACAGCATTCTGGTTCAGAACATGCTGCAATTGATGGCGGACAAGGCCCAGGCCCTCTCCTGCCGGGTGGACGTGCTGTCCCGGCGGTCCATCCGGGAAAAGCTGATGTGCTATTTCCGCCAGCTCTCCCAGCAGACGGGGAACCGGACCTTTACCCTTCCCTTTTCCCTCAGCACCCTGGCGGACTACATTGCCACGGACCGCAGCGCCATGATGCGGGAGCTGAAGCGCCTCCGGGAGGAGGGCACCATCCGCTCCGAGGGGCGGCAATTCACCATCCGGCAGTAAGCCCGCCCGATTTTCTGGCGCCCGCAAAGGAGGCGGTTTCCATGGACTATGAGCAGATTCGCGTGTTCCGCAACGAGAAAAACCTCTTCGGCAGGCGGCTGGGCGTCTATGTGGAGGAGCTTGGCCCCGGCTATGCCCGGGCCGTCAAGACAGTGACGGAGGAGGACTTGAACCCCCTCCGGGTCCCCCACGGCGGCGTTTATTTCACCCTGGCGGACACCGCCTGCGGCTCGGCCATGGCGGCTTACGGCACCATGGCCGTCACCGTCAACTGCTCGTTCAGCTTCCTGAAAAGCGCAAAGGCCGGCGACAAGCTGACGGCGGAGGCCCGGGAGCTCTCAGGCGGCCGGAGCATCTGCGTGCTGGAAGCCCGGGTGACGGGAGAGGCGGGGGAGCTGTTCGCCGTGGGCACCTTCACCTTCCGGCGGCTGGATCAAAAAATAGGGCCGTGAAAAGGCATGACAAAGAGGCTGTCTCAGACAGCCTCTTTTTTCGCGCTTTGCGCTTATGGAACTTTATCCGATGTAGGGCAGGATCATGGAGGCCAGCAGGGCCACCACCAGCACCACCGCCAGAGCCAGCGCGATGACCCGCTTCAGCTTGCCGTTCATGTGGGTTCCTCCTTTGTCAGTACTTTTCGGATGCTCTTTTCCGCCTTGCTCCGGGGGAGCATCAGCTCGTGGCCGCAGCCCTGGCAGCGGAGCTTGATGTCCATGCCCACCCGCAGGATTTCCCACCGGGTGCTGCCGCAGGGATGGGGCTTTTTCAATTCCACAAGGTCGTGCAGACGCAGGTCCATCTTGTCCTCCTGTCAACCATTTCGATTTTCCGCATATATTGGCTGTATCAACGATAAGGATGCGATATCATGCCGGAAAATAAACTGTATCCGCCGGAGGGGCTGCGCCCTCCCGTCCCCCTCACCCTCGACCGTCTGCGGGAGGCCCTGGAAGCCGGGGAAATTCTCGAGGCGCCCGTCCAGCGCTGCGGCGTGGACCACACCCTGTACCTGAACCTGGGCGGCGTCCAGGCCCGCATTCCCCGGGAGGAGGCCGTGGCCCCCTGGATCAGCGGCGCGGAGCGGGACATTGCCGTCCTCTCCCGGGTGGGGAAGCCCACCTGCTTCACCGTCACGGCCCTGGAGGCCGACGAAAAGGGCGCGCCGGCGGCGCTCCTCTCCCGCCGGGCCGCCCAGGAACAGGCCATGACGTACTTTTTGGAGCGCCTGGAGCCGGGGACCGTCCTCACCGGCCGGGTCACCCGGCTGGAGAGCTTCGGGGCCTTCGTGGACGTGGGCTGCGGCATCGTCGCCATGCTGCCCATTGAGCACATCTCCGTCTCCCGCATCTCCCACCCGAAGGACCGCTTCCAGGAGGGCCAGAAGATCCTGACGGCGGTGTGGTCCCTGGACCGGGAGGCCCGGCGGATCACCCTCACCCACCGGGAGCTGCTGGGCACCTGGATGGAGAACGCCAGCCGCTTTCGCCCCGGGGAGACCGTCCGGGGCGTGGTGCGGACGGTGAAGGACTACGGCAGCTTCATCGAACTGGCCCCCAACCTCTCCGGCCTGGCGGACGCCAGGGAGCGCCTGGCCCCCGGAGACGGAGTGTCCGTGTACATCAAAAGCATCCGCCCGGAGCGGATGAAGATCAAGCTCCAGGTCATCGAAAAGCTGCCTCCGGCCCCGCCGGAGCCCCTTCACTACCAGGTCACCGACGGAAAGCTGGACCGCTGGACCTACTCCCCGCCGAACTATGAGAAAGAGGCGGTGGAGACGGTGTTCACAGCTCCTTCCCCTTGAGCTTTTCCCAGTAGGTCTTCGCTGCCTGTTCCGTCTTGTTCTCCCCCCACTCGTAGTACTTCACGCCCTTTAAGGCGTCGGGGAGGTACTGCTGGTCCACCCAGTGGCCGGGGAAATTGTGGGGGTAGAGGTAGTGCTGCTGGTTGTCGAAGCCGGTGGTGTCGGCGTGGACGTTCTGCAATTGCCGGGGCACGTCCCCGGTGCGGCCCGCCCGCACGTCTGCCCGGGCCTTCCCGATGCCCTCCACCACGCTGTTGGATTTCGGCGCGGTGGCCAGCAGGATCGCCGCCTGGGCCAGGGGGAGCTGCGCCTCCGGAAGCCCTAACTGCATGGCCGTGTCCACGCAGGCCTTCACAATGGCCACGGCCTGGGGATAGGCCATCCCCACGTCCTCGCTGGCGGAGCAGAGCAGGCGGCGGCAGGGAGTCACCAGGTCCCCCGCCTCCAAAAAGCGGGCCAGGTAGTGGAGGGCGGCGTCGGGGTCGCTGCCCCGGAGGGACTTCATCAGGGCGGAGGCGATATCGTACATGGCGTCGCCTCCCTTGTCGTAGCGCATGGCGCTGCGCTGGGAGACCTGGGCCGCGTCCTCTTTGGAGATGAAGAGCTTCCCCTTCTTCGCCTGGGCAGCCTGGCTCAAAAGCTCCACGGCGTTGACGGCCTTCCGCACGTCCCCGCCGCAGGCGGTGGCGATTTGCAGGGGCAGGCCCTCCTCCCACTCCAGGGGCAGGGGGGAGCGTTCCTTCTCGATGTCCAGCGCCCGGAGGACGGCGGGCTCCGCCTCCTCCGGGGAGACCGCCTTGAACTCGAACACCGTGCTCCGGCTGAGCAGAGCGCCGTAGACGTAGAAATAGGGGTTCTCCGTGGTGGAGGCGATGAGGGTCAGCTTGCCGTTCTCCATGAACTCCAGGAGGCTCTGCTGCTGCTTCTTATTAAAATACTGGATCTCATCCAGGTACAGCAGAATCCCGCCGGGGGCCAGCAGGGTGCCCACATCGGCGATGACGTCCTTGACGTCCTGGAGCGTGGCGGTGGTGGCGTTGAGGCGGTAGAGGGCCTTGTGGGTCCGCTCCGCCACGATGTTGGCGATGGTGGTCTTTCCGGTGCCGGAGGGGCCGTAAAAGACCATGTTGGCCTCGGTCCCGCTCTCGATCAGGCGGCGGAGCACCGCGCCGGGGGCCAGGAGGTGCCGCTGGCCCACTACGTCGTCCAAGGTTTTCGGGCGGATCTCATCCGCCAGGGGGCGCTGCATGGCGGTCCCTCCTTTTTGGGTTTATGAAAAGGGATTTTACCCCAGGCGCAAAGCGCCGTTGGGGGAAATCATTTTGATTTTGTACAATAGCCGTTGACGGCTATTGTACCACACCGGAGACGAAGTTTCCAGCGGGTACGGCGAAAAATTGTTTTCCCCTGGACAAGCTCCCGGCTTTCTAGTATAATAAACTCAAAATACGGACGATTTTTCTAATAATCAGGACGATCCTATCTTCCCATTTTCCCCCAACCGGCCTACAATAGGGCCAGATGAACCTCGAAAATATTTCACAAGAGCGGTCAATTTTCAACATTTGAAAGGAGCGGCTTCTATGTCCATTCTTGTTTGCGGCGGCGCGGGCTATATCGGCAGCCATACCTGCGTGGAGCTCGTCCAGGCGGGCTACGACATCATCGTGACGGACAACCTCTACAACTCCAGCGAGGAGGCCCTGCGCCGGGTGGAGCGGATCACGGGAAAGAAGATCCCCTTCATCAAGGCGGAACTGTGCGACCTTGCGCAGGTGGAGGCCCTCTTTGCCCGGAATCCCGGCATTGACTCCGTCATCCACTTCGCCGGGCTCAAGGCCGTGGGCGAGAGCGTCGCCAAGCCCCTGGAGTACTATTCCAACAACCTCATCAGCACCCTCTACCTCCTCCAGGTTATGCGGAAGCACGGGGTGAAGAATTTCGTCTTCTCCTCCTCCGCCACGGTCTCTTCCAGGAGAAAATGCTCATGGACATCTGCGCCGCGGACCCCACCCTGAACGTGGCCTTGCTGCGCTACTTCAACCCCATCGGGGCTCATGAGTCCGGCCTCATCGGCGAGGACCCCAACGGCATCCCCAATAATCTGGTGCCCTATATCGCGAAGGTCGCCGTGGGCCAGCTGGAGAAGGTCCACGTCTACGGAAACGACTACGACACCCCCGACGGCACCGGCGTCCGGGACTATATCCACGTGGTGGACCTGGCCAAGGGCCACGTGGCCGCCCTGAAAAAGCTGGAGCAGAACTGCGGCCTCTTCGTCTGCAACCTGGGCACCGGCAACGGCTACAGCGTGCTGGACGTGCTCCACGCCTATGAGAAGGCCTGCGGTCATGAGCTGCCCTACGTCATCGACCCCCGCCGCCCCGGCGACATCGCCGCCTGCTACGCCGACCCCAAAAAGGCCCGGGAGGAGCTGGGCTGGGAAGCGGAGCTTGGCATCGAGGAGATGTGCGCCTCCTCCTGGAAGTGGCAGTCCATGAATCCCAACGGTTACAAAGGATAAGAAAGAAGAGGGAGAGGGAATATGAAAAAGCCAGTTCTGGTCATCATGGCCGCCGGCATGGGCAGCCGGTACGGCGGCCTCAAGCAGCTGGACCCCGTGGGGAACCACGGCCAACTCATCATCGACTACTCCATCTACGACGCCCGCCGGGCGGGCTTTGAGACGGTGGTCTTCGTCATCAAGCCCGAGATCGAGGAAGACTTCAAGTCGGCCATCGGCGACCGGGTGGCCCGGGTGATGGACGTGAAGTATGCCTACCAGCTGAAAGAGGACCTGCCGGAGGGCTATTCCGTTCCGGCGGAGCGGACCAAGCCCTGGGGTACCGCCCAGGCGGCTCTGGCGGCCCGGAAGGTAGTGGATGGTCCCTTCGCCATTATCAACGCCGACGACTATTACGGCCCCGAAGCCTTCCAAGAGATCTACGACTACCTCTCCACCCACGAGGACGGGGACGTGTATGAGTATGTCATGGTGGGCTATCTTCTCAAGAACACCGTCACGGAAAACGGCACCGTGGCCCGGGGTGTGTGCGAGGAGACGGCGGACCAATTCCTCACCCGGGTCACCGAGCGGACCAAGATCGAGAAGGGCGAGCCCCCCCGCTTCACCGAGGACGACGGAAAAACCTGGACGGAGCTGCCGGCGGACACCATCGTCTCCATGAACATGTGGGGCTTCACCCGCAGCTTCCTGGACGAGGCGTGGAAGCGCTTTCCCGCCTTCCTGGACAAGGCCCTGGCAGAGAATCCCGCCAAGGCGGAGTACTTCCTGCCCACCGTGGTCAGCCAGCTCATCGACGAGGGCCGGGCCCGGGTTAAGGTCCTGCGCAGCGAGGACAAGTGGTACGGCGTCACCTACCGGGAGGACAAGCCCACGGTGGTAAACGCCATCGCCGAGAAAACGAAGTCCGGTCTTTACCCCGACCGGCTGTGGGAGGAATAAGATGAGCGCCGCGGAAGAGAGAATCCAGGAGGTTCTGGCCGCCTTTGACTTCGGGGCCCCCGTGGTGGGCGCCCTGCGGTACGGCCAGGGACATATCAACGACACCTTTGTGGTCCACACCCAGCCGGAGGACCGCTGCTGCCGCCGCTTCATCCTCCAGCGGATGAGCGCCGCCGCCTTCAAGCACCCCGACGAGCTGATGGAAAACATCATCGGCGTCACCGAGTACTTAGGCCGGGAGATCAAAAAGCACGGCGGCGACCGGAGCCGGGAGGCCATGGAGGTTCTCCGTCCCCGGAACGGCGAGCCCTTCTATACCGACAGCGCCGGCGGCGCCTGGCGGGTCTATCCCTTCGTGGAGCGCACCGTATGCTACCAGTCGGCGGAGACGCCGGAGCTGTTCGCCGCCTCCGGCCGGGCCTTCGGCCGGTTCCAGCGGCTGCTGGGGGGCTACCCGGCGGAGACCCTTCACGAGACCATCCCCAATTTCCACAACACCGAGGACCGGCTCCAAAAGTTCAAGGCCGCCCTGGCGGCGGACTCCCTGGGCCGGGCCAGGGACTGCGGGCCGGAGATCCAATTCGTCCTGGACCGGGAGGCGGACTGCTCCGTGGCCCTGAACGCCATGCGGGAGGGGAAGCTCCCCCTCCGGGTCACCCACAACGACACCAAGCTGAACAACGTCCTGATGGACGAGGAAACCCACGAGGGCGTCTGCATCATCGACCTGGACACCGTCATGCCGGGCCTGGTGATCTACGACTTCGGCGACTCCATCCGCTTCGGGGCCAACCACAGCGCCGAGGACGAGCGGGACCTCTCCAAGGTGAACCTGGACGTGGACCTCTTTTCCGTCTACACCGCCGCCTTCCTGGAGGGCGCCGGGGGCTCCCTCACCAACGAGGAGATTGAGTACCTCCCCTGGGGGGCCAAGCTGATGACCCTGGAGTGCGGCATCCGCTTCCTGACGGACTACCTGGACGGCGACCATTACTTCCATATCAGCCGGGAGGCTCAGAACCTGGACCGCAGCCGCACCCAGTTCAAGCTGGTGGCGGACATGGAGGCCCGCTGGGCCGAGCTGGAGGACATCGTTAAGCAATATCGGAAATGAACATACTCTTTGACGAGGAGCGTCTGCGCAAGCTGATCGCCAACCTCAACATCCTCACCGGCGTGCCCGCCAACATCCTGGACCTGTCCGGCCGGGACATCAACCTCTTCCGGGGCCATCCGCCCTTCTGCCGGGCGATCAACGACCTGCCCGAGGGCCACGAGCGCTGCGTCGCCTGCGACCAGTGCAAGATCCGGCACTACAGGGCGGAGAGCGGCTTTCAGCACTACCGCTGCCACGCGGGCATCTGCGAGGCCATCATGCCCCTGTACAGCAAGCAGAATCCCGTGGCCTATCTGGCGGTGGGCTGCTATCTGGACGACTCCCCCATGGAAGAGCAGTGGGCCCGCACCCGCTCCCTGCTGGACTGGTGGCCCGACGGCCCCGACGCCCTGAAGGACGCCTTCTTCCAGTTCCGCCGCTACTCCAAGGCGGAGATTCAGGCCTATACCGAGACCCTGGAGGCCCTGTCCTCCTATATCCAGCTCAAGGGCATGATCCTCACGGCGGAGCAGACGGACCTCCAGAAGCTGGAGCTCTACCTGGACCAGCACTACATGGAGAAGCTGTCCCTGGAGTCCATCTCCCAGCAGCTCCACATCGGCCGGACCAAGCTCTGCTCCCTGGCCAAGGAGCTCTCCGGGGGCCGCACCCTCTCCTATCTCATCGCCCAGCGGCGCATTGAGGCCGCCAAGCGGCTGCTGCTTCAGAGCAGCATGTCCATCTCCGCCGTAGGGGAGACGGTGGGGGTCAGCGACTACAATTACTTTTCCAAGGTCTTCCGCTCCGCCACCGGCATGACCCCCAGCGCCTTCCGCAAAAACTGCCGGGACGCGGCGGCGGGAACCGCTTCCAATTTCAGTTAATCGATTACCAAATCGTACGAACTTTCGTGGTTCGTACGATTTTTCTATAAACCGTACGTAGGCCCCTATTATTTACAAATTCTACAAGTATAATAGATGTATGAGGGCGGCGTTTGTGAATTTTTCATATCGCACCCTCACATGTGTATCCCGCACATGAATTTTTTGTAAGAGGAGAATGACGATGAAAAAGTTTCTTGCTGCGCTGCTTGCTCTCGTGATGGTCCTGTCCCTGGCCGCCTGCGGCGGCGACAAGGGCGGCGACACCACGCCTCCGCCCGCCGACTCCGGCAATACCGACACCCAGACTCCCCCCGCCGACGCCGGCTCCGGGGACAAGACCGCCATCAAGGTGATTGCCGCCGAGTACGGCCAGAACACCAAACAGTGGTGGGCCGACTTCGTCACCGAGTTCAACGGCAGCCATGACGACATCGACCTGACCGTGGAGGTCGTCTCCTGGAACGACATCTACACCGTGGTCAACACCCGGGTTGCCAACAACGACGCCCCGGACATCCTGAACATTGACGTGTTCGCGGACTATGTGGCCGACGACCTGCTCCTGCCCATCCAGGACTGCGTCTCCGACGAAACCTACGCCAAGTTCTACGACGCCTTCCTGGAGCAGTCCAACATCGACGGCACCATCTGGGCCATCCCCGACCTGGCCTCCGCCCGCGCCATGTACTATAACAAGGGCATCCTGGACGCCGCCGGCGTGGAAGTTCCCACCACCTGGGACGAGCTGAAGGCCGCCTGCGAGAAGATCAAGGCCTATGACTCCAGCATCTATCCCTGGGGCATCGACATGACCACCGACGAGGGCCAGGCCGCCTTCGCCTACTACATCTGGAACAACGGCAGCGACTTCACCGACGCCTCCGGGAACTGGACCCTGAATGCGGACGCCAACGTGGAAGCCATCGAATACGCCATCGGACTGGTCAAGGACGGCTACACCAACTCCGACCCCGCCAACGAGACCCGTTACGCCCTGCAGGACCTGTTCGGCGCGGGCAAGCTGGCCATGATGATCGGCCCCAACTCCATCCCGACTTACATCGCCGACAACTACGCCAAGGCCAACACCCCGGCTGAGGAGCAGATTGACTACGCTTTCGCGGCCATCCCCACCAACGGAAGCAACGCCTCCGTCTCCGCCGGCGTCATGGACCGCTTCATGGTCTTCGACAACGAGGATTCTGAAGAGAAGATCGAGGCCATCAAGGAGTTCTTCGATTTCTTCTATGAGGATACCCGCTACTCCGACTGGGTGCTGATGGAGGGCTTCCTGCCCGCCACTTCCGCCGGCGGCGAGATCGTGGCCAAGGCTGACGAGAGCATGGCTCCCTGGGTGGACATCGTGGGCTCCTGCAAGTTCTATCCCACCGCCAAGGCCGAGTGGGCCGACGTGAAGCAGGGCGTCATCGACGTGGAGCAGCAGGCCCTCCTGGGCGGCAGCGTCAAGGAGCTGCTGGATACCCTCCAGGCCACCATCGCCGGCTAAGATCCCTTCCCCTTCCAACGCTTGAAGCGAACCACTGCGGGGGCCGGGCCGACACGGCCCGGCCCCCGTTTTCTTCCAGCCGTTCTCAAAGCGCGGCGGTCCCGCCGGGTTTTGACAGCGGCCGGAAGACGCTCTAATTCTGACTATAGGGAGGTGTCCCCGTGAGTACAAAGACCCCCGCCGCCCCCGCGGAGGCCCAGGAGCTGGCCAAGAAGGCCCCCCGTCCCTCCGGGAGCAAGAAGCTCCTCCGCAAGGTTGAGCCTTACATCTGGATCGCCCCCAGTATCATCCTCATGGCCATTTTCATCGTCACCCCCATTGTAAAGGTCTTCCAGCTCTCCATGAGCAAGGTGACCCGGGCGGGCCTGGTCAAGGGCTACAACAACTTTGAGAACTTCTCCAAGGTCCTCAAGAGCCCCGCCTTTGCCCTGGTGCTGAAAAACACCATCGTCTGGACCATCGCCGTGGTGGTCATCTCCACCGTGCTGGGCTTCATGCTGGCCCTGGTGCTGAACAACAAGTTCCGGGGCCGGAAAGTGGCCCGGGCCATCGTGGTCTTTCCCTGGGCCACCACGCTGGTCATCCAGGCCAGCGCCTGGAACTTCATCATCAACAAGGACTACGGCACCCTGAACACCCTGCTGATGAAAATTGGCCTCATCAGCGCCCCGGTGAACTGGACGCCCACGCCGGCGGCCTATTTCGCCTGGGAGATCGCCTGCGGCATCTTTGTCACCATTCCCTTTGTCACCTTCTGCGTGCTCTCCGGCCTCCAGAGCATCGACGCGTCCTACTACGAGGCCGCCACCGTGGATGGGGCAGGGTACTTCCAGAAGCTTTTCAGCATCACCTTGCCCCTGGTGAAGTCCTCCCTGACGGTGGCCACGGTGCTGAACATCATCTATGTCTTCAACTCCTTCCCCATCATCTGGACCATGACCAAGGGCGACCCGGCCAACCACACGGACACCCTGGTCACCTACCTCTACAAGCTGGCCTTCTACAACGGCAAGCAGGGCGAGGCCTCCGCCGTCTCGGTCATCGGCTTTGTCATCCTCCTTGCCTGCGCCAGCGTCTACATGATCTACACCCTGCGGAAAGGAGATGACGATCTATGAGCCAGCCCGCCAACGCCGTGAAAAAGCCGATCTCCGTGAAGAAGACGATCCTGCGCGTCCTGCTCTACTTTGTCGTCCTGGACGTGTGCATCATTACCCTCTACCCCTATTTCGCCATGCTGTGCACCGCCCTGAAAAACCGGGTGGAGATCTTCTCCGGCGACAACATTCTGCCGGTGACGGCCCTGTGGTCCAACTTTATCGACATCTGGAGCCGGGCCCCCATGGCCAAGTACATGCTGAACTCCGTTCTCATCGCCGGCGGGTCCACCATCATCGCCATGCTCTGCGGCATCCCCGCGGCCTACGCCCTGGCCCGGATGAAGTTCAAGGGTCAGACGGCCTTCCTGGGGTTCGTCATCGTCTCCCAGATGTTTGCCCCGGTGGTGCTGCTCATCGGCATCTACCAGGTCATGCAGCGCCTGGGCCTGACGGACAATATCCTGGGCCTCATCTTCATCAACGCCGCCTTCAACCAGGCGTTTACCATCTGGCTGCTGCGGGGCACCTTTATGGGTATTTCCGCGGAGATGGAGCAGGCCGCCACCATCGACGGCTGCACCCGGGTCCAGTCCATGATGAAGGTGCTGCTCCCGGTGGCCGCCCCGGGCATCGTCACCACGCTGATCTTCATCTTCATCAACGCCTGGAACGAGTACACCGTGGCCCTGTGCCTGATTTCCACCGATACCTACAAGCCCCTGACCGTGGGTATCAACACCTTCAACGGGTATAATATGATCGAGTGGCAGTACCTGTTTGCCGCCTCCATTTTCGCCATCATCCCCGTGGTCATCCTGTTTATGTGCATCGAGAAGAACCTGGTCAGCGGCCTCGCCTCCGGCGGTGTCAAGGGCTGAGATACTTTCTTGAAAGAAAGTATCCAAAGAACTTTAGCGCGCTCTGTCAGTCTGGTGATAAACCAGGCCGGAGCGACGGCAACGTAGAATTGCGTTATGAAACCTTACGTTTAAATCTGGAAAGGAGAAATGCCATTATGAGAATTTACATTGAGAAGGACTATGACGCCATGAGCCGGCGTGCGGCCTCGGTTATCGCCGGCGAGATCGTCCACAACCCCGCTTGCGTGCTGGGCCTGGCCACCGGCTCCACCCCCGAGGGAGCCTACAAGTATCTGGTGGACTGGTACAAACAGGGCCTCCTCAGCTTCAAGGACGTGCTCTCCGTCAACCTGGACGAGTATGTGGGGCTGGAGTCCACCCATGGCCAGAGCTACCGTTACTTCATGCAGAGCAACCTCTTCGACCACGTGGACATCGTTCCCGCCAACACCCGGGTGCCCGACGGCCTGACCGCCGATCCCGCCGCCCACTGCATGGAGTATGACGCCTATATCCGCTCCCTGGGCTATGTGGACCTCCAGCTCCTGGGCATCGGCCGCAACGGCCATATCGGATTCAACGAGCCCGGCGACTGCTTCGTCAAGGAGACCCACGTGGTGGACCTGACGGAGAGCACCATCGACGCCAACGCCCGGTTCTTCGCCTCCCGGGACGACGTGCCCAAGCAGGCCATCAGCATGGGCATGGGGGCCATCATGGGAGCCAAGAAGGTGCTCCTGGCCGCCAGCGGCTCGGAAAAGGCCGACGCCATTTTGGGCGCCGCCTGCGGGGCCATCAGCCCCCGCTGCCCCGCCTCCATCCTCCAGCTCCATCCCAACGTGGTGGTCATCGTGGACGAGGCCGCCGGAAGCAAGCTGAAAGCCGCCGGGGTGCCCGTATGCGGATAACCGGCGGGCAGGTCTTTGACCTGGAGCAGGGCTTTACCGCCCGGGACCTCTGCACCGATGGTTCCCTGATTTCCCATGCCAGCGGCGACGGGGACGTTCTGGACGCGTCCGGCTGCTACGTCATCCCCGGCCTGGTGGACGTGCACTTCCACGGCGCGGTGGGAGAGGATTTCAGCGACGCCACGCCGGAGGGGTTGCAGAAGATCGCGGACTACGAGCTCAGCCAGGGCGTGACCTATCTCTGCCCGGCGGGCATGACCCTGCCGGAGGACCAGCTGACCGCCATCTGCAAGACGACCGCCGCCCACCGCAAGCACAATTCCGGCGGCGCGGAGGTGGTGGGGGCGCACCTGGAGGGTCCCTTCCTCTGCATGGCCAAAAAGGGCGCCCAGAACGGCGCGTTCCTCCACGACCCCGACGTCCCTATGCTCAAGCGACTCCAGGAGGCGGCGGAGGGCTGCGTGAAGCTGGTCACCATAGCTCCCGAGCAGCCCGGCTCTGTCGAATTTATCAAGGCGGCGAAGGAGCTGGGGGTCCACGTCTCCGTGGGCCACACCATTGCCAATTACGACACGGCCAAGGCCGCCTTTGAGGCCGGGGCCGACCACGCCACCCACCTCTATAACGCCATGCCGCCCCTGGCCCACCGGGACCCCGGCGTCATCGGCGCGGCCTACGAGGTCCCCTCCGTCAAGCCGGAACTGATCTGCGACGGCATCCACATCCATCCGGCGGTGGTGCGCCTGACCTTCGGCCTGTTCGGAAAAGAGCGGATGATCATCATCTCCGACTCCCTTCGGGCCACGGGCATGCCCGACGGCGAGTATCCCTTCGGCGGGCAGATGATCGAGGTCCACGGTAACCGGGCCACCATCCTGCACCACCCGGAGACCCTGGCGGGCTCCGTCACCAGCCTGATGGGCTGCCTGCGCCAGGCCATCGCCTTCGGCATCCCAGCGGCGGACGCGGTGCGGGCCTGCACCTACAACCCCGCCCAGTCCATCGGCATTGAGGACCGGGTGGGAACCCTGGACGCGGGCAAGGAGGCCAGCGTCGTCCTGCTGGACCGGAAGGACCTCTCCATCCGCAAAATCATATTCAAAGGCGAGGCCGTCACGGCCTGACCCCGCTTTCCACGTTGGATTTGGCGGAGCTCTCCGCCTTTCCATAAAATCAACGGGCCGGGCGGCGACTCCATTTCCATCGCCTCCGGCACCAAACAAAAAGGAGGAATCCCCCCGCTTCACTTGCGGTGCGGCAGTGTGGAGACCTGCCGTAATGCCCGCGGGAACGCGCTTCCCGGGGCGAGGCGGAGACGGCGGAGGCCGCTTCGTCAAAGTGAGTACGCTATGGCAACTCTGAACCTCAAGAGCATCAAGAAGATCTACCCCCACAGCGGCGACCAGAAGAAGGCCAAGAAAAAGAAGGACGATCCCGAGAAGAAGGTCAACCTCCAGGTGACGGACAAGGGCGTCGTGGCGGTGCAGGAGTTCAACCTGGACATCGCCGACAAGGAGTTCATCGTCCTGGTCGGCCCCTCCGGCTGCGGTAAGTCCACCACGCTGCGCATGGTGGCCGGTCTGGAGGAGATCAGCGAGGGCGAGCTGTACATCGACGGCCAGCTCATGAACGACGTGGAGCCCAAGAACCGGGACATCGCCATGGTCTTCCAGAGCTACGCCCTCTATCCCCACATGACGGTGTATGAGAACATGGCCTTCCCCCTGAAGCTCCGCAAGACCCCCAAGGAGGAGATCGACAAGCGCGTCAAGGAGGCCGCGGAAATCCTGGACATCACCCAGTACTTAGACCGCAAGCCTAAGGCCCTGTCCGGCGGCCAGCGCCAGCGCGTGGCCATCGGCCGGGCCATCGTCCGGGAGCCCAAGGTGCTGCTGATGGACGAACCCCTGTCCAACCTGGACGCCAAGCTCCGCAACCAGATGCGCGCCGAGATTATCAAGCTGCGGCAGAAGATCAACACCACCTTCATGTACGTCACCCATGACCAGACCGAGGCCATGACCCTGGGCGACCGCATCGTCATCATGAAGGACGGCTTCATCCAGCAGATCGGCACGCCCCAGCAGGTCTTCGACCATCCCGCCAACCTCTTCGTGGCCGGGTTCATCGGCACGCCGCAGATGAACTTCTTCGACGCGAAGCTCCTGAAGGAGGACGGCAAGTACAGCGTCTCCGTGGGCGGCATGAAGGTCGAGCTCTCCGACGTGAAGCAGCAGGCCCTGGCGGCCAAGAACGTAGGCTCTCAGGCCATCACCCTGGGCGTCCGTCCCAGCCACATCACCCTGGGCGACGGGGCCAACACCCTGACGGCCACCGTGGACGTCTCCGAGATGATGGGCAGCGAGGTCCATCTCCACGCCAACGCCGAGGGGCGGGACGTGGTGGTCATCGTGCCCACCCTGGACCTCTCCAGCGTCAGTTTCGCCCCCGGCACCCCCATCCACCTCAGCTTTGACGGCAGCGTGTGCCACGTCTTCGACAGCGAGGGTAAGAACCTGGAATTCTGATACTTTCTTGAAAGATATGGGGACTCTTGGCGGCTTTGCCGCTTAGAGACCCCGTATACCCGAAGGGTAACGTATCCAAAGAACTTTATCTCGCTCTGACGGTCTGGCGATAGACCAAGCCGAAGCGACGACAACGAAAATGGTCCCTCTGGAGGCACCCCATGAAGCAGCTTTTTCTTCTGGCCGCCGTCATTTGCTTCGGCGTGGCCATTCTCAAGTTCTATACCGCCCGGGCCGCCCTGACGTCCACAGCCCGCGCCGAGCCCAACAAGGGATATCTGGCTCTCACTCCCGAGGCGGCCAAAACCCGTCTGGAGGAGAACCCCGACGTCATTCTCCTGGACGTGCGGACCCAGGAGGAGTACGACGGAGGCCACATTCCCGGCGCGGTGTGCTTTCCCAACGAGGACATCCAGCCGGAGCTCCCCCTTCCCTTTGAAAAGGACGCGGAAATTCTGGTGTATTGCCGCTCCGGCCGCCGCAGCGCCGAGGCGGCGGGGAAGCTGGCGGACATGGGCTATGCCAACGTGGCCGACTTCGGCGGCATCCAGGATTGGCCTTACGAAACGACCACCGATTGACAGCGGAAAGCCACGCCGAAAGGCGTGGCTTTCCTCATGCGCTCAGTCCTCCGGGGCGGCGTAGATGCCGTAGATGAAGTAGTTATTCTTCTGCTCCTCCGGGCTGGCCAGCTCTGGAAAAACGGTGATGGAGTTGTCCTCGGCAAACTCGATCTTCAGGGGGCCGCTGTGGAGGCGATAAGCCTGGGTTCTCTCCGTCCCGTCGGAGGAAATCACCGTCACCGTCAGCGTCCCGCCGTCGAAATAGTCCGCGTCCATCTGGCACTCGGTGGTAATGCCCAGGCCCGTATTATAGGCCATGTCCTCCGCCGGGACCCAGAAACCGTAGCTGGCGGCGGGGTCGTAGTCCTCTTGGACACTCTGGCCCAGAGCGGTCATCTCCGGCATGTACCAGGTCCCATCGTCCCGCTGGCTGATGGCGGCGGGGGCCAGGCTCCCGTCGGCCATGGCCTGGCGGTACGCCGTCCTTTGCTCCTCCGTCAGGTTCTCCCTCTGCTGATAGCGGTACAGCCCGCCCCGGTCGATGGACATCTTCACCTGGGCGATGTTCTCCCCGGTGATCCCGAAGAGGCAGCCGGTGAAGTCGCCGAACTCCGGCGTCGTGCAGCCCTCCCCCACGGCGAAGGCGATGCTGCCGTCCTCCGCCGGGCCGTAGGCGTTCTCGGTCATGGCGGCGTAGGCCGTCAGGCCGAAGGTGGGCACCAGCACCTGGGCCGGGGTTCCCGCATCCGCCACGCCCGCGTTTTCGGCGGAGGTCCCGGGCTCTGCGGTGGGCGCGGGCCGGAGGGAGAAGCCCCCCAGCACCAGCGCCAGGGCGCAGACGGCGCAGACCGCCGTCCGCAGAAAGGGCTGCGTCCAGCCCCTGGACACAGCCGCCCCGGCCATAGGACCCGTTTCCGGCAAGGACTGCCCCCAGCCCCGTTTTTCCCGGCAGGAGGACGCCGCCGCGCCCGCCGCCCGGCGGCGGGCCTCGAAGAGCACCCGGTCATTCAGCCCGGCGGGCGTATGGATGGCTTCCGTCAGCTCTTGATACCGATTCTTCATCGTCAAAACCTCCCAATAAATCTCTCAGTTCCGCCCTGGCCCGGCGGAGGCGGCTGCGCACCGTCGCCGCCGGAACGCCCAACAGGGCCCCGATCTCGCCGCTCTCATAGCCCTCGCCGTAGAAGAGGTGAACCGCCACGCGCAGCTTCTCCGGCAGGCGGCCCACCGCGTCCCACAGCTCCGCCGCCGCCTCGTCCACAGGCCGGGCCAGGTCCGGCACCTCTTCCAGGGACAGGGTTCCCCCCCGCCGCCGGCGGAGCCGCCCCAGGTCGGCGCAGCGGTTCAGCGCCGTCCGGATCAGCCAGGCTTTCAAATGCTCCCCGTCCCAGCGATCGGCCCGCTGCTCCAGCAGGCGGAGGAACACGTCCTGGTAGACGTCCTCCGCGTCGGCGGCGTTTTGCAGCTGGCACAGGGCCAGGCGGTACACCGTGTCGCCGTATGTTTTCATGGCATTGCTCAATTCCTGTTCCGTCAAGGCAATGCCTCCTTTCCTCGGTCTGAAAAGCGCCTTTCACTGATAACACGTTCGGGGAGGGCCTTCTGTTCCCTCCGCTGAGAAATTTTTTCGCCAAAACGGGCGGACGCACCGCGTCCGCCCGTTCTTGTTACTCCGGCCTGATGCCGTAGACCTCAAACCGGCCCACGAGGTTCTGCAGGGTCAGCTTCTGGGCCAGGAGCTGCTGATAGGTGGCCCCCTTCTGCTTTCCGGCCTCCCGGAGCCGGTCCATGTCGGCCAGGACCTTCTCCCGCTCCTTTAAAAGGTCCGCGTACATGCGGTCA
The DNA here is from genome assembly GCA_021769865.1 of Oscillospiraceae bacterium. Classification (GTDB taxonomy): domain Bacteria; phylum Bacillota; class Clostridia; order Oscillospirales; family Oscillospiraceae; genus Oscillibacter. Next base: position 199,859 of record JAETSB010000002.1, read on the forward strand.
TAGGCCGCCAGGCGTTCCTGATCCGTCATACCGCCGCCTCAGACGTTAAAGCGGAAGTAGATCATGTCGCCGTCCTGGACCACGTACTCCTTGCCCTCGCTGCGGAGCAGGCCCTTTTCCTTGGCGGCGGCCACGCTGCCGCACTTCATCATGTCCTCGTAGGCAATGACCTCCGCCCGGATAAAGCCCCGTTCGATGTCCGTGTGAATCTTCCCGGCGGCCTGGGGGGCCTTGGTGCCCTTTTTGATGGTCCAGGCCCGGCACTCATCCTTGCCGTAGGTCAGGAAGGAGATCAGCCCCAGCAGGGCGTAGGAGCACTTGATGAGCCGGTCCAGGCCGGACTCCTCCACGCCGATCTCCGCCAGGAACATCTGCTTCTCCTCGCCCTCCAGCTCCGCCACGTCCTGCTCCAGCTTGGCGCAGATGGGCAGAACCTGGGCGCTCTCGGCCTCCGCCACCTTCCGGACCTGCTGGTAATAGGGGTTGTCCTCCAGGTGGGTGAAACCGTCCTCGTCGGTGTTGGCGGCGTAGATGACGGGCTTGAGGCTTAGAAGATCGGAGGTGCCCACCAGGGCCCTGTCCTCGTCGGAGCAGTCGAAGGTCCGGGCGGATTTCCCGGCGTCCAGGTGTTTGGCCAAAGCCTGGAAGACCTCCACCTCGTGGAGGAACTTCTTGTCGCCCTTGGCGGCCTTCTGGGCCTTTTCCACCCGGCGGTTCACCATCTCCAGGTCCGCCATGATGAGCTCCAAATCGATGGCCTCCATGTCCCCCAGGGGGTCCACCGGCACGTTGGTCCCGGCGTCCGCCACCACGTGCATGATGTTTTCGTCGTCGAAGCACCGGACCACGTGGACGATGGCATCGGTCTCCCGGATGTTGGCCAGGAACTTGTTTCCCAGGCCCGCGCCCTTGCTGGCCCCCTTCACCAATCCCGCGATGTCCACGAACTCGATGACCGCCGGGGTCTTCTTGTCCGGCTCGTACATCTCCGCCAGCTTGTCCAGCCGCTCGTCAGGGACGGCTACCATGCCCACGTTGGGGTCAATGGTACAGAAGGGGTAGTTGGCGCTCTCCGCGCCGGCGTTGGTGATGGCGTTGAACAGAGTGGACTTTCCGACGTTTGGAAGCCCCACGATACCTAATTTCATAGTCTTATCGCTCCTTTATTTTCCAGGGCCCCTGGGCTCCGCCGCGTTCCCGGCGGCCGGCGGCAGGGGAGATCCAACATGTCCGTTTATTATAGCACAGGACACCGCGTTTCTCAATACCAATTCCGCGCCGCCTCTGCGGATTCCGCCGGCATAGCGGTGCCGTCAAAAAATCTTGTCAAACTTTGTAAAGAAATATATTGCATTTTGCTTTACAAATGCTATAATAAAGCTGTGCTGAGAGGAGTGACTTTCATGGCACAGGTTATGGTGAACTTCCGCATGGATGAAAACGTGAAGAAGAGCATGGAACAGGCTTGCAGGGAAATGGGGCTCAGTATGACCACCGCCTTTACCATTTACGCCACCAAAGTCGGCAGGGAAAAACGCATCCCCTTCGAGATCACGGCGGAGACCCCGCGGCGTCCGTCCCGCCCGCCGGACCTCCCGGAGCGCCGGGAGGAGGACCCGTCCGCCCAAAAGCGGGAACAGCTGGAGTCCCTGTGCGGGGAGATCCGGCGGTCCCTGACCGCCATTCACACCGCCATCCCCTCCTCCGTCACGGGTCTCTCTATGGAGCGCATCCGGCTGCTTTGCGGCGACGAGCTCAAAGACAAGGCCGCCGGAGTTACCAGTGCCGTCCGGACCCTGTTCTCCGACCGGAACGCCGGGGCGCTGAGGGAAAAGGACCCGGATATTCTGAATGAATACCTGGACAATCTCGCGGACATCGCCAAAGAGATCCGGAACGTCGAGGGCGCCCTGATTCCTGTCATGAAGTCCTGGACCGGCGGGGATGCCGGCGCGTTCGTCCCCTATGAGCAGAGACTTGCCGCCGTCTCCCGGGAATTCGACGGGCTTTCCCCCGTACTCCAGCGCTTCTGGGCCTCCACCGCCCGGAAGCAGGGGAGCGTCCAGGCCGTGGAGGCGCGGCTCCGGCAGTCCGCCGCCTCCGTCGAGACGGCTTACGTGCGGACCGCCTTGGAGAACCTGGAGACCCTGGTCCTCCGGCACTACGACTCCCTGGACGGGCAGACGAAGGCCCGCCTGGAGGCCCACTACTTCCAAACGCTGGATCTCACGCTCCATGAGCTGGCCCAGGCGGAGCGAAACGGCGAGGACCCCGGCGGAAAAGCCGCCCTCTGCCTCCGCACGATCAACGTGCTGTCCCAGGTGATCTCCGACGGCGGGCAGGCCCGGCGGGAGCTGGACCAGCGGAGCCTGGAGGCGGAGGTCGCCGCTCTGGAGCGCCTGGCCGCCCTGCGGGGGGACCTTCCGGGAGACATGCGGGCGGACTCTTGAGGAAAATTCCAAGTCGCCGGGAAGCTCATCCACCCTTCCGGCTTGTTTTCATATAAAATGCATCTGTGTTATATTTGAAAGGAGGAGTTCTTCATGCTTGATACCATTTTGTCCCTGCTTCCCGTGATCCTGGTCGTCCTGGTGGTGCTGGCCCTCATGCTGGCCGGCTATGTCAAGGCCCCGCCCGATCAGGCGTACATCATTTCCGGCCTGAAAAAGGAGAGCAAGGTCCTTATCGGCCGGGCCGGCGTCCGCGTGCCCTTCTTTGAGCGCATGGATAAGCTCTACCTGGGCCAGATGACGGTGGACATCAAAACCGAACAGTCCGTCCCCACCAGCGACTTCATCAACGTCAACGTGGACGCCGTGGCGAAGGTCCGCATTTCCCCCCACGCGGAGGGCATCAAGCTGGCGGCTAAGAACTTCCTGAACAAGCGCCCGGAGGAGATCACCCGGGACCTCCAGGACTCCCTCCAGGGCAATATGCGGGAGATCATCGGCACGTTGTCCCTCAAGGAGATCAACACGGACCGGGACTCCTTCTCCGACCAGGTGATGCAGAAGGCCAGCAAGGACATGGACAAGCTGGGCATTGAGATTCTCTCCTGCAACATCCAGAACGTCACCGACGAAAACGGGCTCATCAAGGACCTGGGCGCGGACAACACCAGCCTGATCAAGAAAAACGCCGCCATCGCCAAGGCCCAGGCGGACCGGGACATCGCCATCGCCCAGGCGGAGGCCGAGCGGGAGTCCAACGAGGCCCGGGTCCTGGCGGACACCCAGATCGCTCAGAAGCAGACGGAGCTGGACATCAAGCGGGCGGAGCTGAAGATTCTGGCCGACGGCAAGAAGGCCGAGGCGGACGCCGCCTATGAGATCCAGAGCCAGGAGCAGCGCAAGAGCATTGAGACCGCCACGGTCAACGCGGAAATCGCCAAGACCCAGCGGGAGGCCGAGCTGAAGCAGGTCGAGGTGGAGGTCCAGAAGCAGAAGCTGGAGGCCGAGATCCGCGCCAAGGCGGACGCGGAGCGCTACCGTCAGCAGCAGGAGGCGGAGGCCGCCCTCTACAAGCGGCAGAAGGACGCCGAGGCCAAGCGCTACGAGCAGGAGCAGGAGGCCGAGGCGGAGCGCAAGAGCGCCGAGGCCCAGAAGTTCGCCCGGGAGCAGGAGGCGGCGGGCATCGCCGCCGTGGGCAAGGCGGAGGCCGAGTCCATCCGGGCCAAGGCCCTGGCGGAGGCCGAGGGCATCGACAAGAAGGCGGAGGCCATGAAGAAGTACGGCGAGGCCGCCGTCATTGAAATGGTCATGCAGGCCCTGCCGGAGATTGCCCGGAACGTGGCCGAGCCCCTGTCCAAGGTGGATAAGATCACTATGTATGGCTCCGGCAACAGCGCCAAGCTGCTGGAGGACATCGTCACCGGGACCACCCAGGTCACCGAGGGCATCACCCAGGGCATGGGCATTGACGTGAAGTCCCTCATCGCCGGGATGCTGGGCGGCAGGCTGGCGGCCGGCGAGGACAAGACTATCGTTGTCCAGAGCCCTCCCTCCGCGGACAAGGCGGAACCCGCGCCCCGGGTCCCCGAAGAGGGGGAATGATCCCCGAAAGACCGCGCCTAAGTATCGAAAGCCATCCCATCCCCCTGTTGGGGGATGGGATGGCTTTTCAGCGGCTCAGGCAAAGGTCACGACCGTCCCCGTTTTCCCCGCCAGGGCGTCGATGGCCTTGTCCAGGGAGGTGATAATCGCCTTTTTGCCGGGGTCGCTGCGGACGAACTTCATGGCCGCCTGGACCTTGGGCAGCATGCTGCCGGGGGCGAAGTGGCCCTCGTCCACGTAGCGGGAGGCCTCCGCCAGGGACATATGGCTGAGGTCCTTCTGGTCCGGCTTTCCCCAGTTGACGGCTACCTTCTCCACCTCCGTCAGGATCATCAGCACGTCGGCGTCCACCTGCTCCGCCAGCAGCTCGGCGGCGAAGTCCTTGTCGATGACCGCCGCCACGCCCTCCAGCTGGCCCCGGGCGGTCTCCACCACCGGCACGCCTCCGCCGCCGCAGGTGATGACGATGGTCCGGTCCCACAGGTCTCGGACCTGGCCGATCTCTACGATCCGCCGGGGCAGGGGAGAGGGCACCACCCGGCGGTAACCCCGCCCGGCGTCCTCCTTCATCACGTAGCCCTTCTCCCGCTGGAGGGACTCCGCCTCCTCCCGGCTGTAGAAGGGGCCGATGGGCTTGGTGGGGTTCCGGAAGGCGGGGTCGTCCGCCTCCACCACCACCTGAGTGACCAGGCTCACCACCGGGATGTTTCGGTTCCGCTTGGCCAGGGCGTAGCGCAGGGCCTGCTGAATGTGGTAGCCGATATAGCCCTGGCTCATGGCTCCGCACACATCGAAGGGCATGGCGGGCACCACCTCCTTCGCCGTCTCGCTGGCCAGGAGGATGCGGCCCACCTGAGGGCCGTTGCCGTGAACGACGGCCACCTCATAGCCGTTCACGCTGAGCTCCGCGATGTGCTCGCAGGTCTCCCGCACCACGCTGAGCTGGGCCTCGGCGGTGGACCCGCTGTCCTTGGACTGGAGGGCGTTGCCCCCCAGGGCGATGACTAATCGCTCCGCTTTTTCCATTGTGTTCGCTCCTCTTGCAACAAATTTCCAGATTCGGGCTGGACGCCTTTCGTTCAGTCTGCCACTCTCCGGGGGTTTTTATGAGTCCCAACGAAGGCCCGCCTCCGGGATGGGCCCCAGGGAACTGGACATATTATACAAATTGACCCATCTCCTTTTACCCAGTCCTCCAAAGTTTGGCGGAAGCATCAAATTTTCCTTGCATCCGAAGGGAAAGGGCGCTATGATAGAAGCATGAACTGGAAACGTTACCAGTAACGTTTCCAAACTATTCCGGCAACTACCAAATCAAACAGGAGGAACATGAAATGAAGAAGAGACTCTTGACTCTGGCCCTGGCCCTCGTCATGGCCCTGTCCCTGGCCGCCTGCGGCGGCAATGGCGGCGGTTCCCAGCCCGCCGGCGACAGCCAGCCCGCCGGGGATACCCAGCCCGCCGGCGCCTCCGGCAGCTCCGGCGCCTCCGGCAGCGTCTACTATCTGAACTTCAAGCCCGAGCAGGACGGCGACTGGCAGGAGCTGGCCAAGCTCTACACCCAGGAGACCGGCGTGGAGGTGAAGGTCCAGACCGCCGCCTCCGGCCAGTATGAGACCACCCTGATGAGCGAGATCGCCAAGACCAACGCTCCCACCCTCTTCCAGGTCAACGGCCCCGTGGGCCTGAAGAACTGGAGGGACTACTGCTACGACCTCAACGGCTCCGCCGTGGCCGGGGAGCTCTCCAGCCAGGACTTCGCCCTGATGGACGGCAGTGAAATGCCCGGTATCGCCTACGTCATTGAGACCTACGGGCTGATCTACAACAAGGCCCTGCTGGAGCAGGCGGGCTACACCGCCGACGACATCAAGTCCTTTGCCGATCTGAAGAAGGTGGCCGAGGACATCACCGCCCGGAAGGATGAGCTGGGCTTCTCCGCTTTCACCTCCGCCGGCATGGACGGCTCCTCCGACTGGCGCTTCAAGACCCACCTGGCGAACCTGCCCATCTACTTCGAGTACGAGGCCGACGGCATCGGCGACACCGAAGCCATCAAGGGCACCTATCTGGACAACTACCGTCAGATCTGGGATCTGTATATCAACAACTGCACCTGCGCCCCCACCCTGCTGTCCGCCAAGACCGGCGATGACTCCGTGGCGGAGTTCGTCACCGAGCAGGCCGTGTTCTATCAGAACGGCACCTGGGCCTACGGCGACGTGGCCGACCTGGGCGACGAGAACCTGGGCATGCTGCCCATCTATATCGGCGTGGGCGACGAGGCCAAACAGGGCCTGTGCACCGGCACTGAGAACTTCTGGTGCGTGAACAAGAACGCCAAGCCCGAGGACATCCAGGCCACCCTGGACTTCATGTACTGGTGCGTCACCTCCGACACCGGCCTGGAGTACATGTGCTCCGCCGACCACATGGGCTTCGTCATCCCCTTCAAGGGCAATCTGGAATCCACCAACACCCTGGTGAACATCGCCAACGAGTATGTGGCCAACGGGACCACCAGCATCAAGTGGTGCTTCCCCACCATGCCCTCCGAGGAGTGGAAGAACGTCCTGGGCTCCGCCCTGACCGCCTATGCCGCCGACCAGACCGACGCCAATTGGGAGACCGTGCGGGCCGCTTTCGTGGACAACTGGGCCGCTGAGAAAGCCAATCCGACCCTTGTGGGTTAACAACGCTATAGCCGGGGCGGACGGACACCTCCGCCCGCCCCGGTTTTTCCGTTCCCGCCTTGGACCGGCGGGAGGCGCGCCGTGTCCCTGACAGCACGGCCCTTGTCCCGCCGGTCCAATGTGCCATAACTTGTGAAGGAGGCTCCGCCAGCCATGGAAAAATCCATCAAGCGCTATTTCCCCGTCTTCCTGGGCCCCACGTTCCTGGCCTTCCTCATCGGCTTCATCGTGCCCTTCCTCATGGGCATCTACCTGTCCCTCTGCGACTTCCGCACCGTTACCGACGCGAAGTTCATCGGCCTGGGCAACTTCGTCCGGGCCTTCCAGGATGGGGACTTCGCCCACGCCTTCTGGTTCACCGCCCTGTTCACCGTGACCACGCTGGTGCTCATCAATGTCATTGCTTTCGCCGTGGCCCTGGTACTGACCCGGGAGATCCGGGGCACGAACCTCTTCCGCACCGTCTTCTTCATGCCGAACCTCATCGGCGGCATCGTCCTGGGCTACGTCTGGCAGCTTATTTTCAACGGGATTCTCTCCCGGTACGACCTGGCTCTGAAGATCTCCGCCAAGTACGGCTTCTGGGGCCTGGTGGTGGTCATCTGCTGGCAGCAGATCGGCTACATGATGATCATCTACATCGCGGGCCTCCAGTCCATCCCCGGCGACCTCAACGAGGCGGCGGAGATTGACGGGGCCAACGGCTGGCAGAGGCTGTGGAACGTCACCATCCCCAACATGATGCCCTCCATTACCATCTGCACCTTCCTGACGCTGACCAACGGCTTCAAGCTCTTCGACCAGAACCTGTCCCTCACCGCCGGCGAGCCCATGAAGCAGACGGAAATGCTGGCGCTGAACATCTTCAACACGTTCTACGGCCGGGTGGGCTACCAGGGCGTGGGCCAGGCCAAGGCCGTGGTCTTCTTCGTCCTGGTGGTAACCCTGGGCCTCATCCAGCTGAACATGACCCGCTCCAAGGAGGTGCAGCAGTAATGAAACGCAAAGCGAGAGGCGGCTGGTTCGCCACCATCCTGTTTACCGTGATCTCCATTTTCTATGTGGCCCCGCTGTTCATTGTCCTCATCAACTCCTTCAAGAAAAAGGCGTTCATCAACCTGGAGCCCTTCAAGCTCCCCTCGGAGAAGACCTGGGTGGCTCTGGAGAACTTCGTGGGCGCCATGGAGAACTACAACTTCCTGGAGTCCGTCCTCTGGACCGTGGTGATGACCGTGGGCTCTGTGGTGGTCATTCTGATCTGCACCTCCATGTTCGCCTGGTACATCACCCGGGTGAAGAGCACCGCCACCAAGATCCTCTATCTTCTGTGCGTCTTCTCCATGGTGGTGCCCTTCCAGATGGTGATGTTCACCCTCTCCCTGGTGACGGACCGGCTGCGGCTGGGCACGCCCTGGGGCCTGATCATCATTTATTTGGGCTTCGGCGCGGGGCTGGCGGTGTTCATGTTCTGCGGCTTCGTCAAGTCCATTCCCATCGAGATCGAGGAGGCCGCCATGATCGACGGCTGCTCCCCCCTGCGGACCTTCTTCTCCGTGGTGCTGCCCATCATGAAGCCCACCTATATCTCCGTGGGCATCCTGGAGACCATGTGGATCTGGAACGACTTCCTGCTCCCCTACCTGACGTTGGACCTGAACCGGTTCAGCACCATCCCCATCACCATCCAGCGGATGCAGGGCTCCTACGGCCGGGTGGACATGGGTGCCATCATGGCCTCCTTGGTCATGGCCATCATCCCCATCGTGGTGTTCTACCTGAGCTGCCAGAAGTATATCATCAAGGGAGTGGCCGCCGGAGCGGTGAAGGGATGACGATTAAGGACATCGCCCGGCTGTCCGGGTACGGCGTGGCCACCGTGTCCCGGGTGCTCAACGACCACCCCGACGTCAGCGATGAGACACGGCGGAAGGTCCTGGAGGTGGTGGAAGCCCAGGGCTTCCAGCCCAACAACAACGCCAAGCACCTGAAGCAGCAGGCCGGAACCGGCATCACCATTCTGGTGAAGGGCACCCAGAACATGCTCTTTGCCGACCTGGTGGAGCGGCTCCAGGCCCTCCTCCGGGACAGCGGCCGGGATGCCGTAGTCTACTACCTGGACGAGGACGCCGACGAGGTGAGCTACGCCCTCCAGCTCTGCCGGGAGCGCAAGCCCCTGGGGATCTTCTTCCTGGGCGGGGACCTGGAGCTCTTCCGGGCCCGGTTCCAGCCCATCACCGTCCCCTGCGTGCTGCTGACCAACACGGCCAAGGACCTGCACTTCGACAATCTCTCCTCCCTGACCACCGACGACGGCGAGGCCGCCGCCCAGGTCATCGAATTCCTGGCGGGCCAGGGCCACCGCCGCATCTGCCTGTTGGGCGGCAACTGGTCCTGCTCCCAAATCAGCTACCGCCGTCTGGAGGGCTGCCGACGGGCCTTTCAGCGCCTGGGCCTGCCCTTCGACCCGGAGCGCCAGTGCGAACCCTGCCGCTACTCCATGGCTGACGCCTACGCCGCCACGGAGCGGCTGCTGGACCGCCGCCCGGACCTGACGGCCATCTTCGCCATGAGCGACGTCATGGCCATCGGGGCCGTCCGGGCCCTGCGGGACCGGGGCAAACGGGTGCCGGAGGACATCTCCGTGGTGGGCTACGACGGCATTCCCATGGCCAGCTACTCCGTTCCCCGGCTCTCCACCGTCCGCCAGGACACCCAGCGGCTGGCGGAGCGGGGCGTGGACGTGCTGCTGCGCAACATTGAGCGGAAAAACTGCCCCGTCCACGAGGTAGTCCCCTTCCAGCTCATTCCCGGCGAGAGCGTCGCCAAGCTGGAAGAGGACGTGTGACCGCCTTTGACTCTACAAGAAAGGGGAACCCAACGTGAGAAAAGCCGGGATTCTAATGCCCATTTCCTCCCTGCCCTCCCCCTATGGAATCGGAACGCTGGGAGCCGCCGCCCGGGAGCTTGTGGACTTCCTGGTCCGGGGCGGGCAGTCCTGCTGGCAGATCCTGCCGGTGGGGCCCACCAGCTACGGGGACTCCCCCTATCAATCCTTCTCCTCCTTCGCGGGCAATCCCTACTTCATCGACCTGGACCTCCTGGCGGAGCAGGGGCTCTTGAGGCCGGAGGAATACCAGGACCTGCCGTGGGGAAACGACCCCAAGGCGGTGGACTACCTGGCCCTCTATAACCATCGCTTCTCCGTCCTGCGGGCGGCCTGCGCCCGCCTGAGGCCGGAGGATTTATCCCAGCTCTCCCAGGAGTGCGGGGACCTCACGGACTGGCTGGAGGACTACGCCCTCTTCATGGCCTTGAAGCAGTCCCACCAGGGCCGCCCCTGGCTGGAGTGGCCCGAGGGGGAGCGCCTGCGGAGGCCGGAGGCCCTGGCGGAGGCCCGGGAACGGCTCTCCGGTGAAATCGAGTTCTGGAAGCGAATCCAGCTTCTGTTCTTCTCCCAGTGGCGGGAGTTGAAGGCCTACGCCAACGGCCGGGGCGTATCCATCATCGGGGACCTGCCCATTTACGTCTCCATCGACAGCGCCGACGTCTGGGCCAGCCCGGAGCAGTTCCAGCTGGACCCCGACGGGCGGCCCACGGAGGTGGCGGGCTGTCCGCCGGACGGCTTCGCCGCCGACGGCCAGCTGTGGGGCAACCCCCTCTTCGACTGGGACGCTATGCGGGCCGACGGCTACCAGTGGTGGATTCGCCGCATCGCCGCCCAGTTCCGGCTTTACGACACCCTGCGGATCGACCACTTCCGGGGCTTTGACGAGTACTACGCCATTCCCGCCGGGGACGATACCGCCCGGAACGGCCATTGGCGCCCCGGCCCCGGCATCGGCTTCTTCCGGGCCGTGGAGGCGGCCCTGGGCCCCCGGGACATCATCGCCGAGGATCTGGGCTTCCTCACCCCCTCCGTCCGCCGGCTCCTGGCGGAGACGGGCTACCCCGGCATGAAGGTGCTGGAGTTTGCCTTCGACAGCCGGGACACCGGCGGGGGCTACCTCCCCCACTGCTACACGCCTCACTGCGTGGCCTACGCCGGCACCCACGACAACGACACCATCCGGGGCTGGATGGCCTCCGCCCCGGTGGAGGACGCGGCCCTGGCGAAGGCCTACTTCCGCCTCAACGAGGAGGAGGGCTACCACTGGGGCATGATGCGCTCCGCCTGGGCCTCCGTGGCGGACCTGGCGGTGATGCAGTTCCAGGATCTGCTGGGCCTGGGCAGCGAGGGACGGATGAACACTCCCTCCACCCTGGGGGGGAACTGGCGGTGGCGGGCCCTGCCGGGGAGCTTCTCCCCGGAGCTGGCGGACCGGCTCCGCCGGGAGATGGAGATTTACCAGCGCCTGCCCAAATGACACAGGATTCCATACAGATAAAAGGGACGGCTGCAAGCCGTCCCTTTTCCTGCTTCAATCCGCGAACAATGGCGTGGAGAGATAGCGGTCCCCGCCATCGGGCAGCAGGGTCACAATCGTCTTTCCCCGGTTCTCTGGGCGCTTTGCCGCCTGAACGGCGGCCCACACCGCCGCGCCGGAGGAGATGCCCGCCAGGATGCCCTCCGTCCGCCCCAGCCGCCGGACCATGGCAAAGGCGTCTTTATCCTCCACGGGAATGACCTCGTCATAGATTGCGGTATTCAGCGCCTCCGGGACAAAGCCCGCGCCGATGCCCTGGAGCCCGTGGCTCCCGGCCCTGCCCCCGCTCAGCACCGGGGAGGAAGCGGGCTCTACCGCCACGACCTTGATGCCGGGGTTCCGGCTCTTCAAATACTCCCCCACGCCGGTGAGGGTACCGCCGGTACCCACGCCCGCCACGAACACGTCCACCTCCCCGTCCGTGTCCGCCCAGATCTCCGGGCCCGTTCCGGCCCGGTGGGCGGCGGGATTGGCGGGGTTTTCAAACTGACCGGGAACAAAGCTGCCCGGAGTTTCCGCCGCCAGCGCCCGGGCCTTTTCGATGGCTCCCGCCATGCCCTTTTCCCCCTCCGTGAGGACCAGCTCCGCGCCGTAGCCCCGCATCAGGCGGCGGCGCTCCTCACTCATGGTCTCCGGCATGACAATCACCACCCGGTAGCCCCGGACGGCGGCCACGGAGGCCAGGCCGATGCCGGTATTCCCGGAGGTAGGTTCGATGATGACGGAACCGGGCCTCAAGAGGCCCCGGGCCTCCGCGTCGTCCAGCATGGCCTTGGCCGCCCGGTCCTTGACGGAGCCGGCGGGATTCATGTACTCCAGCTTCGCCAGGACGCGGGCCTCCAGCCCCTCCTCCCGCTCCAACCGGGTCAGCTCCAGCAGCGGGGTTCTTCCAATCAGCTGCTCAACCGATGTATAAACATTGCTCATGGTGCATCTCCTCCTGACATCGTGATGGTTTCAGGCTATGCGCCCCGTCTCAAAATCAGGCCGCCTTCAAAGCACCAGCGCCTCCTTCAGCGTCCGGAGGGAGGCCAGGTGGCCCTCCAGCATGGGCAGGGTCAGGTCCTCCATCTCCAGGGAGACCACATCGTCGTACCCAGCCATGCGGGCGGCGGAGAAGAACTCCTGCCACCACTGAACACCGTGGCCCGCGCCTACCGCCACGTAGTTCCAGCTCCGCCGCCGGAAGGCGTCGATGGGCTTGGTATCCAGCATCCCGTTGGGGCCCCAGAGACCCCGCTCCCGGCGGGAGTCCTTGCCGTGGATGTGGTACAGGGCCCCCGCCTCTCCCAGGACCCGGGCGGCCTCAATGGGGTCCCCGCCCATCCAGAACAGGTGGGAGGGGTCCAGGTTCATGCCCACCATGGGTCCCACGGCCTCCCGGAGACGCAGCAGCGTCTCCGGGTTGTACACCAGCTGCATCCCGTGATTCTCCAGGGCGATTTGCTCCACGCCGCACTCTCCGGCCTTGCGGACAATCTCCCGCCAGGCGGGAATCGCCGCCTCGTTCCACTGGTAGTCCAGGATGTCCTGAGTCTCCGGCGGCCAGGAGGTGGTGATCCACACCGGCGTCCGGTCCCCGGGACACCCGGCGGGGAGGCCGCTCATCATGACGATTTTCTTCACCCCCAGCAGGGAGGCCAGGCGGAAGGTCTTCTCCGTCACCTCCATGTCCCGCTCATAGGCCAGAGGATTCCCGGAGCAGTTCAGGGCGCAGAGCTCCAGCCCTCGCCGCCGCTGCGCGTCTCGCCAGCGGGTCCGGGCGGTTTCCGAGAAGAGCATCGCGTCCAGGTCGACATGGGGCGCGGAGGACCAGTTTCCCGTGCCGATTTCCAGGCTGGAGATCCCCTGGGCGACGCAAAAATCCAGCATGTCCTCATAGGGCATGTCCAGGGTGCAGGTTTTGATGGCGAGCTTCATAAATACCTCCTGTTTCTATCTTCACAGTATGCGGAATAACAAACGTTTTCCCTTGATAGAACCGCTAAAATTTTGGATTTTTTGTGTGAATTTTTGTGGTCTCTGTTTCTTGACGATTCCCGGCGGCGGTGTTATCTTACTTCATCATCATAAAACAGAAACCGAGGTAACGCAATATGGAAATTCTCATCTGCCTTTCCGCCGCCCTGATCGGGGGACTGCTGCTCTCCCGGGTAGCCAAGCGGCTGAAGCTGCCCGCCGTCACCGCCTATCTGGTAACGGGACTGCTGCTGGGCCCCTTCTGCCTGGGGGCGCTGGGCGTGGAGGGCCTGGGCTTTTCCTCCATGGAGGCGGTGGAACGCCTGAACATTCTCTCCCAGGTGGCCCTGGGCTTCATCGCCTTCACCATCGGCAACGAGTTCCGGGTCAGCCAGCTGAAAACCATGGGCCGCCAGGCCATTGTGGTGGGCATTCTCCAGGCGGCGGCCGCCACCGTCCTGGTGGACCTGGCGCTGATCCTTTTGCACCTGGTCCGCCCGGAGATCATCTCCATCTCCTCCGCCATCACCCTGGGCTCCATCGCCGCCGCCACGGCCCCCGCCGCCACGCTGATGGTGGTCCGCCAGTACAAGGCCGACGGCCCCATGACTCGGCTCCTCCTGATGGTGGTGGCCATTGACGACGCGGTGGGCCTGGTCCTCTTCTCCGCCTCCTTCGGTGTGGCCGTGGCCCTGGAGAGCGGGTCCGTCAGCGTGGTGACGGTGCTGGTGGAGCCCGTGGTGGAGATCGTGTTGTCCCTGCTGCTGGGCGCGGCGGCGGGGCTGGCCCTCTACTGGGTGGAGCAGTTCTTTCACTCCCGGAGCAAGCGCCTGTCCATCTCCATCGGCTTCGTCCTGCTGACGGTGGGGCTGTCCATGAAGGAATTTGAGGTGGGCGGCGTCCGCTGCGGCTTTTCCCTGCTGCTGGTGTGCATGATGACCGGGACGTTGTTCTGCAACATCTGCGACTTTTCCGAGGAGCTGATGGCCCGGGTGGACGGCTGGACGGCGCCGCTGTTCGTGCTGTTCTTCGTCCTCTCCGGCGCGGAGCTGGACCTGTCGGTGCTTCGGAATCCCTCCGTGCTCCTCATCGGCGTCATCTATATCCTCGTCCGCTCCCTGGGCAAATACGCGGGGGCCTACGGCAGCTGCGCCCTCACCGGCTGCGACGAGAAGATCCAGAAATACCTGGGCGTCACCCTGCTGCCCCAGGCCGGCGTGGCCCTGGGCATGGCCATCACCGCCCAGGCCCTGGCGGACGGCGCGGTGGTGCGGAGCGTGGTGCTCTTCTCCGTCCTGGTCTATGAGCTGGTGGGCCCGGCCCTGACAAAACGGGCTCTGCTGGCCGCCGGGGAGATCCGGCCGGAGGGCCGGACCTCCGCCCGGAAAAAGAACGGCTGAGGCATTCATAAAACGCGGCGGCCCCGGAAATCCGGGGCCGCCGCGCGTTTTCTACCGGAGGAGTGGCAGACTGCCCGTCAGCCGGTCGACTTGTTTCCTGGCCCCGCAGACGGCCAGGCCGAAATACCGGAGGTCCCCCTCCGGGACCTCCCCCATGCGCTCCATAAACTCATCATAGGTTTTGCAGCTCTGGGCCACGTCCGAAAAATCCACCGCCGTCAGCTCCTGAAAGCCCGGCTCATAGAGCCGTTCCCGGAGAGCCCGGATGCCCTCCGGCGTGCTTCGCAGCACCGGGACGGGAAACTCGATGATCCCCAGGTGCTCCCGGCCGCTCCGGTCCCGCACGCCGGGGCCCACCACCTTCGGCAGCTCCTTTCCCAAGGTGACGCCCAGAATCGCCGCCGTGTTGGCCAGGAGGCCCAGCGGCAATTCTCCGTCCAGGACCACCACGCATTTCTCCGGCCTCATTCCGCCGCCTCCCTTTTCAAAAGGCTCTTCCCCTGGGACAGCAGCAGTCCCGCCAGCGTCAGCACGGTCCCCAGGGCCGCCAGGGGGGTGATGGGCTCGTGGAGGATCAGCACGGAGGCCGCCACGGTGATGACGGGGGCCAGGTAGGTGTAGACGCTGGTCTTCACCGGCCCCAGCAGCTTCACCGCCAGGTTCCAGGTGACGAAGCACACCGCCGACGCGCCGAAGCCCAGAAAGATCAGATTTCCCAGGTACACGGGATTGGCGAACCGCTCCAGCCCCAGGCGGCAGTCGAAGAAAAACAGCGCCGGGACCATCCACAAAATTCCCCAGCAGAAGGTCCGCCGGGTGGTCATGATGGTGTCCCAGCCCCAGGCGCTGATCTTCCGGGTCAGGATCACGTAGCAGGCCCAGGCGATCGCCGCCAGCAGGGACAGCAGGTCCCCGATGGGGTTCAGCTCCAGCTGGGAGCCGCTGAAGCTGATGAGGGAGATCCCCGCCATGGCCACCACAAAGCCCAGATAGAAGCCGCCGCCGGGCCGCTCCTCCTTCAAAAACAGGTGGGACAGCACCGCCGTGAAGAAGGGAATGACCGACAGGATGACTCCCACGTTGGAGGCCAGGGTGTAGGTCAGGGCGACGTTCTCCAATAAGTAGTACAGGCACACGCCGGTGAGGCCCGCCCCGGCGAAGACGAGCTCCTGCTGTCTTGTCACGCCCCGCATTCGCCGGGGACAGGCCAGGCACAGGGCCAGCAGGCCCATGGTAAAGCGGATGAACAGAATCTCCACCGGCTGGAAGCCCCGCAGCAAGACCTTGGTGGAAATAAAGGTGGTCCCCCAGACGACGATGGTGAACAGGGCGGCGGCGTGGCCCCTCGCCTGATCATTTTTCATCGGATATCCTCTCCCTCTCTGAAAAGATTTCCCGGTACGCCCCCGGGGACAAGCCGATAAACCGGCTGAAGTAGTTGGTAAAGTGGCTCTGGTCGGAAAAGCCGGTCCGCAGGGCTGCCTCGGCGGGCGGGACGCCCCGCTCCAGCAGCTTTTTTGCCGCGCCGACCCGCAGGTTCTCCAGATAATTGTAAGGCGTGACTCCCTTTTCCCGGGCGAAGGCCCGCAGCAGCGCCGACTTGCTCAGTCCCGCCTCCCCGGCGATGCGCTCCAGGGTGATCCGGTCCCCATAGTGTCCCTCCATAAAGGCGCAGGCCCGCTCCACCGCCTCCCTCCCGGCGGCGGGAGGAGCTTCGAAGGGCTGGCCGCAGAGCCGCAGCAGCCGGGACAACAGGAGCAGCAGACGCTCCTCCCGGTCGAACTCCCGGGAGCCGCTCATGATCTGCTGGTGGAGGGCCCGGAAGTCCCAGGCGGCCTCCGGGTCGTAAACCACGTTCCGGGAGAAAACCGGCAGGGCCCTTTGGCCTGTCAGCTCTTCGGTCAGGTCCAGCATGGTCTCCTTCGGGATATGGAGTCCCCGGTAGTCCAAAGCCGCGCCGCTCTCGGCGCAGGAGTGGGCGTCGCCGGGGTTGTAGATGACGATATCCCCCGTTTTCAGGGCGTATTCCACATCCTTGCAGATCAGCGCGCCCTGGCCGTCCTCAATATAGCCGATCACGTAATACTCATGGAAGTGCTTGGGGAAGGAGCGGCGGAACCGGTACGCCTCCAGATGCAGCTCCTGGTCGTACACCGCCGTTCCGGGTTCGTTTTTCACGCGCTCCCCTCCTTCCAACGAGCTCATTATACCAGCTTTTCCGTCGAATGGCTTGTAAAATATCAGCGCGGCGAAAATTTTTCGCCGCGCTGATTTCTTTTGAAAGAATCTCTTTTATCCTTCCGCCTCCCGCAGGCGTTCCACGATGGTCCGCCTGGCAACGGACCGGTAGGTCCACAGGGGCACCAGCGCCCCCAGAACCAGGAAGACGGGCAGGATTACCAGGATGGGGACCACCGTCAGGCGGTAGGTGAAGAACCAGAAAATGTCCCCCACGGCGCCCCCCACCAGGGGCCCCAGGCACACCGTCATCACCAGGGACACCAGCAGGGCCAGGACCGTGTAATACAGGCCCTCGTACACCAGCATGGTCTTGAGCTGTTTCCCCGTCATGCCCACGGACTGGAGCACCGCCAGTTCCCTCTTCCGGGTGAGGATGCCCGTGAGGACCGCGTTGACGAAGTTCAGCACGCCCACCAAGCCAATGATGAGACTCAGGGCTCCGCCCATGGTCAGGAACATGCCCCGGAAGCCCTCGAACTCGGCGACGTAGCTGGCCCGGCTCTCGTAGTCGTAGAGGGGCTGGACGCTCTCCGTGTACGACCCCAGGAAGGACTCCATGTCCGGCTCCGCCTCGTCGGTGGTGTTGAAGACATAGGTCATGACGCTGTCCGTCCCGGTGTCCTGCCTGAACCGCTCCGCCCCCAGGATGAACTCGTCGTAGCCCAGAACCCGGTAGCGGTAGGAGAGAGAGTTGGGGATGTGCACCAGGGCGCAGACGGTATACTCCACGTCCTCATATTCCACGGCCCGTTCCCCCCAGGGACGGCCGCTCTCAATGGCGGCGTCCACGTCCTCCGTAATCTCCCCGGTGTCCCGGTAAAAATACTCCGTCTTAGAGACATAGCGAAGCGTCACGGTATCTCCCAGCTTGGCCCAGTTGCTGCCCCATTTGATTTCGTTGTAGTCGTTGGTCAGGAACACGGCGGCAATGGCCTTCTGACTGGGGTCCGACAGGGGGGCCAGGTCTCCCTCCAGCACGTCCAGCAGGGACAGGGGGAAGTCCTCCATGCCGTACATCTGCACGCCGGTTTCCAGAAGCCCGCCGGGCAGCCGGGGCGTGCTCTCGATCACCTGGTCCACGATCTCCGAGCGGTTATACGCTCCATAGCTCTGCCGGAGCCAGTCCTCGGTGACGAACTGCCTGATGGCGGAGACGCCGCCGTAGACCCGGCCGCTCTCTTCGATTCCGTCCCGGGCGTTCACATCGGAGATGACGCTCTTCGAAACCTCCTCGTCGGTGGACCGGAAGCCGCCGCCGCTGGTGGACCGAAAGTAGGCAGCGCTGCCCAGGATGAAATCCACATCCGCCTTGTGGGTCAGGTATTTGTTCATGTCAAAGCCCATGGAGAACGTATAGGTAAGGGTAGCCAGCACCACCGCCAGGGTCAGGGAGATCACCGTCACCACGGTCTTGCCCCGGCTGCGGCCCAGGTTGGCCCAAGCCATTTGGGGCAGGGACGCGCCGCCCTGGGCCCTGCGGGTCTTCTCCCGCTTTCCGGGCTTTCCGGGGGACCCGCCCTCGGTGTAGCGCACGGCCTCCACCGGGGAGACCTTGGCCGCCATCCTTCCGGGGCGGGCGCAGGAGAGGAACACCGTCAGCAGGGCGAACAGCGCCGCCCCGATGAAAATCCAGGGATTGAAGGAGACGAAGGCGTTTTTGTAGCTCATCTGGGACATGATGACCGGGGTCAGCTTGTTGCCAATGACAAAGCCCAGGAGAAGGCCGATGGGGATACCGATGAGGCTGAGCATCAGCGCCTGCTGGCGGACGATGCGTTTGAGCTGTTTTCCGGTGGTGCCGATGGTCTTCAGCAACCCGTAGAACCGAATGTCGTTGGTGACGGAAATCTGGAAGACGTTGTAGATAATGAGATAGCCGGTGAAGATAATCAGCAGCAGCAAAGCCGCGATGGCAATGGCTGTCGTGGGGTCAAAACTGTTGGAGAGCTGGGCGCCGGAGTAGCCCCAGTTGACGCCGGTATCCAGGTAGTTCTCCCCCTGGGGGTCCTCTCCCTGGTAGCCATGGTTCTGAAGGACCTGATTGATGTCCTCCTCGATGCTCATGGCGTTCTTGAACATCACGTCCAGGTTCCATACTCCGGTCATGGAGTAGGGGTCCCCGCTGCCCAGGGCGCAGAGCTCCTCGGCGGCGGACCGGGGCAGGAGAATGTTGTTCGCTACCACGGCGCTGTCGTACTCCCACCAGCCGGAGAGGGTAAAGGTCCGGGTGACGGGGATGGGGCGGCTTGTGCCGTCGTCCAGGTTGAAGGTCACGGTGAATTTCGCGCCGACCTCCGGCTTGACGCCCAGGAGCGCCAGAACGTGGGTATCGGTTGCGGCCTCATCGGTGCCCTCCCGGGGGAGGGCACCCTCCACAGGCTCACAGAAGTAGTGGGGCGCGGCGGCGGGCTCCATATAGGAGACCTCCACGTGGGACTTGTTGAAGGGGGCCTCGCTGGGCATCCCCACAAACAGCCGGGCGAAGTCCTCTTTGATAAGGGGGTCCGTCCGCAGCTCCTCCACCTGCTCCCAGGTGATCCTCTTGACAGTGGCGTGGAAGTCGCCCCCCGCCTGGCGGAAGTTCTCCTGCTGGAAGGAGTAGTTGATGGAGGAGGCGATGGTGAAGAGGGAGGTGAACAGCACGGTGGTCAGGGCGATGGCCAGGACGGCCACGATGTTCCGGGTCTGGGCGGCTTTCATGGAGCGGAAGCCCAGACGGCGGACACAGCCCCGGTTGGCGACTCGGATCATGGTCACGCCTCCTCCTTAAGGTTCCGGGAGGAGCGGATCTTCCCGTCCTCGATGCGGATGATGCGGTCCGCCATTTGGGCGATTTCCTCGTTGTGGGTGATCATGACGATGGTCTGGGCGAACTTCTCGCTGGTGATTTTCAGGAGGGACATAACGTCCTGGCTGGTTCGGGAGTCCAGGTTGCCGGTAGGCTCGTCGGCCAGAATGATGGCGGGCTTGGCCGCCAGGGCCCGGGCGATGGCCACCCGCTGCTGCTGGCCGCCGGAGAGGTTGTTGGGGAGGTTCCGGAGCTTCTTCTCCAGGCCCAGGGTCTCGATGATCTGGTCCACGTAGGCGGCGTCGGGCCTCTGGCCGTCCAATTGAATCGGGAGGACAAGGTTCTCGTAGACGCTGAGGACGGGGACCAGGTTGTAGTTCTGGAAGACGAAGCCGACTTTCCGGCGGCGGAAGATGGTGAGGGCCTCGTCTTTCAACGAGAAGATGTCCTTTCCGTCCACGGTGACGGAGCCGGAGGTGGGCCGGTCCAGGCCGCCCAGCATATGGAGGAGCGTGGACTTGCCGGAGCCGGAGGTGCCGACCACGGCGGCGAATTCGCCTTTTTCGACCTTGAGATCAACGCCGTCCAGGGCTCGGACTTCCGTTTCGCCGGAGCCGTAGGTTTTGCGCAGGACTTTGGTTTCCAAAATGGTCATATCTTTGATACCTCCAAGGTAAAGTGTTGGAAAGCCTGGGGCTTTTACTGGGGATACTTTACCATAGGAATCTGTCCAGATTCTTTCTCAAATCTTACAGAGTTGAAAGAAGTTCCCCCGGCGGGGAGGGGGATTGTACTCGCCCTTGCGGGCGGGGCGGATGGGTGACCAGCGATGGCTGGTTCATTGCACCCCCCATTTTCTCTTTTTCTTCCAGAAGAAAAAGAGAAAACGGGCCGTGCACGGTCCAAAAGAGAAAAAGAAGTAATGGCCCTTTGGGCCGCTGGGTTCCTTCTCTTAGGGGTCGTCCCGCCAGAGAGGCGTACTCATGCAGCGGGGACCGCCCCGGCCGCGGCTCAGCTCCGCCAGCGCCAGGTTAGCGGCAGCGAGGAGAGGCGGACAAGCCTTGCGTCAACCTCCAAAACTCCCGCCCGCACCACACCGCGGACTGAAGACTTGCGTATCAGGAAGTCCGTACCATGCCGCGCCCCCGTTTTCTCTCTTCCACCGTGCACGGCGCATTCTCTCTTTTCGCAAAAGAGAGAATGGGGGGTGCATTGGACCAGCTAGCATCTAGCTGCAATCCGCCCCGCCGGTCCCGCGCCGAGCGGGAGGCGGAGGAGACCCGGAAATTCGCCCTCCGCCAGGAGAAACGGCGGGAGAAGCGGGAGGGACATTAGAGGATTCGGAAGAGAATACGCAGGACAGCGCCCCGGAGAGAGATTTTCCCCGGGGCGCTGTTCATTGGCTCTGTCCGTGGTTCCGCTCCATGGACGCGGTGTGCTCCCGTTCCATCACGTCCAGGAGCTCCGCGATCCGGCCTGCGGGATAGCGCTCCTGGCAGGCCGCCAGGGTTTGGGCAAATTCCTCCGAGCCGCCGTGCCAGGCGGCGTCGGCGGTGGCGATGCTCCTGCAGACCACGTCCGCCGCCAGCGGCTGGTCCCAATAGTCCACCCGTTGGTCCCCCATCAGCACCAGATAGGCCAGCACCGTGTCCGGCGCTTCCAGGAAGCGGCTGCGCAGCTCCTCGCTGGACCCCTCCGTCAGCGCGTCGCCCCACAGGTCGAAGACGATGAGCTGGTCCAGCGGAACCGTGTCCGCGTACTCCATGATATACATGAACCGTTCATCATCGGATTTCGCCGTAAGGCCGAAGGACTCCAGGTCAATGCTGACGATCTGCCAGTCCGTCTCCTCCAGTCCCTCCAGCGCGGGGGCGATGTCTTCGGCCAGCGTTCCGTCCTCCGGCCTTGTTGGAGCGGCGGAGGCTTTCTCTCCGCCAGGGGCCGGGGGCTCCCCTTCCGGGGGTTCCTCTTCGCCGGAGACCTTCTCCGGCGGCGCGGGGAGGGATTCGGCGGGCGGGACGGTCTCCGCGGTCCGGACCGGGGCTTCCG
Organism: Oscillospiraceae bacterium; assembly: GCA_021769865.1. Lineage (GTDB taxonomy): Bacteria > Bacillota > Clostridia > Oscillospirales > Oscillospiraceae > Oscillibacter. The sequence goes on from JAETSB010000002.1 coordinate 221,465, forward strand.
TCTCTCGGGACGCGGCGGCGTCAGACGGCAAGGCCCCCTGCCCGCCGCAGGCGGCGAGCAGGAGGCACAGCGCCAACGCCAGAGCGGCTATGCCCGTGACGTTTCTTCTCATATTACTTGCTCAAAGCCTCGTCGATGGCCTTGGCGGCGGTTTTGCCCGCGCCCATGGCCAGGATGACGGTCGCCGCGCCGGTCACCGCGTCGCCGCCGGCGTAGACCTTCTCCCGGCTCGTCAGGCCCTCCTCGTTGACCACGATGCCGCCCTTCTTGTTGATCTCCAGGCCCTTGGTGGTGGACTTGATCAGCGGGTTGGGGCTGGTGCCCAGAGCCATGATGACGCAGTCCACGTCAATGTCAAACTCGCTGCCCGGTTTCTCAATGGGCCGCCGGCGTCCGGAGGCGTCCGGCTCGCCCAGCTCCATCTCGATGCAGCGAATCTTGTTCACGTCGTCCTTCTCGTCGGCGAAGATCTCCACCGGGTTGCAGAGGGTCTTGAAGATGACGCCCTCCTCCTCGGCGTGCTCCACCTCTTCCTTCCGGGCGGGCAGCTCCTCCATGCCCCGGCGGTAGACGATGTACACCTCGGCCCCCAGGCGCTTGGCGCAGCGGGCCGCGTCCATGGCCACGTTGCCGCCGCCGACCACCGCCACGGTCTTGGGGTGCTGGATGGGGGTGTCGGAGTCGGGCAGGTAGGCCTTCATCAAATTGATGCGGGTCAGGAACTCGTTGGCGGAGTACACGCCCCGGTAATTCACGCCGGGGATGTTCATGAACATGGGCAGGCCCGCGCCGGAACCGATGAACACGGCCTCGAAGCCCTGCTCCTCCATCAGCTCGTCGATGGAGATGGTCCGGCCCACCACGGTGTCCGTGGCGATGGTCACGCCCATGGCCTTGAGCCCGTCCACTTCCTTCTGGACGATGGCCTTGGGCAGACGGAACTCGGGGATGCCGTACACCAGCACGCCGCCCGCCAGGTGCAGCGCCTCGAACACGGTGACCTCATACCCCTTCCGGGCCAGGTCGCCGGCGCAGGTCAGGCCCGCGGGGCCGGAGCCCACCACCGCCACCCGGTGGCCGTTGGAGGCGGGCTTCTCCGGAGCCCCGGCGCAGTGGGCGTTGTGCCAGTCGGCCACGAAGCGCTCCAGACGGCCGATGCCCACGGGATCGCCCTTCTTGCCCCGGACGCAGTACTTCTCGCACTGGCTCTCCTGGGGGCACACCCGGCCGCAGACGGCGGGGAGGGCGGAGGTGTGGGAGATAATCTGATAGGCCTCCTCAAACTCCCCGGCAGCCACCTTGGCGATGAACTCGGGAATATGTACCATGACGGGGCAGCCCTGCATGCAGGGCTTGTTCTTGCAGTTCAGGCAGCGCTGGGCCTCGTCCAGAGCCTGCTCCTCGGTGTAGCCCAGGGCCACCTCCTGGAAATTTTTATTCCGGACGTTGGGGTCCTGAGAGGGCATGGGGTTTTTCTGTAACGACATATTGGCCATGTTATTCGGCCTCCTTCTTGAACAGGTTGCAGGTCTCCTCGTGCTTGTGCTTCTCGAATTCCATATACATCTGGTTCCGCTTCACGGCCAGGTCCCAGTCCACCTTGTGCCCGTCGAAGTCCGGGCCGTCCACGCAGGCGAACTTCATCTCCCCGCCCACGCTCAGGCGGCAGCCGCCGCACATGCCGGTTCCGTCGATCATAATAGGACTCATGGAGACGGTGGTGGGGATGCCGTAGGGCTCCGTGGTCTTGGAGACGAACTTCATCATGATCATGGGACCGATGGCGAACACCTCGTCGTACTGGTTGCCCGCGTCGATGAGCTCCTTCAGCGCGTCGGTGACCAGGCCCTTGCGGCCATAGCTCCCGTCGTCCGTGCAGACAATGAGTTTGTCGGAGGCTTTCTTAAACTCGTCCTCCAAAATCACCAGGTCCTCCGTACGGAAGCCCACCACGGCGTGGACCTCGGCCCCGTCGTCGTGGAATTTTTTCAGCACAGGATAGGCGATGGCGCAGCCCACGCCGCCGCCGACCACGCAGACCTTCTTCTTGCCCTCGGTTTCCGTGGCCTTGCCCAGGGGGCCCACGAAGTCCTGGAGGCAGTCGCCCTCGTTCAGGTGGGAGAGTTTTTCCGTGGTGGCGCCCACGGTCTGGACGATGATGGTAACGGTGCCTTTTTCCGGGTCATAGGCGTTGATGGTGATGGGGATGCGCTCGCCCTTCTCGTCCACCCGCAGGATGATGAACTGGCCGGGCTGGGCCTTCTTGGCGATCAGCGGGGCCTCGATCTCATACAGGGTGACGGTGGGGCGCAGAGCCTCTTTTCTGACGATCTTGTACATATGCTTCCTTCTTTCCCAATTGTGTCTCGTCGTGATGTTAGAGCCCGTGTCCTGCCATTGACACATTGTTTTCATTTTAACATATAGGGGAAGAGCCGTCAATTGGTTTCCCCTGGATTTTTGCAAAAAGCAGGCCGAAGAGGACGACTGGGGAACTGTGCAGCGCGATGAAAACGGCCTGATTGACAGTTGCCGCGTCGAATACGGCGGGGCCTGTCTGTCATTCCTCCAGATCGATGTCTTCCCCGAGGAGGTGAAGATACTCCACCTGGGCCAGGTCCAGCGGCATCGGAAAGCGAATGTCCACCTGGAGCGTCCCGTCGTCGTTGTGCGTGACTCTGGAATAGCGGGAGGGGGTGACGGTGCTCCCGTCTTTCATGTGGAAGGTCAGATACTCGCTGAGAATCCAGTTCTCCGTCTCCGGGGACGGCTCTTCCGGCTGGTGCACGGTCAGGCGCAGGGCCAGCGGCGTGAGGGTCAGGCTGTCCAGCACCCAGTCCTCCCCGTCCACCCGGCAGGCCCGCCCCAGATCAAGGCGCAGGGCCTCCGTGGGCCGCAGGGCGGCGGACAGGGTCCACGGGCCCTTCCGCAGGACCTCCCCCCGCCCCCCTCCCGGGGGGAAGAGAACCAGGTCGTTGATCTGAACGCGGCAGAGCCCGGCGGAGCTCAGGGTCTCGTCCAGGACGGAACATTCCGCCAGGTATTGCCCCTCCTCCGCGCCGTCCTCCTCTAAGAAGGAAAAGCTGAAGTCCCGAAAAAAATCCCCCTCCTCCGAGAAGACCCAGGCCTGTCCCAGGGCCAGCCTGCCCTCCTCCTCCTGGAGCCGGTCCAGCAGGTCCTGGTCCAGCACGGTTGCGCGGAGGGCGAACAGGGCAATCTGCCCGTCGAAGACCGCGTCCAGAATCTCGACGCGAAGGCCGTCGGCCTCCGCCTGGGCGGTATCCATTTCCATGCCCATCTCCAGCAGCTGATCCGTATCCGCCGCGGCCCCGTAGTCTTCGGCCCAGCGGCTTTCCGAAAAGGTCCGCCGGAAATACTCCCCGCCCCCCAGAGCCAGGCCCGCCGCCGCCGCGCCGGTGAGCAGGGCGGCGATGATGATCACCGACAGCCAGCGGGCAAGATTCCGGGGCTTCCGCGCCGTCTCCGGCTCCAGGACCTCTTCTGCACCGGAATAAGGCCCCGCCAAAAGGCGGCGCATCCGCTTCCGCTGCCGCCAGGAGGGTGTGGGAGTGTCCGGGGCCTCCTCCATATCCCGCCGGAGGGCCTCCTCCAGGGCGGTTTTCAGCATGGCGTCAAATACAGGACCGTCCATCCAGGTACCCCTCCCTTCTCAGCGCGTCAATCAGCAGCTTCCGGCCCCGGAAGACGCGGCTTTTCACCGCGCCCTCCGTCAGGTCCAGTTCCTCCGCGATGTCCGCCAGGCTCCACTCCGCCAGAAATTTCAGCTCCAGTACCCGGCGGTAGTCCTCCGGCAGGTCCCGGATCAGGGCCACCAGGGCCTCGAACTCCCCCAGGTCCGGCGGGACGGCGGGCTCCCAGGCCTGGGCCTCCAGCGCCGTCTCCCGGCCCTCCCTCCGGAGCATGTCCAGGGCCGTGTTCTTTACCACTGCCATCAGCCACCGTTCCAGATGCCCGTCGGAACGGGAGCGGAGCTGGCCGTAGTGTTGAATGAGTTTGACAAAGGTATCATGCACCGCGTCCTCAGCTTTAGGGCCGGGGCCCAGGAGACGGGCGGCCAGCCGGTGGAGCCGCCGCTGGTTTTGATCGTACAGCCGGGTGAAACGCTCTTGGTCCTCGTCCCGCTCCAGCCGGAGTGCAAAGCCGGGAAGCATAGCGCCGCCTCCTTTTGTCCTTCTGCCTATACAACGTTTCAGAGCCCGAAAAGGTTTCAGGCCATTGCACATTTTTGAAAAAGGCCCGGGAATATCCGCCCCGCAAACAGCGGATACTGGTATAGAAATCATTCCCGCAGGAGGAAGCGCCTATGATGACCGCCTTTGCCCGCACCGTCATCCTCTATTTTCTCATTATGATCGGCCTCCGCCTCATGGGCAAGCGGCAGATCGGCGAGCTGGAGCCCGGCGAGCTGGTGCTGACCATGATGATCTCGGATCTGGCCACTGTGCCCATGCAGGACTTCGGCATCCCCCTGCTGGCGGGGGTCATTCCCATTCTGACCCTTCTGGCCCTGTCCATGCTGCTGAGCCAGCTGTCCCTGAGCAGCCTCCGGTTTCGCCGCCTGGCCTGCGGCACGCCCTCCGTCCTCATCCGGGAGGGGGTGCTCCAGCAGGAGGCCATGCGGAAGAACCGCTACACCCTGGACGAGCTCCTGGAGGAGCTCCGGGGCCAGGGGATCACCGGCGTGGAGGAGGTCAAATACGCCGTGCTGGAAAACTCCGGCCGCCTCTCCGTCTTCCCCTGGGCCCGGAACCAGCCTCCCACGGCGGAGGAGCTGGGCGTGGAGGCGCGGGAGGACGCGGCCCTTCCGGTGGTGCTGGTGAACGACGGGCGGCTCCTCCGGCGGAATCTGGAGGCCCGGGGATTGGATGAGATCTGGCTCCGGAAGGCCCTCCAAAAGGAGGGCCTGGTATCCTGCCGGGAGGCGTTTTTGCTGACGGTGGACGAGGCGGGTCGAGTGACCTGCGTGAAAAAGGAGGGCCGGACATGAAGAAGGGCCTGCTGCTCCCCGCCGCCCTGCTGGCGGTCATTTTGGCCTTCTGCCTCTGGAACAGCGCCGCCATGGCGGCCCATACCGAACGCTGGAGGGCCCAGATGGAGGAGGCGGACCGGCTGGTCCGCCTGGAGGACTGGGAGGGCGCCGCCGCCGCCCTCCGGGCGGGCTACGCCGACTGGACGGGCCGCCAGACGTATCTTCACTGCGTCACGGGCCACGATGCGGTGGACGACGCGGAGGCCATGTATCACCGCGCCCTGGCCTTTGCCGAGCGGGAGGAGGACAGCGAGCTCCGGGCGGAGCTGGCGGACCTCCGGGATCAGCTTCGGCTGCTGGCGGAGATGGAGGAGTTCTCCCTGCGGAATGTGCTGTAGAAAATCAGGCGGCTGTCCCCGGTTCGGGACAGCCGCCTGACGGCGTTTACAGGGTTTCTTCAACAGGCGCCTCGGCGGGCGCTTCCACGGAAGCTGAGACGGCGGAGGGATGAGGCACGGAGATTTCCGTCTCCGCGGCTACCTCCTCGCAGGTCTTCTGCTCCCGGGGCTTCTCCTCGTCCTCCCACAGGGAGTCGTACTCTTTCTCGTTCTGCCGGGCCAGCATTGCCGATTGCCTTGCGGCGATGTAGAGCTTCATATCGTAATCCATCAGCTTCTGCAGGTCCTTGGCCGGGACCTTGGCCCCGGAGGCGACGCGGCGGTAGACCTCCATGATCTTGCCCTGTTCCTCCGCCATCTTGGCCTGGGTCTCGGCCTGGCGGCGGCTGCACTCGTCCCCGAAGACCTTGGTCTCCATGGCGGTGATGCCCATCAGGGCCTTGTCCACCGCGTCATACTGCGCGTCCAGCAGAGAAAGCTCCCTGGAGAGCTCCAGCCGGTCGAAGGCGGAGGACGTCAGGGGGTGCTGCTCCTGCTCCTTCAAGACCTTGTCCACGGCCTCCCGCTTCTCCCAAATCTCGTGCCGGTGGGCGGCGTACGTCTGCTTCGCGTCCCGGATCTTCATGGCGGTCCCCCTGTTCCGAGTAATTTATTTGCTTACAATCTCCGCCGTGTCCATGGCGATCATGAGTTCCTCGTTGGTGGGAATCAGCAGCACCTTCACCTTGGAGTCCGCGGCGGAGAGGACGGCCTCCTTGCCCCGGACGTCATTGGCGGCGGCGTCCAGCTTTACGCCCATGTACTCCAGGCCCTGGCAGACCATGGCGCGGACGGCCTTGTCGTTCTCGCCCACGCCGGCGGTGAAGATGACCGCGTCCACTCCGCCCATGGCGGCGGCATACGCGCCCACGTACTTGCGGACCTCATAGGCGAACTTCTCCTGGGCCAGGGCGGCCTTGGCGTCGCCCTTGGCGGCGGCGGCCTCCAGGTCCCGGAAGTCGGAGGAGACGCAGCTGAGGCCCTCCACGCCGGACTTCTTGTTCAGGGCGTTCAGCATGTCGTCGATGCCCATTCCCCGCTTGTTCATCTCGTACTGGAGGATGCCCGCGTCCAGGTCGCCGGACCGGGTGCCCATGGGCACGCCCGCCAGGGGGGTAAAGCCCATGGAGGTGTCCACGCTCTTGCCGCCGTCCACCGCGGTGATGGAGGAGCCGTTGCCCAGGTGGCAGGAGATCAGCTTGAGCTCCTCGGGCTTTTTGCCCAGCATGGCGGCGGCGCGGCCCGCCACGTACTTGTGGCTGGTACCGTGGAAGCCGTAGCGCCGGACCTTGTCCTCCTCATACCAGGCGTAGGGCAGGGCGTACATATAGGCCTTGGCGGGCATGGTCTGGTGGAAGGCGGTGTCGAACACGGCCACCATGGGCACGCCGGGCATGACCTTCTGGCAGGCCCGGATGCCCGTGAGGTTGGCGGGGTTGTGGAGGGGGGCCAGGGGGATGCAGTCCTCGATGGCCTTGAGCACGGCGTCGTCGATAAGGACGGATTTGTTGAACGCCTCGCCGCCGTGGACCACCCGGTGTCCCACGGCCCCGATCTCGCTCATGGAGGAAATCACGCCGTTGTCCTTGTCCGCCAGGGCGTCCAGCACGGCCTGGATGGCCTCGGAGTGGGTGGGCATGGGGACGTCGATGGCGTCCAGGGTCTTCTTCCCCTCGGCCTTGTAGGTGAATTTGCCGTCGATGCCGATGCGCTCGCACAGGCCCTTGGCCAGCAGAACGCCGCTCGCCGGGTCCAGAAGCTGATACTTCAGGGAAGAGCTGCCCGCGTTGATGACCAGAATGTTCATGATGACCGTCTCCTCTTCTTTTGGGGCGGGGACTTGCGCCGGCCCCGAATTTCATATAATATAGAGCGGCAGGGAGGGGCGAAGGGCCCGGTTTTCCCCGCTGTCCAACTCCATTATACCAGACTTTTCGGGAGTTACAACCGCTTTTTTACCAAACTGTCACTTTTTTGTCACCATTTCAAGGGGGAATTTCATGGCCGCCGCTGGTATCATTACAGAGTACGATCCCCTTCATATGGGCCACGTCCACCTGATGGCGGAGGCGCGCCGCCTCCTGGGGCCGGATACGGGGATCATCTGCGTCATGAGCGGGAACTATGTCCAGCGGGGGGACTTCGCCATTGTGGGGAAGTGTGCCCGGGCCGCCGCCGCCGTCCGGAGCGGGGCGGACCTGGTGCTGGAGCTGCCGGTCCCCTGGGCCCTTTCCTCGGCGGAGGGCTTCGCCGCCGGGGCGGTGGAGACCTTGAAGGCCACCGGGGCCGTCACCCATCTGGTCTTCGGCAGCGAGGGCGGAGACGCCGCGCCCCTGGTCCGCTGCGCGGAGGCCCTGCGCGCGGAGGACTTCCCTGGAAAACTCCGAGAGGAGCTGAAATGCGGGGACAGCTTTCCCGCCGCCCGCCAGCGGGCCCTGAGAGACCTGGTGGCGGAAGAGGATGCGGCAGCGCTGTCCCGGCCCAACGACACCTTGGGCGTGGAGTACTGCAAGGCCCTGCGGGGCAGCGGTATTCAACCCGTGGCTGTGCCCCGCCGGGGGGCGGGACACGACAGCGAGACCGCGGAAGGCGGCTTCGTCTCCGCCTCCGCCATCCGGACGCTGATCCGCCGGGGGGAGGGGGAGTCCACGCTGGGCCTTATGGCCCCCGCCATGGCGGCGGCGTACCGGGAGGAAGAAGCCGCAGGCCGGGCTCCCTCCGGAATTTGGAACTGCGAACGGGCAATCCTGGCCCGGCTCCGCTTCCTGGAGGAGGCGGACTGGGCCGCCCTAGACCCGGGAAACGAGGGCCTTTATCGCCGCTTTGCCCGGGCGGGCCGTTCCGCCGCGTCAGTGATGGAACTGCTGGAGACCGTGAAAACCAAACGCTACCCCCTGGCCCGGCTCCGCCGGACGGTGTTCCGGGCCTATCTGGGACTGCCCCCCGCGCCGCCGGAAAAACCCGCCTACCTGCGGGTCCTGGCGGCCAACAGACGGGGGACGGCCTTGCTGGCCGGGATGCGGAGGACCGCCGCCCTGCCGGTTTTGACCAAGCCCGCCGCCGTCCGCCGCCTGGGACCCGAGGCGCAGAGCCTCTTCGGCCTGGAGGCCCGGGCGGACCGCCTCTACGCCCTGGCCTGCCCCAAGCCCGCCGCCGTCCCCGACGAGTGGCGGACGGGACCGGTGATTCGCACGGAGGGGGAGGGCTGAACAAAGGAGGAACCCCTATGAGTACCATGATCGCCCTGCTGCTGGTGCTGAGCGCCCTGGTGGGCTGCGCCGGGGAGACGCTGACAAATGTGAAAAACGCCCTGCCGGACCCGCCTGCCGAGGCGATCACGTTTTCGGTGGAGCTGGAAGCCTACGAGGAGACCGTCCGGGACGAGGACGGCGCGGTGCTGGCGGAGTGCGCCTATGAGCTGCCGGTGCTGACGGCGCGGCTGGAAGACGGAAGCGTTTTGGAGACCGCCGCCTCGGCGGAACAGGAGCGGGCCCTGGCGGCGGCGGAGACCTTCAACGGCCGCTTTGCCCAGTGGAAGACCAACCCCGGGACCCTGGCGGAGACCGCCAAAGAGGACCGGGCCTTTCGGAACGAGTCGGGATTGGAGCCGGTGGCCTACACCGACGACCTGAGCTGTACGGTTTACCAGACGGAAACCCTCATCAGCATCTCCGGCGTTTACTATACCTACACCGGCGGGGCCCACCCCAACAGCATCCTCATGAGCTGGAATTTCGACTTGAACGCCGGGGAGTTCTTCGAGCCGGAGATCCTGGACGAGGGCGGGGATTTCCGGGACTACGTCCATCTGGCCCTGGTGAAGCAGGTCCGGGAGACCGCCGCGGAGGCGGGCATGACGCCGAAGGACGCCTATTGGGAGGACTACGAAGACATCCTGGCGGACTGGTCCAGCTACGCCGTCAACTTTGACGAGTCGGGCATGACGGTGGGCTTTTCCCCCTATGAGCTGGCCGCCTATGCCGCCGGCCCCCAAGTGTTCCACCTGACTTACGAGACGCTCCTGCCCCACCTGGGGCAGCATGGCCGGGCGCTTCTGGGCCTGGAAGACGGCGAACAGAGTACCAATTGAACAAAAAATACGCGGGCCGTCCGTTTGGACGGCCCGCTTTTTTCATGGAATCAGGTGGTCTCCGCCGGGACGGCCTCCGGCTCAGGAGCCGGGACCTCGAGGGCGGCTTCGGGAAGGCGTTCGTCCTTGCCCTTGCGCCCGAAGAGGGGCTTCCGGGGTTTCTTGGGAGGCTTCTTGTCCTTCCTGCGGAACACATGGCTCAGGTTGTCGATGACGGAGTAGTAGACCGGCGTGAACACCAGCGTCACGACGGTGGAGATCACCATGCCCGCGATCATGGTGATGCCCATGTCGCTCATCATCTCGTTGGTTTCCCCGATCCCCATGGCCATGGGCACCATGGCCAGGATGGTGGTCAGGGTGGTCATCAGGATGGGCCGCACCCGCAAGGGACAGGCGTGGAGGATGGCGGTCTCCCGGTCCTCGCCCCGGGCCCGGCGGATCTTGATGTACTCCACCAGAATGATGGAGGAGTTGACCACCGTGCCCGCCAGCATGATGATGGAGACCAGGGACAGCATGGAGAGGTCCCGTCCCGTGACGGGGAGGCCGAACAGCGACCCGGTAAAGGCCACGGGGAGGATCAGCATGACCATGACGGGCATGAGGAAGCTCTCGAACTGCACCGCCAGGACGAAGTACACCAGCAGCAGCGCCGCCGCCAGGGCGATCAGCAGGTCGCCGAAGCTCTCCATCATGGTCTCATAGGAGCCGTCGGTCTCCACGGAGTAGCCCTGGGGGAAGGTGTAGCCGTTCAAAATCTCCCAGATGGCGGCGGTCAGGGCGGCGGTGTCGCCGCTGACGGAGTCGCCGGAGATGGTGACCTGCCGGGTCTGGTTGGACCGGACGATGGTCTGGGGGGCCTGCTCGATGGTGACGTTCGCCACGGAGCCCAGGGGCACGGTGCCGCCCATGGCGGAGGGCACGCCCATGGATTTCAGGGCGTCCAGGCTCTTGGCCGCCGCGCCGCCGCCCCGGACCACCACGTCCAGCTCCCGGCTGTTGATGGTGACCTTGGTGGCGGTGGAGCCGGTGAGCTCCGACCGGACCGCCTGGCCGATGGCCGCGGCGGTGAGGCCGTACTGGGCGGCGGCCTCCCGGTTGACGGTGACCTTCACCTGGGGCACCTCGTCGGAGAGGGAGCTCTTCACGTTCACCGCGTCGGGCAGGGCCTCAATCTGGGAGATCAGGTCGTTGGCCAGGAATTCCAGAGTGTCGTAGTCGTCGCCCTCGATGTTGACGGCGATGTCCCCGCCGCCGCCCATCATGGCGCTGGCGTCGGAGGCGGAGACGGTGATCTCACAGCCCGCCACGTCCCGCACCGCCGCCCGGAGGGCCACGGCGATCTCGTTGCTGCTCCGGTCCCGCTGGGACTTGGAGCCGATGTCCAGCATCATGGTGACGGACTCGTTGGAGGCGATGTAGAACATCTCCTCGATCTCCGGGACCGTCTCCTCCGTGATGGCGGACACCCGGTCGGCGATGACGGAGGTCTCGTTCAGCTGGGACCCGATGGGCATGCTGATGCTGAGATTCACCATGCCCTGGTCCATATCGGGGACCAGGACCATCTTGGTGTTCACCAGGGTGACGCCGAAGAGTACCACCAGGGCGAAGGAGGCCGCCATGCCCAGGAACAGGTGGTGGACAAAGAAGTTCAGAGTTTTCAGGTAAAAGGCGCTGATCTTCCCCGTCAGCTTTTTCAGGGGCCCGGGCTGCTTCCCCGCCAGCTTTTCCTGGCGGCGGCGGACCTTCTCCTCGTCCAGGGTGAAGTAGCAGAGGAGGGGCACCAGGGTCAACGAGATGACCAGGGAGGCGAAGATCAGTGAGGCGATGGTGAGGCAGAAGTCCTTGAACATCATCCCCGCCATGCCCCCGGTGAGGGCCAGGGGGACGAAGACCGCCTCGGTGGTGAGGGTGGAGGCCAGGACGGAGGAGGTGACCTCCTTCGTGCCCTCGATGCAGGCGTCCGTCCGGCTGTGGCCCTCGGCGGAGAAGCGGTAGATGTTCTCCAGGACCACGATGGAGTTGTCCACGATCATGCCCACGCCCATGGCGATGCCGCCTAAGGACATCATGTTCAGCGTCAGGTTGAAGGCCCGCATCAGCACGAACACCGTCAGGATGCAGATGGGCATGGAGACCGCGATGGTCAGGGTGGCCCCGCCCCGGCGGAGGAACAGCAGCACCACGACGGCCGCCAGCAGCACGCCCTGGAGGATGTTCTGATAGGCGGCGTCCACCGTCTGGTTGATGTAGTCGCTGGCCAGGTACGGCGCAGACCAATGGAGGCTGGGGTTATCCGCCTGGAGGCTGTCCAGCCGCTTCACCACCTGCTCGGAGACGTAGACCTCGTTGGCGGCGGACTGCTTGGAGACCTGAAGCACCACGCAGGCGGACTCCCCGGACTTGGCCATGGCGTCCATGTCCTTGTCCTCCAGGGTGACGTTGGCCACCTCGCCCAGGCGCACCGCGCCGCCGGTGGGGAGGGAGAGGATCATGTTCCGCACGTCGTCCACCGTCTGGAACTTGGCGTCGGTGGAGACGGTCAGCTTTTTGGAGCCGTTTTCCAGGCTGCCGCCGGGGTAGATGAGGTTCTGCCCCGCCAGGAACTGGGACACGTAGGAGGCGCTCAGGCCGTAGCCCGCCGCCCGGGTGGGGTCCAGCTCCACGGCAATCTGCTGGCTGACGCCGCCGTTCACCGTCACCTGGGCCACGCCGTTGATCCGCTCCAGGGCGGGGACCACCAGGTCCTCCGCCAGGGTCTGGAGCTGGCTCAGGTCGTCGCCCACCAGGGCGATCATGGCCGTGGGCATCAGGGCGCTGAGGTTCATGTTGATAATCACCGGGTCCATGGCGTCCTCCGGGAGGCTCACCATGTCGAACTGCTCCCGGAGCTTCGTGGCGGCGATGTCCAGATCCGTGCCCTCCACGTAGGTAATCTGGATCTGGCTTACGCCGTCGGAGGAGGAGGAGGAGATCTCATCCACGCCGGGGACGGACATGATGGCCCCCTCCAGGGGCCGAGTGACCAGCTCCTCGATGTCGCTGGGGTTCGCCCCGGTGTAGTAGCAGGCCACCACGGCCATGGGCATCTCCATGTCCGGCAGCAGGGCCATTTGCAGCTGGGTGGAGAACATCAGGCCGAAGACGCAGATCAGGATGCTGGCCAAGATGGTCGCCACCTTGTGCTGGATGCTTGCTCTGGCAATACTCATGTTCTTTTATTCCCCCTGGCCGCCCTCAGGAGCGGCGGCTTCGCCGGATTCCGGGTTTTCCTCCGCCGTCTCCGCCGGGGCGTCCCCGCCGGAGACGATGCGGACCGGGTCGCCGTCGTTCAGGTAGGCCTGGCCCACGGTGACCAGCTGCTGTCCGGCGGAAAGGCCGGTGAGGACCTCCGTCACGCCGTTGCCGGTGAGGCCGGTGGAGACCTCCACGTATTTGGCGGTATCGTTCTCCACCACGAAGACGTATTGGGTCTCGCCCCGGGTCAGCACCGCCTCGGTGGGCACCACGATGGTGTTCTCGGATACGTCGGTGTGGAAGGTGACGTCGGCGAACATGCCCGCCAGCAGCCCGTCGGTGTCGGAGGGCAGGGACAGCGTGACGGTGTAGAGCCGGGTCTGCATGTTGGCTGCCCGCTCCACGGAGCGGATGGTGGCCTCAAAGCTCTGATTCGCGGCGCTGACGGACACGTCGGCGGTGTCCCCCGCCGAGAGCTTCGGCACCAATGCCTCGGAGACCTGGACCACGGCCTTCATCTGCTCCGCGCCGTCGATGACGGCCACGGGGGCGGTGTTGGAGATGTAGCCCCCCTCGGTGGCGTTCATGGTCACCAGGGTGCCGCTGCTGGGGGCGATGACGTTGCCCCGGGCGTCCACGTTCTCCAGCACGGTGTCCAGCTGCTCCACGTTGCTGAGGGCGTTCTGCATGCTGGCCTCCAGCTGGGAGAGGGTGGAGTTCCGCTGGGCGATGGCGGTCTGCAATTGCAGCTCCGCCTGGTCGATCTCCAGCTGGGAGGCCGCGCCGATCTCATAGAGCTCCTTCAGGTCCCGGACGTTCTTCTCCGTCAGGGCGATCTGTTTTTCAAAGACCGCCGCCTGGTCGCTGTAGCTCTGGGCGGCGGAGCGGTAGCTGATGCTGGCGGCGTTCTGGGAGGCCAGGGTGCTTCCCAGGTCCAGGGTGCACAGCATGTCGCCGGCCTTCACCTCGTCTCCCGCCTCGGCGTAGACGGCGGTGCACTTGGCGCTGACGGCCACCATGATGGTGGACTGGTCCTCCGCCAGCAGCTGGCCGGAGACGGTGTTCTCCGTGTAGATGGTATCCGCCCCGATCTCCTGCACTTGGACGGCCACGCCCGGGCTGACGGACTCTTCTTCCGGCGTATCCTCCGTCCCGCCGCCGCAGGCGGCCAGGGACAGCGCCAGCACGGCGGCAAGCAGCGCCGCCAGGATTCTTTTTGTTGTCATGTAGTTCCTCCAAATCGTCGTTGCTCGTCTTTACGTCCCGGACTGCCCGGAGCTCATCACGCCGTAGTTGACGGCCCAGTAGTAGGTCCGGTAGGCGGTGAACAGGTTTCGCCGGGCGGTCTCCACGGCGTCCTTGGCCTCCGACAGCTGGTCCTCCGCGTCCAGGAGGGCGTTGTGGGAAATGGTCCCCTGGCGGTATTTCAGCTCCATAGAGGCGTAGGTGCTCTCCTGGAAGGCCAGGGAGGTCTGGGCGGAGTTCAATACCTGCTGGTAGTCCTTCACGGAGTCGAAGGCGCTGCGGAAGTTCATCTCGAAGCTCTGCTCCGCCATCTTGTACTCGTACAGCGCCGACTCATAGGTGTGCCGGGCGCTGCGGACGTTGTATGTATTCTGGGCGTAGCTCTCCCGGGTGTCGTCGTAGGTGTCTCCGGCTTCGTCCAGCTTTTTCTTGGCGGCGAAGAGGTCGTAGCTGCGGTCCTTGGCCTCGCTGAGGTCCGGCTTGTAGTCCATGGAGTCCACCAGCCCCTGGCTCAGCGCCGGGAGGGGCCCCAGCGTCAGGGAGCCGTTGAGGCTGGCCCCGATCATGGACTGCATTTGCAGCTTGCACCGGCGGAGGTTCATCTCCAGGGTGCTGAGATTGCTCTGAAGGGTGGCCCGGCCGTTCCGCACCTGCTCCAGGGTCAGGGCGGAGACCTGCCCCAGCTCATAGCGGAGCTCCATCTCCTCGAGACTTCGGTCCAGGGCGGTCAGGTTCCGCTGGAGGGTGCCCTTGGTCTGCTCCAGCTCCAGGATGGCGAAGTAGAGGGACTCCGCCCCCACCACGGTGAGGTCCTGGGCGTTTTTCAGCTGCTTCCGGGCGGCGGCGGAGTCCTTCTGGAGCTTGCCGGAGGCCAGGTCCGATACGGTGGCGCTGAGGCTGGCGTAGGAGCTGGCCAGGTTGGAGATGATATAGCCCTGCACGGCTCCCTCCATCTCGCTGGCCACGGGGATCTGGGCGTACATCATCTGCGCGGCCTCCAGGCTGGTCATCTGGGCGTTCAGGCTCTGATACATGTCGGTGTAGTCCATGGCGTCGATGGAGGCGATGGACTCCTGGAGCATCTTCGCCGTCAGGCTTCCCTCCAGCACCCGGTCCCGCAGATCTTCAAAGGCCAGGTAGCGGAAGTCGCCCTCCCCGGTGAAGACCAGCTCGTCGTCCATGGTGCTGTCCTTGGCGGTGGTCTCCGGCGTTCCGTCGGGCCGTACCACGATGGGGTTTCCGGCGTCGTCGGCGGCGGGGGGCAGCGCGTCGGGAGCCTCCACTCCGGCGGTTCCCGGGTCTCCGGCGGCTTCCGCCTCCCCGGCGGGGTTCCCGGTTTCTCCGGCGGGGTCCGCGTCGTGGACGGCGTCCTCCCCTTGGGGGGGCGGCTCCGGCCCCGTCTGGGCCAGGGCGGGTATGGCGCACAGCGTCAGCGCCAACGCCAGCGCCAGCAGCAGCGCGATCCATTGTTTCCTCATGTGGTCCTCCTTTATATATGTGGTCTTTCTCCGGCAGGTCCTTGCCTTCGTTTTACACCTTCCACCAGGGGGAAGGTCAAGGAAAATTTAACGGGCGGCTATGTATCTTGAAGGCTGCCGTGCTTGATGATCTCCAGCTGCGTCACCAGGTCTTCCCGGTAGGTTCTCCAGTCCTCCGGACGGAGCATGGTGTCCATGAAGGTCCGTCCCAGGGCGGTCATTAGGAGACAGTAGACGTTCCTGGCGTATTCCGGGGACGGGTCCCGGAGGCCGGAGAGGTCCGTCAGGTCCCAAATGCCGTCCAGCAGCCGCTGGCCCGGATGGGTGGGGAGCAGCTTCTGCAGGTCCAGGCCCTGGTTGTTCCGGACGAACTTCACACAGCGCACCAGAGTCGGGTCCAGGGCCGGGGCCTTGGAGATGAAGCGGTCGAAACAGTCCAGCTGGGCCTGGAAGATGTCCCCGCCGTTGTCCCGCAGGACCTGGCGGTACTCCTCCTTGACGTAGTTGCGGACCTCCTCCAGAAGGTAGAGGAGGAGATCGTCCTTATCGGTGAAGTACTGGTAAAAGCTCCCCCTGGGGATGCCCGCCCGGCGGACGATCTGGTTGATGGACACATCCACAAAGCGGGCGTGGGTGAACTCTTCCCAGGCGGCGTCGAGAAAGCGGCGCCGCTTTTCCTCCGGCAGCCGGAGGAAGGTCTCTGTACACATATGAATCCCTCACAGCAAAAATGACACCCTGTCATTTTATGACAAGCTGTCACTTATTATAGTCAGGGCTAACGGCCCTGTCAACTGTTTTGTTCTTCCGGGGCGTTAAGTTTTTGTAAATAAAGAACGGTAGACGCCGCCCCGGAAAGGGGCGGCGTCCGGCAGATCAATATTTTGCGTCCAGCAGTCCGTAGATGAGGATGCCGGCGAAGAGCTGAAACAGCAGGTAACCGGCCAGGAAGAAGATCAGAAGGCGGGCGGCGGATTCCTCCACGATTCCCAGCTTTCCCAGGAAGGAAAAGGCGGTCATGGAGACCGCCAGAACCAGCAGTCCCAGGATATAGGCAATGCGCCCGGACTTGTTCCGCAGCATCTCCTTCCGCTCGTCCCGGAGGTCGATCTGCTCCTGCTCCAGCCGCTCCCGGTATTCGGCGGCATGCTTTGGGCTGGTGTATTTGCAGTATTTATAGACTTGCGCTATGCCGGGGAGGGTGAAGGCTCCGAACAGGCCGGCGAACAGGCTGCTTACCAGCGTGTTCAAAAAGACGGCGGCCAGGCAGGCGAGGCCCACGGCGATCATACCGATTCCGGTCCAAAGGTCGCTTTTTTTCATAGAACATCGCTCCTTTCGTGAATAAAGATCTCCTCAATGGGGAGCCCGAAAAAATCGGAAATGGTAAAGGCCAGCTCCAGGGACGGGCTGTAGCGCCCGGTCTCAATGGAGCTGACGGTCTGCCGGGAGACCCGGATGGCCTTGGCAAACTCCTCCTGCCGCAGCCCCCGGCTCTTCCGCAGCTCTTCCACGCGGTTCTTCATAGCCGCCTCCTTTCGTGAAAAGGTCCCCTTCCATAGAAGAGCGGCCGTCTCCCGCTATGTAAAGGTTCCTTTACCTATAGCCTACCACAGCTCGCCTGCTTTGTCAAGGGTCCTTTACATAAATTTCTGCCGCCTTGCATTTTTCCCGGCCTTGTAGTATCATGAAGAAACTGCTGATGAAAAAGGGGACCGCTATGAAACGACTATTTCCCCTCCTGTGCGCCCTGCTGCTGCTGACGGCCTGCGGCCCGGCCCTGCCGCCGGAGGAGTCCGACCGGCTGCAGATCGTCGCCGCCGTCTTCCCGGCCTATGACTTCGCCCGGGCCGCCGCCGGGAATCTGGCGGACGTGATGCTGCTGCTGCCCCCCGGCGCGGAGAGCCACTCCTACGAGCCCACCCCGGCGGATATCCTCCGGGTCCAGCGCTGCGACCTCTTCCTCTACCTGGGTGGCGAGTCCGACGCCTGGGTGGACACCATCCTCTCCGCCATCGAGCCCCGGGGAGAGGTCCTTCGGATGATCGACTGCGTGGATCTCCTGGAGGAGGAGACCGTGGAGGGGATGCAGGGGGGTCACGACCACGATCACGACCACGACCACGAGGAGGACCACGAGCACCTGGGGGAGGTGGTGGGCATGGACGAGCACGTCTGGACCGACCCGGAGAACGCCGCCGCCATCACCCGGACTGTCGGGGAGCGGCTGGCCGCCCTGGACCCGGGAAACGGGGAGACCTACCGGGCCAACGCCGGGGGCTACGCTCTGGAGCTGGAGGCGCTGGACCGGGATTTTGCCGCCTTCTTCGACGGGCGGACGGACCGGACCATCGTTTTCGGCGACCGGTTCCCTCTGCTCTACTTTGCCGAGGCTTACGATCTGGACTACTACGCCGCCTTCCCCGGCTGCGGGGCCCAGACGGAGCCCTCGGCGGCCACGGTGGCCTTTTTGACGGAGAAGGTCCGGGAGGAGGGACTTCCCACCGTCTGGTATATCGAGTTCTCCAACCACCTGGTGGCGGACAGCATCGCCGAGGCCGCCGGGGTGGAGACGGCCCAGTTCCACGCCTGCCACAACGTGTCCAAGGCAGACCTGGAGGCGGGGGCCACGTACCTGTCCCTGATGCGGGCCAATCTGGAGGCCCTGCGGGAGCATATGTGAGACAAGAGAAGGAGACACGGCATGGACAACGCCTTTGACTTCCTGACCCTGGATTTTTTCACCCGGGCGTCGGTGTTCCCCGGGAGCCTGGGGACCTTCCGCTACCGCTTTCAGCGCACCGGCTGGATGGGGGACGGGCAGCTCCAGGCGTGGGTGTATGAAAACATCTGCTTTGAGCTGGCGAAGAACGTGGAGACGGAGACCTTCCCCTGGACGGAGGAGGGGCTGGCGGCCCTGAAAGACTGGCTGGGCCAGAAGCTGAAGGAGCGGGGCTCGGAGCCCTACCGCATTCCCTACCGGGCGGCCAGGGCAGACTGAGGAGGACGAGCATGTTTACCGGTTTTACCGACGAGACGGTGGACTTCATGTGGGGCATCCGCTTTAACAACGAGCGGACCTGGTTTGAAGCCCACAAGGAGATCTACCTGAACCACTTTTACCGCCCCATGCAGGACCTGGGGGCGGAGATCTATGAGTTCATCCGGGACCAGCGCCCGGACTACGACCTGATCAACAAGGTGACCCGCATCTACCGGGACGCCCGCCGCCTCCACGGCCGGGGCCCCTATAAGGAGAGCCTCTGGTTCTCCGTGGAGGAGCCCTCGGAGCAGTGGACGGCCAAGCCCACCTTCTGGTTTGAGCTGATGCCGGAGAGCTGGACCTACGGCATGGGGTATTACCTCCCCAAGGCCCTGACCATGGCGAAGCTCCGGGCCCGGCTGGACCGGGACCCGAAGACGATGGAGGCCCTGACCCGGGCGCTGGAGAGGCAGGAGGAATTCGCCCTGATCACGGAGGCCTACAAGCGGCCCAAGGGCGCGGCCCCCTCGCCGCTGCTGGAGCCCTGGTATCAGGCGAAGTCCTTCACCATCTGCCACGAGGAGAAGCTGACGGAGGACCTGTTCTCCCGCCGCCTGGTGGACCGGCTGAAGGAGGGATACGCCTTCCTGCTGCCCTATTACGATTACTTCGTCACCCTGGACGGGGACCCGGACCCGCGGGAACAGTAAAGTCCAAGCGCTTCTCCGCCTTGTATTTTTCCAAAAAATATCGTATGATATAGGAAGAGAGGACACTCCGAGAGCCCGGCAGCCCGCCTTCCCGGCGGGACCATTATATATAAAGGAGGCCAAACTATGGAAGAGAAGAGAATGCATACCGTCACCGTGGACGGCGCGGAGTACGCCTATCCCCACGGCACGCCCTTCCGTGCCATCGCGGCGGACTTTCAGGACCGGTTCCCCTGCGACATCCTGCTGGTCAACCGGGACGGGAAGCTCTGCGAGCTCCACAAGCTCCTGGACCGGGACTGCTCGCTGAAAATGGTCACCGCCCAGGACAAGCCCGGCATCCAGACCTATGAGCGCAGCGCGGTCTTCCTGATGCTGAAGGCCTTCTACGACGTGGCGGGCCGGGAGAACGTGGAGCGCGTTTCCGTGGAGTACTCCCTCAGCAGCGCCCTTTTCATCCTGGCCCGGGGGAACTTCACCCTGGATCAGGCCCTGCTGGAAAAGGTGGAGGCCCGCATGCGGGAGCTGTCCGCCCAGGCGCTGCCCATTGAGAAGCGGGCCCTCAACACCGACGACGCCATCGACCTGTTCCGCCAGGCCCGGCTGGTCCACAAGGCCCAGCTCCTCAGCTTCCGCATCAACTCCCACGTCAACGTCTACTCCCTGGACGGCTTCGTGGACTACTTCTACGGCTACATGGCCCCGGACACCGGCTATATCCGGTGCTTCGGCCTGGAGCTCTTTGAGAACGGCTTCGTTCTCCGCCTGCCCACCCAGAAGGACCCCAACCATTTGGGGGACTTCAAGCCCTCCCACAAGGTCTTCCGGGAGCTCTACCAGTCCACCCTCCGCTCCGAGGCGCTGAACGCCTCCAACGTGGCGGAGCTGAACACCATCATCTCCCAGGGCGAGGCCACGCCGCTGATTCTGGCCCACGAGGCCATGATGGAAAAGAAGATCGGCGACATCGCCGCGGAGATCGCCTCCCGGAAGGAGGTCCGCTTCGTCATGATCGCCGGGCCCTCCTCCTCCGGCAAGACGACCTTCTCCCACCGGCTGTCCACCCAGCTCCGGGCCTGCGGCCTGCGGCCCTATCCCATCGCCACGGACAATTACTTTGTCAACCGGGACAAGACCCCCCGGGATGAAAACGGCAATTACGACTTCGAGGGCCTGGGGGCCATGGACGTGGAGCAGTTCAACCAGGACTGCGTCCGCCTTCTGAACGGCGAGACCGTGGAGATCCCCACCTATAACTTTAAGAAGGGCCAGCGGGAGTACAACGGCAACTTCCTGCGCCTGGAGGAGGGGGACGTGCTGGTCATCGAGGGCATCCACTGCCTCAACGACGAGTTCACCCGCTCCCTGCCCAAGGAGAGCAAGTATAAGATCTATATCAGCTGCCTCACCACGCTGAACATCGACGACCACAACCGCATCCCCACCACCGACGCCCGGCTTCTCCGGCGCATCGAGCGGGACGCCCGGACCCGGGGCTACAGCGCCCAGGCCACCATCAAGATGTGGCCCTCCGTCCGGCGGGGGGAGGAGAACAACATCTTCCCCTTCCAGGACAGCGCGGACATGATTTTCAACTCCGCCCTGATCTACGAGACGGCCCTGCTGAAGCCCTATGTCCAGCCCCTGCTCTTCGGCGTTCCCCGGGACAGCGAGGAGTATATCGAGGCCAAGCGGCTGCTGAAATTCCTGAACTACTTCCTGCCCATCCCGGCGGACAACATCCCCAAGACCTCCCTCATGCGGGAGTTCATCGGCGGGGGCTGCTACCACGCCTGAGCGGACGGACCGGACGGATTTTTGAGAAAGCCAAGCGCCCCGCCTGCCGGCGGGGGCGAAAACGAGAGGAACCCCTCCGGGGTTCCTCTCGTAATTCTCTCTTTCCCGTTAATCACATTTTCACGGTTAAGCCGTGATTGGGACAGCGGAACGATTCAGACATTTGCGGCGGCTCATGGAACGCGTTTCCGTCCCCGCAGCTTCCGCAGCAGGACGCCGATGTCTTCATCGATGCAGACGGCTTGGCCTGCCAACTCCTTAGGCGCGGCGGCCTCTCCCAAATTGACGCAGACATAGACCGCCTCCGGGTTCTCCAGCGTGTACTTCCAGAAGGGATACTTGATGATCACCGGCGTATTGGCGCCCACGCCCAGCTCCAGGTACACCACCTTTCCTCTCTTGTGCCGCCGCAGGAACGCCTGACAGCGGCCCGCCGCCTGATACCAGCCCTCGTCCTGTACGAACGTGTTGTCGCACCGGAGATTCATCGTCATGGGCCTGCCGCATTTGGGGCAGCGGGGGATCAGCTCCGATGGGACCTTTCTGTTCCGCTGCTCCACCGCCATGCGGCGCACGATCTCCTCATTATCATAGGTCTCCTGATGGCACGGCTCGGAGCACTGCCAAAGTCCATAGTCCCCCTGAGTGTAGAACAATCGCTGTTTATCAAAGCCCGCCAGCTGGAATTGATGGTCCACATTTGTAGTCAATACAAAATAGTCCATATCTCCCACCAGCTCCAGCAGGTCGTCATAAACCGGCTTTGGGGCCCGCTCATAGCGGTTCACCATGATTTGGCGGCTCCACCAGGCCCAGTATTCCTCCGGCGTGGGAAAGGGATAAAAGCCGCCGGAGTACATGTCCCGGATGCCGTACGTTTCGATGAAGTCGGAGAAGTGCTTCTCAAACCGCTCTCCCGAATAGGTCATACCCGCCGAGGCGGAGAGGCCCGCTCCGCCGCCGATCACCACGGCGTCCGCGCTCGCCAGGGCCTCCCGCAGAAGGTCAGGACCCTCCCAGCAGTTCCCGGTAGATTTCCGCGTCAAGATCCTTGAAAACATTGAAGATCACCTTTTGAATGGATGTTGGCTGCCGGAGAAATTCCGTGACGGTTTTCACGGCGATTTCCGCGGCCGGCTGATTGGGAAAGTGGAATTCCCCGGTGGAGATGCAGCAAAACGCCACGCTCGTAAGACCTTGCTCCGCCGCCAGCTCCAGGCAGGAGCGGTAGCAGGAGGCCAGCTCCTCCCGGTCCCGGCGGGTGACCCGCCCCTGCACGATGGGCCCCACCGTGTGGAGGACATACGCTGCCGGGAGATTGTAGCCCCGGGTCAGCTTGGCTTGCCCGGCGGGCTCCGCGTGGCCCTGGGCGGTCATGATCGCGCTGCACTCGTCCCGGAGCTGGAGCCCCGCCGCCGAATGGATGGCGTTGTCAATGCAGCCATGGCAGGGGTGGAAGCAGCCAAGCAGCGAGGAGTTGTCCGCGTCCACGATGGCGTCCGCCCGGAGGCGGGTGATGTCTCCCTGCCAGAGGGCGATTTTGGGGTTTACGGCAGTGACGGGCAGGCCGTCCGCCTCCACCACGCCCTTGGACTCCCGCTCCTGGGACAGGAGCGCGTCCTGAGCTTTCAGGAATGCCCGGTCCAGCGGCATGGGCGGCCGGACGTTCATCAAACTGCGGAGCAGACGCCGCTGGGCGGCGTCCTCCGCGGAAAACTGCGCCGCCTGCTCCCGGTACTCCGGCATTTCCTCCAGCAGCATATCGTTCAAACGGTGAAGGATGGTCAAGCGATCCATTTCGTTCCCTCCTAATGGCGATTCTCCTCCAGGGCTGAGCCTGGGGGAGAATCGGTGCTGAATCAGCTGAAGAAAAACCCGGAGGTCATATCCAGGTAGTTTTCCCCGCTGTATGCCGGATACCGCTCCTGAACGGCGGCTTTAAAGGATGCCCCGTCCGCGCAGGAGGCGGCGATGGTTTTCAGATCCTCCAGATAGCGGATCTTGGTCTCCGCGTCTTTCAGATCCTCCGGGGTGTAGTGGGAGGTGAGAATCAGGCCGCGGCCGGCCCGGATATAACCCCGCAGCTGGGCGATCATAGCGTCGGCATGGCCGGCCCCAGCCACGATGGAGTGGCAGTCGTGGCCCAGCATATGAGTGTAGACCGCGTTGAGCTCAGGAATTTCCAAGTCAAAGGCTTCCGCTGTCTGGTGAATGACAAACCGGATGCCGCCGATGACCGTCTCTCCCTCGGTGAGCGTATGGGTAATGGTGTGAACAGAGCTGTCAAAGGCGCTGCCAAAGGCGGCGGCAAACTGGTCGATCAGGGCCCTGCCTCCGCCCTGACGGCTGTACTCCACGGCGTTAGCGGTGGCGTATTTGGGCGCGTCCGGCAGGAAGGAGGCGCCGGCTCCGTGATAGGCTACCAGCACGCCGGCCACCTCACGGCCCTCCAGATACTCGTTCAGAGCGGCCACGCTGGCGGTGAAGCACGGGGACTCAATGACCACGAACTTCCCCGCTTTTTCCACCAGAAATACCTCGTCTGCCAGCGGATCATCCGTTTGGTAGGCGTGGAGCTTTACACCGCCGAAATCGTAGATATGCAGTTCGCCCTGGGCCAGCCGAACGGTGGTAAAATCCTTCTTGTTCATCATGTGTACCTCCATCAATCATTGGTTTAAACGCCGGGGGATTCCCTTTGTTGTCTGTAGCATAACAGATCCTAAAACCGCTGTGAAGTACGCACAATATTGTGGCATAGTTACCGGAAGGTAACGATTGCGTAGTTGCAGGATATCCCAAAGTTTTTTTGGATCAAGATTTGAGACTTGACATCGGCTGGCTCCGTACCATAAGATTAAGCTGTACACCCCAAAAGGGAACTCTTGAATATAGGAGGAAACGCATATGGCGGTTACGGCAAAGGAGCTCCCGGCCTGTCCGGTGGAGACGACGCTGACGCTCATCAGCGACAAATGGAAGGTGCTGATCCTGCGTGATCTGATGCCGGGAACAAAGCGGTTTGGGGAACTGCGGAGATCCGTGGGCAATGTAAGCCAAAAGGTGCTGACGGCCCAGCTCCGGCAGATGGAGGACAGCGGTCTTCTGGTGCGGACGGTCTACCCGGAGGTGCCGCCCAGGGTGGAATATACACTGACCGATTTGGGGCGCAGCCTGAACCCCATTCTGGACGCCATGCGGAATTGGGGAGAGGCGTATCAGGCAAAGAGCGGCGGATAACGCGGCGGCTGGGAACGAGCGCCTGAAACACGTGGGGGGGCGAATGCTATTCTGCGGCATCCGCCGGGGAGCGGATGCCCGCGGACGGTCGGGCTCTTGTCCGAATCCTGCCGACCTCCTCATCCCTCAGCGGTCTCTTTCATGGGCAGCACGATGCGAAGCGAGAAGATCCCGTTTTCCGCCGCAAAGCTGCACAGCCCCCGGCTGCGCTTGACGATGGCCTGGATGCTGCGGCAGCCGTGGCCATGGTTTGACAGCGTGGCTTCCGGCAGGCCGTCCCGGAAGGAGATCTGCCCGGCATAGGGGTTCTTGATCTCAATGAGCAGCTTGCCGGCCTGGATGCCGCAGGAAACCTCCACCCACCGGCGGTTCTCCTTCAGTGCCCCGACGGCGTTCAGCGCGTTTTCCAGGCCGTTGGAGAGCAGGGCGCACAGCTCCGTATCGGAGATCCCCAGT
Organism: Oscillospiraceae bacterium; assembly: GCA_021769865.1. GTDB lineage: Bacteria > Bacillota > Clostridia > Oscillospirales > Oscillospiraceae > Oscillibacter. Next base: position 246,134 of record JAETSB010000002.1, read on the forward strand.
GCGCCGGGCAGGGACGCCTCCAGCGTCAGCCGTACGCCCATGCGCTCCGCCTTGGTGGAGAAGGAGGAACACAGCAGATTGACCAGCTCGTTGGCGCAGAAGCGCTTTGGGGTGATGGTCTCAATATCCGCCTGTACCTGCTTGATATATTCCTCCGCCTGCTGGAGTTTTCCGTCCGTGAGGAAGGCGTTGATGACAGCCAGATGATGGCGCATATCGTGGCGGTAGATGGCGGACTGGGCGTCGGCCTGGCGCAGGGAGGCGATCTCCGTCCCGGCCTGCTTCAGCTGCCCGGCCATCAGGGAGTTGAGCAGCTCCGCCTGGGTCTGCCGCTGGAGCTGCTGGCGGTAGGCGGTGGTGTAGACCATGTAGAGCAGGCCCACCGCGGTGGGTAGCAGTTCCACCACTGCCGCGCTGCCGGAATAGAGCAGGTCGGAGTAAATGGCGGTGGAGTAGTCGAAGAAATAGTAGATGATGGGCAGGCCGCCGAAGAGGAACAGGGACCTCGGCGACTGGACCATGGTGTCCCGGGCGGAGGGCACAAAATACCGCAGCAAGAAGAGAAAGATGGGGAGAATAAGACTGGTATACGCGATCTGCCCCGCCAGGGCCGAGCCGGTGACAGCGGTGACCGTGATATCGCTGCAGCGGGGAAGCTGGCAGCACAGATAGGCGGCGCAGATGCTGACCAGCGAGATATTGAACGGTTTTTTCAGGCCGAAGACCAGCACCAGCAGCAGGGGAAGGTGGATGAGCAGGGGGTAGAGCTGCTTGGTGACGTCCAATCCCAGCATCAGCCAGGAAAGGGTCTGGAGCGCCAGGAACACGGGACACAGTGCAAAGAGAACGGCCCAATCCCGCCGGGTTTTACAGCCCCCGGCGATGGATACGCTCAGGGCCGTACCGAAAAAGAACACCAGTCCATAGTTGATTCCGCCCAGGATGTCCACAAGATCCGTCATTCGATCATCCTCCCTCCTCTGAAGCGGCGGTCGTAATGTGTGATGCCGCCGATGCGGAGCCGCCGCTGTTCCCCGTTCCCGCGGATGGATACTATGGGATATTCTACCACAAAAAACGGCGGTTGAAAAGCCGCTGCCGCCGCTCCTTTACTATGCCCTCCATCGCGTACTACGCCCCGGTGCTCCGCCGGATATAGGCCGCCGCCATACGATTCAGGACGCAAAACCGCAATTCGGGCCGCTTTGCTTGCGGCTGGGAGGAGGGGGATGGTATACTGATCCAATCAAATTGCGCGGCCGGCGGGCAAGGGGTACCCCTTGCCGTCTTTCCCAAGGGAAAGACGATACCCCTCTGGCCGCCCGCGAGGAGGACAAGGGACATGAGGAAACGGATATTCGGTCTGCTGACTGCCCTGGCCCTGTGCCTGGGGCTATTGCCGGGGACGGCATGGGCGGCGGACCTGCCCGGCAGCTTTTATGTGTCCATTGGCGGCACGGAATTAACAGCCAGCGGCGACCTTGACGACCCGCTGGGAGACGGAACGGTATCTGTTTCCTATGAGGAATCCGGCGGACAGCCCAAATGGACCATAAACCTGAACAACGCCCAACTGACGGACAGCATCTGCGTGGGGGAAGGAATCGTGGATGTCGTCCTCTCCGGCGAGAACAGCATTACCACACACGACCAGCAAGGCAGCAACGCGCGGAACGGTATTATGGTGAACACGGGCTCAATCTCCCTCACCGGCAGTGGAAGCCTGACGATTGATGTTACAGGCACAGGGACCGCATATCCCGCCGCCGCGATTGCCGCAGCCACGTCCGGCCTGATGAGCGGCGACGTCAAAATTGAGGGGATTTCAGACTTGGTTCTCAGGGGCAATGCCCAGGCAATCTCCACTTTTGGGGACGTGAACATAATTAGCAGTTCTGTTACAGCCTCAAATAGATATACATTGGGGTCCAACCCGGTGATAGGCGGCAAGAGCGTTCAGATTTCCGATAGTGAGGTCAATCTAACCAGTGCGGAAAACTGCTATGGAATCCGATCCTCCCCCGGCAATATTGAGATATCGGACAGCACTGTAGAGGTGAACAGCTCCAGCATAGCGGTCTTTTCGGGGAATCAGATTCAGATTTCAAACAGCACGGTAACCGCCGAGTCTTTGGCCTCCAGCGGACTCTATACAATGAATATGGACGATGGGACTATTTCAATAGAAAACAACAGCGTTGTAACAGCAGCCGCCGGAGCGAATTGGTCTGGAATTTACACCCCTGGCGAGGTGGCCGTTTCGGGCAGCGAGGTCACGGTCTATTCCCTGGAATCCAACGCTTTATATACAGGGTACGGCATTTTCATAACCGACAGCACCTTGACAGCAACGGCAGAAGGCGGCTACCCCGCCGTCTACACGGATGACTTGATTCAAATTTCCGGCAGTACGGTGGAAGCGTCTGCGGCAGAGGGGCCAGGTGTCTTTTCTATGGCTGAAATGACGATTGAGGGCGATTCCCATGTAACTGCCACGGGCTATGGACCTGGGTTGATTGCCAACGGCGGCCTTACCGTGAGCGGCGGGACCGTAGACGCTGTTTCGTCGAATTATTCCGGGTTTCAGTCTGTACACAGCCTGACGATTGACGGCGGGACCTTCCACGCCAAGGGCGGATCGGGGTATCCGGCCGTCAGCGTCACGACCACGGAGGAAGAGCAGCCGGCTAAGGATTTGTCAAGAATAAAAATGCGGAAGAAGTTGAATGGAGCAGAGAGGAAAAGCGTATAGGAAACCAAGCCCACCGTAGTGGACGGTCAGGAAATATGTCGT
>JAETSB010000010.1 GCA_021769865.1 Oscillospiraceae bacterium
TTGTCTTGAAAAGGACTGCAGGCAAATTTTCTGCTGTCCTTGATACGGTAACAATTTTACAAAAATATGAATTTGTTAATCTTCATTCCTGGCCGCGACATGAACGTGCTCAACAACTCCGTTTTGGTCATAATAAACAATGAGGTTATACGTGTTATTGGTTTCCCAAATATCACCCCACATCCCCGACAGGCTGCTATCTGGTTCTCCCCATACCTCTATTAACTGTGTATACTTGTAACCTTGTAATTGTTCTGTTGCATAATCTACACCTTGGTTTTGGCAATAGGAAACCATCAATTCTTTTGAGGGAATATTGTCGTTACTTTTCCGGTTGTAATATCCGTAGAACCAGACAGATACACATAGTACAGCAATTAAGATTATTGCAAAAACAAATAGTACCTTCTTTTTCATACAATCACACTCCTTATTAAATTGGGAATTTATCTGTTTACTGGAAAACCAAGTATAGCACAATCTTTTACTGTTACTGTTGTTTATCCCCCTCACCTTTGGGACAAAATGTCTCAAAGTCACATTTTTTAATCTTCATCTTCGATATATTCAAGAATATCCCCCGGCTGGCACTTTAGAACTTTGCAGATTGCGTCTAACGTACTGAACCGAACAGCTTTTACTTTTCCCGTTTTCAAGTAAGAGAGATTGACATTAGATATACCGACCTGGGCCGCCAAGTCATTAAGCCGCATTTTTCTGTCCGCCAGCACCCGATCAAGCCGAATAATAATCATAGCGTATGATCCACCTCGTCCTGCAAATGCACCCCATAATGGATGATGTATGCAGCTACAATAAAAGCGATCCCGGATGAGGGCCAGCCAATCGTCAGCGGCCTTTTCATCTTCATGACAGGCTTCCAACTGGGCGGACAGCTTCATCCGCTGTTCCAGTTTCTCTGTGCGCTCATCCTCATACCGCTTTAGCAACTGGACGCATACCGCCTCCGGAATCGCGCCCTTCACCTTGTCCTCGTAGGCCGCAAGGGAAAGCTGCTCTTCGCTCATTTCTTCGGATATTCCAGATAAATTAAGCCAGGCGCCTCAGCTTGTGGCTGTAGGGTAATTCTTCCTCTGGATTTCTAGTAAGGAAAAGGAAGATGTATAGAATGGGAACAGGACCGGAGGCACTATGAGAAGGGAGCAGCCACCAGCCTGTTTGTCCAGTTCGTCAATGGCGTACTGCTCGTTCGAGTCTCACCGCCCATCGAGAGGGTAGCGTTTGCGGAGACATTCTGTCAAATAGCGGATGAAGTGTTTTTCCCGAGCTCGCAGTGAGGCGGTCCGTGAATAAAGAAGGCCAACTGCCATGGGGGCGCCATCTACGATGGGGCGGCAAACACAGTCCAGTCGCTGAGCGTCTTTGTCCGGGATACTAATTCCGATAGCGATATAATTCCCTTTGCAGACCGCATCAAAAATTGTGCCGCGGTCACAGATGTATAACAGATCATGATGATCTTGAAGACCCAGAATCTCTAATGTGTCACCGTGGTCGATATGCGCGTCGGCAATGAACGGATGCCCGGCAAGATCATTTGTGCAAATTTGTTTCGACTTTGCCAGGGGGTGGGATTTCGACATAAAAGCGGACACGGGAATTGAGTGTTGCAGAATCGTTAACTCGAGATTATATTGATCCGCAAGCTCCATATATTTGGATATGATTTGTTCAAACATCACCAGAATCCCCAGTCTACAATTCCGGGCAACGACGTTTTTTAGATTTTCCCGAAGACCCGCCTCTAAAAATTTATCATAGGAGCTGCCCAGGCTGGGATAGAGCTTTTTGTAATCAAAGAAACACTGAAGCACAAAGGCGGAACGAGCACAGATGATGGACAGGTTGTCGCTTTCTGCCATGGATTCAGGGATCTTGAGGATGTTGTTCCGCTCAGTGACGATTTTTTCCGCATGGCTCATGAACACCAGCCCCTCCGGCGTTGCCACAATACCGCTGGCGGTCCGGTGAAAGAGGGAATATCCAATCTCATTTTCGACATTTTTGATGATTGCACTGAGATGGGACTGGGAAATATAGCAATTGCGGGCGGCTTTATTGACGGAGCCGCATTTATAGGCTTCCAAAATGTAGATGAGATGTTCTGTGTTCATATAACCTCTCTTTCCCGGCGCAGAGTCAGACTCTAATCAGAAATAGCGAACGCATAACGGATATTCCAATAATCCGCTGCAAGGGAATCGTGCTATAATGAAATAAACAAACAAGCTGCGGCGATGCCGGACGAGTAAGCCGGATATGACCGAAGCTATGGAAAGTATTATACTGTCCTGCCCAGGAGAATGCAAGATGGGAAGTTTGGAAGTCAGATCCTGGAGACAGCGGAAGGGAGAGTTCAAAGTGGTGGGGAAGAAACGTGAAAAGTCTGTCGACGTGCTGGACCGTCTGTTTTGGACGGTGCAGCCGCCGGCGGGAATGGTGAAGGGCGATTACTACCGGGCGGAGAACTGGTTTGCTCCGCACTTCCCGGGAGACAAGGGCTATCACGGGATTCTGGAGGTAGTCCAGCAGGACGGCCGCATCCGAATGGTGGAGTTTAATGAAATCAACAACCCCACTTATTACATCAAGCGGTACCAAGGTGTTTCCAAGCGCTTATCCGACTATGGCTTTCTTCAGGCCACCAAAGAACGCACCGCCAAGTCCGGCGTGGTCCTGGTCAACGGCCTGACCCATCTGGAGGAACAGATGGTAGCTCAGAATCGCCTCACCGGCGGTTTTGATCTGCTCACTGGCGCGTCCAACAGCATCAAGCGGTCCATGCTGCCGCTGGCGGAGGAGATCGCCGGCCGGCTGGACAAGCCCTCCGGACAGACGTACTACGGCCTCTCTCAAGCGGTGGAGCCCGGTGTTACCGGACGGCTTCAGGTGGTGCTGGAGGCAGGGAGGATCGTCTCCTGCACCTACGATGAGATTTTCGCCGACCGGCAGGAAGACATCGCCGATCCGGAGCTCAAGCCCTATTACCGGCAGTCTAAGTACCACTGTCCGGATTACATTTCCACCATCGGCGCCGGATTCAACAGTATCTTTGATCTGCTCAGCGCCCGGGTGCTGGAGACCCAGTGCCTGACGGACCTCACCGGACTTCCCTTTACGGAAGAACCCAAGCGAGCCCGGGAGTGGGACAATTATCTGACCCTGGCCCGGCAGGTGGAGGAGGCCGTCCAGGCCGGCGGCGCGGGCGCTTAAATTCCGTTTGGCTGTGATCCGCTTCTTGGAAGGGACGGCGGTTCCGCAACATGAAACAACAGGAGGTATGTTATGAAAAAGAGAATGTTCGCTTTACTCACTGCAGCGGTCCTGCTTTGCGGGATTCTGACCGGCTGCGGCGGGAACCCCGATGCCGGCAGCCAGTCCGGAACGTCCGGTGACAGTGGTTCTGCTGTCAAAGATACCCTGGTTGTCGCGGTTCCTGATGCTCCCTCTTACATGGACCCCCAGGTTCAGGCGGCCATTGCCACTTTCCGCGTTACTACCCAAATGTTTGACCGTCTGGTCTCTCTGGACAATGATATGAACCTGGTCCCCGGCTTGGCCGAGAGCTGGGATGTCATTGATGACAAGACCACCGTCTTCCATCTCCGCCAGGGCGTCAAGTTCCACAATGGCGAGGAAATGACCTCCGAGGATGTAAAGTACAGCCTGGAGCGCTGCATTGCCAGCAGCGGCGTCAATTACAACTATCTCATTATCGACACCATCACCTGCGACGATGACTACACCGTCACCATCACCACCAAGGAGCCCTTTAACGCCCTGCTGCCCCGGCTGACGCTGGACGCCGCGTCTATCATCTGCAAGAGCGCGGACTCCAGCCCCGAGGAGTTCAACCGGCATCCTGTGGGCGCCGGCCCCTACAAGTTCGTCTCCTGGGAGCTGGGCGGCGACGTGGTTCTGGAGGCCTTTGAGGATTACTACAAGGGTGCCCCCGCTGTCAAGCGCGTCATTTTCCGTACCATCCCCGAGGCCATCAACCGTTCCATTGGGCTGGAGACCGGTGAGGTGGACCTGGCCTATGACCTGGGCATCACCGATCTGGAGAGCTTGGCCGGCAACGACAAGGTTACCACGCTGACCACGCCCAGCAACACGGTATGGTACCTGGGCATGAACGTGCAGAAGGCCCCTCTGGACAACGTGAAGGTCCGTCAGGCGATTGCCTACGCCCTCAATCCCCAGGATTATATCGATATCGTCTTCAGCGGCGAGGCCACCCTGGCCCGCAACACGATGCTGCCCGCCGGCGTCGAGGGCTATGCGCCTGATACCGTAACCTATGATTACAACGTGGAAACCGCCAAGGCCCTGCTGGCCGAGGCCGGCTATCCCGACGGCTTTGCCACGACCCTGTGGTGCGCCGACAGCCAGGTGATGCGGGACTCCGCCGTGGTCATCCAGGAGCAGCTGCGCCAGATCGGCATTAACGCCGAGGTCAAGACCATGGAGCAGGGCCAGTATTACTCCGAGACTGGCAAGGGCGAGCAGGACCTGTTCATTATGTCCAAGACCTCCATTGATCCCGACTCCATGCTCCGGGCCATGTACCACACCGAGGCGTTCGGCCTCTCCGGCAACCGCTCCTTCTGGGCTACGCCTGAGACCGACGAGATGATGGACAAGGCCAGCACCACCACGGACAAGGCTGAGGCGCTGGAGCTGTATAAGCAGATCCAGACCATCGTGGCTGAGAACGTGCCTCTGGTGCCCATCGCCATTGAGCACCTGAACGCTGGAATGCAGTCCAACGTCAAGGGCTTCGGTCTGTATCCGGGCAAGTCCCACTATATCTACGGCACCTATTTCGAATAATCAACCGTAATTCATCCTGCCTGCGAAGGGCGGCGGCCCCCGGGTTGCCGCCTTTCGTGTAAAATTCCGACAGAAAGATAAGGAGTGACCGATGTATAAGTTCATCCTGAAAAGGCTGGTCATGTTGATTCCGGTGCTGCTGGGCGTCAGCTTTATCGTCTTTTCCATTCTCAGCTTCACTCCGGGTGACCCGGTGGAAATGCGGCTGGGAGAGAATTACTCCGAGGAGGCATACAACGCCATGAGAGAAGAGATGGGCCTGAACGATCCCTTCCTGGTGCGGTATGTCAAATATATCGTAGATGCCGTCCAAGGAGATTTTGGCACCTCATACAGGACCAGCAACCCGGTAGTGGAGGAGCTGGCGGCCCGTCTGCCCAATACCATTCTGCTGTCGGTCGTGGCCATGTTCTTTGCAATCCTGGTGGGCATCCCCCTGGGTGTGATTTCCGCTACCCACCAGTATTCGGCGGTGGATAACGTGTCTATGGTGGGCGCGCTGTTCGGCGTTTCCATGCCAAACTTCTGGCTTGGCTTGATGCTGATCGTCATTTTCGCCTCGGGTCTGGGATGGTTTCCCTCCTCCAACTTTGACAGCTGGAAGTCCATTGTGCTGCCCGCCATCACCCTCAGCGTGAACTCCCTGGCCATGATTACCCGCATGACCCGGTCGTCCATGCTGGAGACGATCCGGCAGGATTATATCCGTACCGCCCGGGCCAAAGGCCTGAAGGAGAGCGTCATCACCATCAAGCACGCTTTACGCAACGCGATGATTCCCATTGTCACTACCGTAGGCCTCCAGTTCGGATTCTCCCTGGGCGGCGCCGTGCTGGTGGAGACGGTGTTCGCCTGGCCCGGTATCGGCCGGCTGCTGGTGGAGTGCATCAAACTGAAGGACACCCCGGTGGTGGTCGCCTGTGTGCTGGTGCTGGCAACCATGTTCTCGATCATCAACCTGTGCATCGATATCCTGTACGCATTCCTGGACCCCCGTATCCGGGCCCAGTACAAGACGGCAAAGAGGTGAGCGTATGGCGACCGATGTGAACAAGAAGAAAAAATCTCAGGCTGCCGCAGTCTGGCGCCGCCTGAAGAAAAACAAGATGGCAATCCTGGGCCTGGTAATTCTGGCGCTGATTATCTTTTTCGCCCTTTTTGCCAACTTCTTTTTTGACTATGATACCATGGTCATCCAGCAGAGCGCGGCCCTGCGGCTGAAGCCGCCTTCCGCCGAGCATTGGCTGGGCACCGACGAGGTGGGCCGGGACATTTTGGCGCGTATCGTGCATGGCGCTCGAATCTCTCTGCCGGTGGCGTTTATCACCATTGCCATCGCCACGGTGGTGGGCGGACTGCTGGGCGCGATTGCCGGTTACGGCAGCAAGCGGGTGGACAACGTCATCATGCGGATCATGGACGTGTTTCTGGCCATTCCCAGTATTCTGCTGTCCATCGCTCTGGTAGCCGCCTTGGGTACCAGCATGACCAACATGGTGCTGGCCATCAGTATCTCCAATATCCCGCCCTTCGCCCGTATCGTCCGGTCCGCCGTGCTGACCATTAAGAACGAGGAATACATCGAAGCGGCCCGGGCGATCGGCGCCAGCGACAAGCGCATCATCCTCAAGCATATTCTGCCTAACTGCATGGCTCCCATCATTGTTCAGGCTACGCTGTCTATTGCCGGCTCTATCCTGGCAATCGCCAGCTTGAGCTTTATTGGCCTTGGCATCAGCCCTCCCACGCCGGAATGGGGCTCCATGCTCAGCACGGGCCGGCAGTATTTCCGGGCGGCCTGGTGGGTGTGCGCGTTCCCTGGCCTTGCGATTATGCTGACCATCCTCTCTCTGAATCTGCTGGGAGACGGTCTGCGGGACGCGTTGGACCCCAAGCTGAAGAACTGAGAAGGGAGGACGCCACATGGACGATAAGAAAAAACTGGAAACCGCCGCACCGGAGGGTTCCGCCCCTTATGCCCAAGCCCCGGATACCCTGCTGGATATCCGCGACCTGCGGGTGGAATATCACACCGATGAAGACGTGGTCTATGCGGTCAACGGCCTGGATCTGACCATTGGCAAGGGCGAGAGCCTGGGCCTGGTGGGCGAGACCGGCGCCGGCAAGACCACGACCGCGCTGTCAGTCCTGCGCCTCATTGCCGATCCTCCCGGCAAAATCGTGGATGGAGAGATCTGGTTTGAGGGAGAGAATATGCTTCGGGCCAAGCCCGGACGCCTGCGGGAGATTCGGGGAAGCAAAATCTCCGTGATTTTTCAGGACCCCATGACCAGCCTGAACCCGGTCTACTCCGTAGGCGACCAGATTGCCGAGGTCATCCACCAGCACGAGAAGTGCAGCAGGGAAGAAGGCCGCAAAAAGGCCGGTGACATGCTGGAGATGGTAGGTATTCCCCGGGCCCGCTATGACGAATATCCCCACCAGTTTTCCGGAGGCATGAAGCAGCGGGTGGTCATCGCCATGAGCATCGCCTGCTCCCCGGAGCTGATTTTGGCGGACGAGCCCACCACTGCTCTGGACGTCACGATCCAGGCCCAGGTGCTGGAGCTGATGAGCGAGCTGAAGGAAAAACTCCGTACCTCCCTGCTGCTGATTACCCACGATCTCGGCGTCGTGGCTCAGGTTTGTGACCGCGTGGCGATTATGTATGCCGGCGAAATCGTAGAGAGCGGCACCATCGCGGAGGTCTTTGACCATCCCCACCATCCCTATACGATCGGCCTCTTTGGCTCCATCCCGTCTCTGGATGAGACGGCGGAGAAGCTGAAGCCCATCCGGGGGCAGATGCCGGACCCCACGGTGCTGCCGGAAGGTTGTGCCTTCGCGCCCCGCTGTCCCTATGCTGTGGAGACATGCCGGGCCCAGAGGGTGGAAATGACGTCCGCAGGCGGCACCCATCTGGTGCGCTGCCTGGCGCATCAGGGTGTCTTCCAGGCGCCGGAACTGATGGAGGAGGTGCGGCATGGCAGATAAGAACGATGTGATCCTGGAGGTCAGGAATCTGAAAAAATACTTTAAAAGCCCTACCGGCACGCTCCACGCGGTAGACGGCGTCAACTTTTCCATTCGGAAAGGCGAAACGCTGGGCTTGGTGGGCGAGTCTGGCTGCGGCAAGTCTACGATTGGTCGGTTGATTCTGGGCCTGCACCAGGCTACCAGCGGTGAGATTCTGTTTAACGGCCGGAACATCTGCGAGATGAACAAAAAGCAGCTCCACGCCCTGCGCAGCGATTTACAGATCATCTTTCAGGATCCCTTCTCCTCGTTGAATCCCCGGATGTCCATCGGGGAGATCATCGGCGAGCCGCTGCTGATCCACAATAAGGTCCACGGCAAGGCGGAGCTGAATGCCGAAGTGGCCAGGCTCATGGACGTGGTGGGCCTGTCGGCCCGCCTGTTCAACGCCTATCCTCACGAGCTGGACGGCGGCCGCCGCCAGCGGGTGGGTATCGCCAGGGCCCTGTCCTTGAAGCCCCAGTTCATCGTTTGCGACGAACCGGTGTCCTCGCTGGATGTGTCCATTCAGGCCCAAGTGCTGAACCTGCTGAAAGACCTGCAGGCGGAATTTGGACTGACGTACCTCTTCATCACCCATGATTTGTCCGTGGTAAAATTCTTCTCCGACAAGATCGCGGTGATGTACCTGGGGCAGCTGGTGGAGACGGCGGATTCCACCGAACTGTTTCAGAACACCCTGCACCCCTATTCCCAGGCGCTTTTGTCCGCCATCCCCGCTCCGAGCAGCAGACAGAAGATGCAGCGGGTAAAGCTCATCGGCGAGCTCCAAAGCCCCATTGATCCCGAGCCGGGCTGCCGTTTCGCCAAGCGGTGCCTGTATGCAAAGGAGCGCTGTACCGGCCAGGACCTGGCCTTGAGGGATTTTGGCAAGGGACATTTCTGCGCCTGCTGCCAGGCTGGCGAGCTTGCTGGAAATCCCAATTTTAACTGACGTTTATCATAAAAAACAAGGAGGATGTTGAAATGACGGATAAGACGAGATGGCTGGGGCTGGGACCCTGGCACGAGGACAATGAAAGCGAACTGATCGACTGGACTGCGCAGCCCCAGTACAAGGGCCTGGTGAAGGGTGACTACTACCATGCGGAGCTGCGGTACAGCGGCCGCTGGGGTGATCCTGGACACAAGGGCGAGCTGGACGTGGTGTTCTGCGATGACGGCAGGATTGCCTATGCCGAATTCAACGAAACGACCATGGGGAACTACTATGTCCGTCACTTCCAGAACGTCAGCAAGCGCCGCACTGAGTTTCAGTTTTTCCAGGACTTCCATGATAAGCGCCGCAGCGTGGCCTATGGCCGGGTGCTGGCAAACGGCTTTAAGTATGTGGAAGATCAAATTCTGGAAAAGCAGGACTTGGACGCTGATTACGACCTGCTGACCGGCGCCTCCTTCTCCATGAAGAACATGATCGGCCTGAAGGATGATGTGTCCGCCCAGCGGAAGGACCCTGCGCACAAGATGCAGCGTTACTATGGCTATGCGGAGGATTACGGCTACGGCATCACCGGCTGGCTCCAGGTCGTGGTGGAGGACGGTAAGATTGTCAAGTGCTTCTACGACGAGATCTTCGCCGACCACACCAAGGATATCGTTTATGACGACCTGAAGCAGTTCTACCGCCAGTCCAAGTATTTCTCCACCACGTATGAAGATCCCTTCCCCTCCGGCTGGGACCGCCATGCCTGGCTGGTGTGCTTCAAGGACCAGTCCGACGCCATTAACAAGAAGGTCCTTGAGACCCAGGACATGTTTGACATCTCTGGGCTGCCCTGCGTGGAGGGGCCCGACATGGGCGTAGTGTGGGATAAGCCCCACAAGGATGACGTGGCCCTGATTTCCAACAGCGACGCCACCGCCCGCTCCGTCACCCGTCCCCGTTCCCCCGTGTGGAACAACTATCTGCGTCTGGCCAAGATCGTCCACGACGAAATGGTCAAGGACGGCGCCGTAAAGGAAAGGAAGTAACCGTATGGATAACGCAGGAAAGCAGCCTGTCTGGTCTGTGCAGCCCCCGAAGGGGATGCTGAAGGGCGACTATTACCGCATCGAAGAGAGATTTCCTCCTTATTATTCCGGCGTGGAGGGGGAGTTCCCCGCCGACCCGGGCCATCTGGGCATTGTGGAGGCAGTAAAGGCCGGCGGCAAGCTGGTTTTTGTTGAGCTCAACGAGATCACGGCTCCCTCCTATTACCGCCACCTGTATCAGGGGATCTCCAAGCGCCGCTCTGACTACAGCTTCTGGCAGTATACAAAGCCCCGGATGCAGAAGGCGGGCTCCGTGCTGACCATGGGGATGCAGTATGTGGAGCAGCAGATGATGGAGCGGCAGAGCCTGAAAGGCGACTTTGACTTGGTCTCCAGCGCTTCTGGCAGCGTGAAGAAGCTGCTGACCTTCGCGGCGAAGCTGGATCCGGAGCTGTCCAAACCCTCCTCCAAGAAGCTGTACAGCTACTCTGAGGATTATGGCTACGGCCTCACCGGCTGGCTGAAGGTGGTGGTGGAGGACGGCAAGATCATCTCCTGCCGCTTCGACGAGATCTTTGCTGACAATGCCGAGGATATCGTCCATCCCGAGCTGAAGAAGTACTACCGCCAGTCCAAGTACGACTGCCCCACCTATGAGGATCCCTTCCCCTCCGGCTGGGACCGCCACGCCTTCCTGGTCGGCTTCCGCACCCAGATGGACAACCTGAACCTGAAGGTCTGTGCGACTCAGGACATGCTGGACCTCACCGGCCTGCCCCATGCCGCCGGACGGGACATGGGTATGATTTGGGACGATCCCAACCCTGATCGGGAGCACCTGGACATGGATCCCAAGAACCGTCCCATGTATCCCGCCTTTATCAACTACCTCCGGATGGCGAAGGTCGTTTTGGAAGAAATGCGCAAGGACGGCGTGTTCCAGTAAATCAAAAAACGGAAAGGAAAGCCGCTATGGAGTGCACCCGGTCGTTCTTGGCCTATGATACACTCTGCCGCATCGCGGCAGATATCCCGGAGGGAAAGGAGCGCTTGCTGGAGCAGTGCGAAGAAGAGGCCCATGCCCTGGAACGTACCCTCAGCATGTTCGATCCCGACTCCGAGCTCTCCAGGCTTTGCCGTGACATATGTCCCGGGGAAGCCAAGCCGGTCTCAGAGACTCTGCGGTCGTTTCTGGAGCAGAACCTGGAGGTCTGCCGCCTGTCCGGCGGCGCATTTGACCCGACGGTGGGGCCTCTGGTGAGGTTATGGGATTTCCTTGCGGATACTCCTCAAATTCCTTCTGCGGAAAAGGTGCGGGACACGTTAGCCCGGGTCGGATACCAGCATATCAAATTGAACAGCGAGGAGAGCACGGTGTCATTTGACATTCCCGGCATCGGCCTCGACCCGGGCGCGGCCGGAAAGGGATTTGCATTGGGATTGGCGGTAGACCGCCTCCGCAGAGGAGGCGTCCGGCAGGCGGTGCTGGACTATGGCGGAAATCTTTTCGTGATGGGAGCACACAAGGAAAAAAACGGCGAGATCCGCCCGTGGAAGGTAGCGATCCGAGATCCGGATGATACCAGCGCGGTATTTGGAGTGGTGGAGCTGCAGAATGCGGGAATCGCCACATCATCCTGGTATGAACATAGTTTTCAAAAAAATGGGGATGTGTACCATCACTTGCTAAATCCCAGAACAGGATACCCCGTGCCGCTGACATTGAAAAGTGTTTCCATCCTATCTTCAAAACCAGTATATACGGATTTGCTTTCGACTGCTTTCTTCATCCTAGGCGAGGAGGCGGGCAGCGCCCTGGTGGACCAGCTACGCCGGGATAGCGGGGAAATGATTGAGTATGTGGCGGTACGGGAAGACGGTAGTGTGGTTGCTTCTACAGACGCATCTTTTTTGTCTGTAAAATAAAACGGATCCCAGTAGATGTAAAAACTCTCTCCCTCATGCTGGGCCATTATTCCGCAGGATTTACCTTGGACGCTTACGTCCACGTCACCGCCTCCGTGCGGAAGCAGGCCATGAACACGGCGAGGAATTTCCCCTCGGAAAAACGCAAAAACAAGAACAAAACCGCTGAAATTCAACGAATTTCAGCGGTTTTGATACGTCCTGTCAATTCATCCAGGGATAAACACAGGAGCTTCTGGTGCTGCCGGTCCCGAATCATATGGCGGCATACATTCCGACCATGTTTTTCAGCCAGCCAATTTGGTTTTCCGACTTCATAAACGCATCTATTTTCTCGCAGGCAATGTGAAAGGTCTCCTGCGCCGCGACGTGGGTGTCATCCCAACTACCGAGATAGCAATACGCGTGAATCTCCAGTGCATGGAAAATGGAAATAGGAAGTCCGGTTGCACTTTGGCGGAATATACACCCCGTTTGTTCAACGTGGACGAATTGCCCAAGAGAACAGCAAGTATGTTGCATCGCCGAAAGGTGAAGAGCACGAGTAGCAAAGTTCGGATACCCACCCAGGCAATTCCCAACCTGCAGCAATTACAGGAGGGGGTAGTATGCAAGACATATTGACCTGTGTCATGGGGCTGGATGTCCACCGGGATATCATCGTCGCGTGCCTTGCCAAAGGAGAAATTGGGAGTGACCCGGAGATTGAGATACGCTCCTTCAGCACCCTGATTCCAGAAATGAGGAAACTGCGGGACTGGGTGTTGGAGGTAGATTGCCGGCATGTTGCTATGGAAAGCACAGAGATCACTGGCAGCCAATCTACGACATTTTCAATTATGAACTTCCCCGTTCTGCGGCGGCGCCAACCGCTTCCACGATGGCCTCATAGCCGGTACAGCGGCAGAGATTGCCGGACAGAGCCCGACGGATTTCCGCCTCCGTGGGGTGCGGGTTTTTCAACAGCAGCGCTTTGGCGCTCATCAGCATCCCCGGCGTGCAGAATCCGCACTGCACCGCGTGATGATCCAAAAAAGCCTGCTGCAGGGCGGACAACTTTCCATCTTTGGACAGTCCTTCCACTGTATACACCCAACGGCCCGGAAGCTGCCCCGCCAGATACAGGCAGGCGTTGACCGGCTCCCCGTCTACAATCACCGTGCACGCGCCGCACTCCCCCACACCACAGCTCCGCTTGGTGCCGGTCATCTGCAGCCGCTCCCGCAGCAAATCCAGCAGCGTCATATCCGGTTCCACTTCCAGAGAGACGGGTTTGTCATTCAATATGAACTCCAATTTCACGCTTGTCCCCTCCTTGCGGCATTTTCCAGAAGCCGCGCCGTAAACTCCACAGCAACCGGCAGCTTATAGCGGCTGGACTCCCGCATGCCGGTCTCCTCCAGAATCGCCTGAGAAACCGCCTCGCCCGCCCGGCGGAACAGGTCCTTATCCGGGTTCTGCCCCTCCAGCAGCGCCTCCGCCCCGCGGAACCGAACGGGCCGCCGAGCCGCCGCACCGACGCACAGCCGGACATTGCGCATCTGGCCGCCCTCCTCCTCCAAAACGACCGCGCCGTTCATTCGGGCAATGGCCAGCGCGTTCCTCCGGCCGATTTTGTCAAAGCTCCAGCGCGCCGTTTCCCGAAAAGGCTCCAGGACAACGCCTAGAATCAGTTCTCCCGGTTCCAACGCACAGCGGCCCGGACCTTGAATCAGATCCGGCAGCGCCGCCCTTCTCGTGCCCTGCCGGCCCTGGATCACCACTTGGGCGTCTGCCGCCGTCAGGGCGGGAATCAGATCCGCCGCCGGACTGGCGTTAGCGACGTTGCCGCCCAGGGTTGCGCGGCTGCGAATCTGAGGCGAGCCCACAGTGGACGCCGCCGCAGCCAGAAGCGGACAGACTGCCGCCAGTATCGGGCTCTCCTCCAGCTCCCGGCAGGTCACCGCGGCTCCCACAAAAATGGACTCGCCGTTCCAGATCTCCCGCAGCTCCGGTACCAAGGTCACATCCAGATATCCCTCCGGCGCCAATCTGCCCTCCCGCCGCCGGACTACCACATCCGTTCCGCCCGCCAGGATGGTGTAAGCCGGGTGTTCCGCCAGAAGGGACAGCGCCTCTTCCAAGGCTTGGGGCCGTAAAAATTCCATCATCTCTCCTCCTTTTCCAAAGCGGACCGCACCCGCTCCAGGGAGAACGGCAGCGTCCGCAGACGCGCACCGGAGGCCCGGGCAATCGCGTTCGCCACCGCTGGGGCCACCAGGGCCGTGGAGGCTTCTCCCACGCCGTGGACGCCCAGTGGGTTTTCCGCCGCAGTCTCCTCCAGGGGAATCGCCCGAAGGCGGTGAATATCCATGGCAGTGGGCAAAAGGTAGGTATCGAAGTTCTTGTTTTTCAGCACACCGTCCCTGCTCTCCAGCTCCTCAGTCAGCGTATAGCCCAGAGCCATGGCCACGCCGCCGGCAATCTGTCCGCAGGCCTCCGGATAGTTGACAATCTTTCCTATATCGTGAAGGCACAGTAAATCCAGTACTTCCACCTTTCCTGTTACCGGATCGATTTCCACCTCCGCTCCGGCCGCGCCGTAGCTAAAGGAATAATAAGTCTTCCCCTGGTGTTTCTCAAAGTCCCAGCCGGTACGGGGGGCCACCCACTGTCCGGCGGCGTCAGTGCGGACGCCCCTGCTCTGGCAGATCTGTACCGCCTCCCGGAAGGTCATCAGCCGCCGGCCATCCTTCCGGCACAGCCAGCCGTCCTGGAAGATTACATCTTCCTCTCCCTCCGCCGCGCCGCGGAGAATGTCCCGCAGGCTCTCCGCCGCGATCCGGACGGCGTTGCCGCCGGAAATGGTGCCCCGGGAGCCGGCTGTCGCGCCGCTGTCCGGCACAAAGGCGGTGTCCACCGGGCAAACCCGTACCTGCTCCAAGGGCAGGCCCAGCACATCGGCACAGATTTTCGCCATGGCGGTATGGGTACCCTGTCCCACCTCGCTGATACTGGTGTAAATGCCCACACTGCCGTCGGCGAAGGCCCGCACATCCGTGCCCGCCACGTCGGCGTCCCTGGCGGCGGCGCCGTAGGACTCGCCCCGGTGGAGGCAGGCGATGCCCCTGGCCCGCAGCTTCCCCTCCGGCGTCACAGAAGGCTCGCCCAGGGGGAACAGCTCCTCCAGGCGGTCCAAGCACCGGTCGATGCTGACGCCGGTCAGTACCTGCCCCGTGGCATTGACGCTGCCCTCGTGGACAATGTTCCGCCGCCGCAGCGCCAGGGGGTCCATGTTCAACTCCCGGGCCAGCTCATCGATCAGAGACTCGGACGCAAAATCCACCTGGGGAGACCCAAAGCCCCGCACGGCGTCGGAGTAGACGTTGTTGGTAAAGGCCGCCCGGATGTCGGTCTCTACGTTGGGAATCTCATAGGGTCCCGCCGCTTCCACCGCCGCCCGCCAGATGGTCGCCAGACTCCGGGAGCGATAGGCCCCCGCGTCAGCCACGCCGTCGATTTTTATAGCGGTAATGCGTCCGTCCCGCATGGCGCCCACCCGGTAGGTGAGGCGGAAGGGATGCCGTTTAGAGCCCTCCTGCATGCATTCCTCCCGGCTCCAAGTCATCTTGCAGGGGCGTCCCGTCCGCAGAGCCACCGTGGCGGCCCGCACCGCGATGACCACGATGTCGATATCCTTTCCCCCGAAGGAGCCGCCGATGGCGGGCTGGACGATCCGCACCTGATTCTGTGCCAGGCCGCAGCCCTGGGCCACCCGGGCCTTGATGTGATAGGGAAACTTACAGGGGCAGTAGACCGTAATGCCGTCCTTCTCCGGCACCGCCACCGCCGTGTCCGCCTCAATGGCGGAGTGCTGAATCCGCTGGGTTCGGTAGGTGCGCTCCAGAATCACCTCCGCCTCCCGAAATCCCTTCTCCACGTCCCCCTTTACCACTCTGTGCCGGCAGGCTACATTGTCCGTCAGGCCATCCTCCTGATAGAGCACCACCGGCGGCCGGGAAGCCAGCGCCTCCTCCGGGTCCAGTACGGCGGGGAGAGGCTCATAGGCCACCTCCACCAGCGCCGCGCCTCGATCCGCCGCCTCTTGGGTCTCCGCCGCCACCACCGCCACGCCGTCTCCGGCGGAATTGGCGATCTCTGACGCCAGCATGGGCTTATCTTGCGGGCCCTGGTTCAGCCCCGGCACGTCCCCGGCGGTGTAAATCCCCACCACACCAGGGATCTCCATGGCCTTTTTGCCGTCAATTTTCAAAATTCGCGCCCGGGGATGCGGGCAGTGAACCGCCCGGGCATACAGCATCCGGGAAAAAACCAGGTCGTCCCCGTAGCGGGCCTCACCTGTCACCTTTTCCCGGACGTCCGCCCGAATAAAGCCTTTTTGATCCATATCACACCTCCGCCAGGGAAGAAAAGTCGTAAAACAACTGCAAACCGCCGGTATGGAGGAGCACCAGACCGCCAGGGTCGGCATACGCTCCCTCCGCAGCCAGGCCGCAGAGACCGTACAGGGCCTTTCCAGAGTATGTCGGGTCCGTCAGGATTCCCTGAGAGGAGGCCAGGGTGCGCATCCACTCCACCTGCTCCCGGCTGGGCTTTCCATACCCGCCGCCGGAATAGCCGTCCACGCAGCGGACAGCCTCCTCCGGCAAGGGCTCCGTCTCCAGAAAGTCCGTCAGTTCCTGGCACTGGCTTCGAACAGAGGCTTCCATCTCCCCGCGGCTCTTACCGGTGACGCCGATGCCCACCACCGGAACGGAACACTCCAGCAGCCGCAGTCCTACCGTCAACCCCGCCTGAGTGCCGCCGATGCCGCAGGGGCAGATAACCGCCCCCGGCGGGTCCTCCCCCCACTGCGTGAGCAGTTCTTCGGCACAGCGGACATAGCCCAGGGCTCCCAGGGGTCCGGAGCCGCCCCGAGAGAGAAACCAGGGCCTTTTCCCGGCGGCGCGCACCTCCTCCGCCATCCGGCGGGCCACCGGCATGTCCTCCACGGGTCCCGAGGGCAGATTTGTCACCACAGCGACCTCCTCCGGCCCACAGAGCTCCATCATGACGTGATTACTTGCGGTCTCGTACCGGTAGCGGGTATCCCCCCAGGACTCCATAATCACCCGGCAGGTCATGCCCTCTCTGGAGGCCAGCAGGGCCGTCATGCTGTTGTAACAGCACTGATTGGTACTGGCCGTAATCAAGGTGTCCGCGCCGACCCGGACCGCCTCTTCCAGCAAATAGTCCAGCTTGCGGATCTTATTCCCCCCCAGAGGAAGCAGGTCATCCCGCTTAATCCGCACCCGGACCCCCACCCGCTGGGAAAACCGAAACAGCTCCTCCAACGGTGTAGGCTGGGTCACATATCCCCGTCTGGGAATCTCCTTCCACGCTTTCACGCATTGCTCCTCCTCGCTTGTCATTTTTGTCATGACAAAAAATGTATGATAGACTTATGCCTGCTTCAATCCACCGATCCCACACGTTTTTTCCTGAATTTCCGCCGAAATACCCAAAGGCCCTCTTCTCGCTGCTGGAGCGCACGGAAAGAAAAGGGCTTCTGCCCCTTTCCTTTCGCACTCCTGACCGCTCATCCCTCCGGCAGATTCCAGTTAAAATACTGCCAATAGGGCTCCGAGGCCCTGGCTTTGAAATCGGCGATGGACGCCGCGTCCCACAAATAGGTGCCCTGGCCATCCTTCTGACCGCGCGTTCCGGCAGAAACCCGCTTATCCACAAAGGAAAAGGCCGTTTTCCGGTCGCTGAGAGAGGGAAACAGATAGTTCTCAATGCTCTGCACCATGTCCAGCCCTGCTGCGTCCTGATGCTCGAACAGGCCCACGGAGGTATAGCGGGGCATGAAGCTGTACATCAGTGCCTTGTCGATGTCCCGGGGCTCCGCCAGGCCCTCCTCCACCATGTAAATGGCCTCCCGCAGCAATGCGTGCTGGAGCCGGTTGGCGATGAAGCCGGGGGCGCTCTTTTTCATGACGCAGACCTTTCGGCCGCAGTCCTCCAGCACATCGTAGGCCGTCTGGGCCGCCTCCCGGCTGGTACAGGGAGCCTTCACCATCTCCACAAAGGGAACCAAGTGCGGCGGGTTGAAGGGATGCGTTACCACGAGCCTGTCCGGATAAGCAAGGTCCCCGCAGAGATCCTCCGGAGCCATGGCGGAGCTGGTGGAGGCGATGACCTTACAACCGGGACAGGATTCCTCAATACGGCGGTAAATGCCGTGCTTCACCGCCTTGTCCTCCACGGCGCACTCGAAAAACACCGTGCAGTCCGCCAAATCCCGGTATTCTAAGGTAAAATGAAGATTCTGCCCACACAGCTCCTTCTGGGTCTTCGTTACCAGCCCCCGGCTCTGCAGGACACGGTAGATCTCCTCATAGCTGCCCCGGCCCCTCTGTATAGAGGCCTCCTTAGTGGCCAAAACGGTGGTATCATATCCGTTGCCCGTGAACAGCGCCGCCAGACTCATACCCATCATGCCGGTGCCAATAATTGCTATTTTTTCCTCTTTCATAGAGATCGCGCTCCTTTCAAACGCCTGACAGCCGCATACGCGCTGCGGCTGCCATTACGATACGGGCTCCCCCGCGCGCTCCCGCATCATCTCCAGAAGATCGCCCAGGTGCGCGTCAATGGAATCCCTCAGCCGCTCCAAATCTCCCGACTGAAGGGCGTCAAAGATATCTCTGTGCCGGCTGGCCAGCTCCGGCAGGTCCCGCCCCGTCAGAGAGGTGCCCACATGGAGCCAGGACCGGATATTGCACAGCTCCCACAGCCTGCCCAGCAGCTCGTTCTGGGATGCCGCCACGATCAAATCATGGAATTTGGCGTCGCACTTGATGTACTCCGGGACATCGTGCTCCCGGGCAGCCCTCTCCATGGCGAAGATTACCGTCTTCAGCTCGTCGTACTGGGCGGGGGTAATCCGGCGCATGGCGCACTCAGCGCCCAGCTTCTCCAGCGCGCCCCGAACCTCATAAAACTGCTGCATCTCATGTACGGCGATCTGCTTGACATAGGTTCCGGAAAACGGCTTCTGTTCTACCAGCCCGCTGAACTCCAGCTCCCGGATGGCCTCCCGCACGGGGGCCTGGGACACGCCCAGCTCCTGGGCAAGCCGGGTCTCTACAATCCGGTCTCCCGGTTTCAGATCGCCGTTTAAAATGGCCTCTTTGATGTACTGGCTGATTTCCTCGTGGAGCAGCGGCCGCCTTGGCAACTTCTTTTCTTTCACATCGTTCGCCCTTCTCTTTTCAATCATCTATACTATGCAGTTTCTGAACCTTTTCTAGAAGCTTCTGCGCGATTGCCTTCCTGCGCCGGACCGCCGCCAGAACCTCGGGCCGGTCCCGAAACCGGAGCTCCGACGCACAGAACCGCTCTTCAAGGCTCACATACCGCTCCTCCTTTACCAGCTTATCCGCCAGATACAGCAGGGAATGCTCATTCAGGGTTTCACTCATTTCTTCCGGAAGATCCATATGCGTCCGAACTATGGACGCAATCCGGTCATAACCCTTGCGCTCCAGCTCCACCGCCAGAACCTCAGGATGGTCCCGCCCGCTTTTCGCGGCATCATGAAGCAGGGCGGCAGCCGCCAGCAAGGGCAGATTCACATCAGAAACTCCCTCCGCCAGCTCCAACGCCGTCCGGCACACCGCCGCACCGTGAGCCCGGGCCCGCTCCGGGGTTTCAAAAAGGCGGAAGATTTCCTCTCGCTCTCCCGCCGTGGGCACAGAGGTCCGGCGGTACTCCAGAAGGAGGCAGTAATCCTCCGCGGTATCAATATCCAGGATGCAGCCCTCGTCCTCCGTCTCCAGGGTTCGGGTCTCCAGCCAGTCCAGGGCCCCCTTCAGTCCCCGCCGGCCGTCATGGAGGAAAACCGTCTTCAGGGCCTCTCGCCGGAGCAGAAGAGGATGGCCATTTCTTCCCCGGTACACCGGATAGACCGCCTGCGCCTCCACGGCGGACAGCCGGCCAAGCAGATTCGGATCGAACTGAGGCAGATCCGCAGGAAGGAGGAATATCTCCTCTCCTTCGGCGGCAGCGAGGCCCATCCGGGCGGAATCGAACATCTGGGTGTGGGCATAGTCCCGGTTATGGACGAAGCGAACCCGCACATCAGAAAAAAGCCTCTCTATCTCCGGGGCCAGGAAGCCTGTCACTACCACAAGGTCCTCCGCGCCGCCCTCCAGCAGTCTGGAAACCGTGTGCTGAATCACGGTACTCCCGCCAAAAGGCAGCAGGGGTTTGAAATCCTTCATGCGGCTGGACAGGCCCGCCGCTAAAATGACTGCACTTACCATATGACAATATTTTTTACATTATCCTATCACAGCCCGGGAGGAAATGCAATGTTTTCCGGGCATTCCGTTGCAAAAATACGATTCCGCTGCCAGCCTATCTCAGGAAAATTTTGGAATTCTGGAGGAGAAGGGCTTATTCCTCCCGGGGACGCTGGAGGGCCATAACAGCATCGGAGAAATCCTTTTCCGTGGGGCCCTTCGCCGCCAGAGTTCTGACGCTGGATGGGACGACGTGGACTTCCAGCAGCGTCTGGTCGGAAAAAGTCAGCTTCCCGGTCAGGGCGCAGAAGTACTCCAGGGTAATAAGATCCGGCGGGTCCGCCGCTTCCAGCACCGCCGTGCTGACCCCCCGGACGCCGCATCGTTTCGCGGCCCGAAGCGCCGCTTCTACATGGGCAGGGCGTACGATTAACGCGGCGTCCACCCCCTTGTTGACCAAACGCATGGTTCCACCGGCGGGCAAATCTTCCAGCATAGGGTCTCCTTTCAGAAAAGAGGGGGTATCTGCCGCCGGGCGGCGGATACCCCCTGGGCTTATTTCTTTGTCAGATACTGATAACACTTGGTCACATTGGTGCGCTGAACATAGCCCATGGTCTCCTCCTGGCCGATGTCCATAGGGAAGCGGTCAGCGAAGCTGATTCTGGCGATGCACTCGTCCAGGCTCCACCCCTTCTCCACACCCTGGGCCACAGCGGCGATCCACTCGTAGATAAAGGCCCGCTGCTTGGGGATGTAGTCCCTGGAGACCACGGGGCCGTGGCCGGGGACAAAGTAATCCACATCCTCCAGGCCTTCCAGGAAGTCCAGGGTTTTCAGCAGCTCCTTAATGTCAGCCGAGTGAAGCCAGGTCTGGCAGCCGGAGAACAGGGTGTCGCCGGTGAAGGCTACCCGCTCCTTGGGCACATGGACGCAAATCTGGGCGTCGGAGTGGCCGGGAGTGTGGTACAGGAAGAACTCCGTGTCCCCCAGCTTCAAGGTCAGGTTCTCGCTGAAGGTAATCTGAGGATAGTTGACGATGTAGTCCTCTTCGGAGGGCATGAGGGGCAGGCCCTTAGGGTCCTGACGCTCCAGCACGTCCACGCTGTACTCGTAGCAGGGCTTCTCGTCCGCCACGGTCCAAAAAATGTCCTTCAGCTTTTCATGGCCGATGACCAGGGACTCCCCGGCAAACCAGTGATTGCCGAAGATGTGGTCAATGTGGCCCTCGGTGTTGATCAGGTACTTGATGGGCCCCCGCTTTTTGGCGAACTCCCGCATCTCCAGCAGGGTGGTCAGCCATTGGGCGGTATCAATGAACACAGAACCCTCCGTGGTGAATACGATGCTGGGGTTGCAGCCGCGGATTTTGGTCTCCGTGTACACATTCGGGGTCAGCATTTCCATGGGAATCAACCTCTCTTTCTCCTCACACCTTATTTGGCCCGCTCAAGCGCTTCTTCCAGGGCATGGCGCACCCAGACGCGGACCATCTCCAGGCGGTACTCTCTGCTGGCCCGCTGGTCGCTGATGGGAGAGCACTCCTCCGCGGCGGCCTCGGCAGCCTGGCGGAACAGCTCCTCTCCGGGGGCCTTGCCGCTTAGCAGGGCTTCCGCCTTCACCGCCCGCATGGGGGTGGGGGCCACGGCGCCCAGAGAAATCCGGGCCTCTGCCACGGTCCCGTCCTCGGCCAGGGTCAGCCTTGCGCCGGCGCCCACGATGGAGATGTCGGAATCGCCCCGGATCGCGAACTTCTTATAGGCCGCGCCGGTGCGGGGCTTTACCTTGGGCAGCACAAATTTCACCAGCAGCTCGCCCTGCTCCAGAGTGTTCTTGCCGGGTCCGGCGAAGAACTCCAGGATGGGGATTTCCCGGACGCCCTTGTCCGAGGCGATGACCGCCGTGGCATCGTTCAGAATCAGGCCGTGGATGGCGTCCGCGCTGGGGTTGGCGTTGCAGGCGTTGCCTCCGATGGTGGCCATGTTGCGCACCTGCATGGAAGACACGTGGCCGCAGGCCTCCTTCACCACCAGGTAATCCTGGTCCAGCCGGCTGTCCAGGGAGATTTTCCGCAGGTTGGCCAGAGCTCCCAGGGTCAGGCCCTCCTCGGAAAGGGTAATTTCATCCATGCCGGGAATGTCCATCATGCCGATGACGGCAGTGGGTTTCAGCAGCCCCATTTTCAGGCGGGGCACCAGGTCCGTGCCGCCGGCCAGAACCTTCGCCTTACCGGCGTATTCCTTCAAAAGCGCGCAGCACTCCTCCACGCTGCCGGGCTGAAAGTATTTCTCAAATCTCATCGGTCAGACCTCCTGCCAATTAATGACATAGTCGCCATAGTCGCCGTCCCGCACGGCCTCAATGGCCTCCACAATGCTCTTGTATCCGGTGCAGCGGCACAGGTTTCCGTGCAGGCCCTCGCGAATCTCGTCCTCCGTAGCGTCAGGGTTCTCGTCCAAAATGGCCTTGGCCGTCAGGATCATGCCGGGTGTGCAGAAGCCGCACTGAACCGCAAAGTGATCGATAAACGCCTGCTGCAGGGGATGGAGGCCCTTCTCCGTCTCCAGGCCCTCAATCGTGGTGACCTTGTGGCCGGCGGCCTGGACAATCAGCATGGTGCAGCTCTTCACCGCCTTGCCGTCCAGGAGAACCGTGCACACGCCGCAGTTGCTGTCGTCGCAGCCCCGCTTGGTGCCCGTCAGATTCAGTTCCTCCCGGAGGACCTCCAGCAGCGTCTTGGAGGGATGCGCGTAAACCACCTGCCGCTTGCCGTTGACGGTCAGTTCAAACCTCATCTTTTCCTCGTACATTATTTCGCAGCCTCCTTCGCTTTCTTCTCCTTGATCAGCGCCAGAATCCGCTCAGCGGTCATGGGATAGCCGGTGACCCGAACACCCACCGCCTTATAGACGGCCTCAGCGATGGCGGGGCCCACGGGGATGGTGATGGACTCCGCCATGCCCTTGGCGCCGAAGGGGCCGTCCGGCAGGGCGTCGGGATTGATAAAGGCGTGAACATCCTCATTTTTGGGCATTTGCAGAATGCCGGGAAGGCGGTAATCGCTGAAATTGCAGTTGGCAATCTCCCCGTTTTCATTGTAGAGATGCTCCTCCATGGTGGAAAAGCCGATGGCCATATGGACGCCGCCCACAATCTGGCCCTCTACCAGCTTGGGGTTGATGGGGTTTCCGGTATCGGCGGAGGAGGCCACCCGCAGGACCTTGATTTCGCCGGTTTCCTCGTTGACGGCCACCTCCACGGCGGCGGCGGAATACTGGAACCAGTTCCAGACCCGGTCGGAAAGGCCATTTTTGTCCCACTGGTGAATGGGGGCAGGACAGTAGATGCCGTGGCCCTTTACGGGAGTCCCCTGTTGGAGGCCCCAGTTGCCTTGGGTAAACATGCCCACCGGCACAAACAGGGAGGGAATGTTGACCTCCTGCACATAGGTGCCCTTCAAGTAGGCGGTGGTACCCTCAATCTCCACCTTAGAGGGGTGGAGGCCGAAGTGGCGGGCAATCTCCTCTTTCAGCTTGGCAATGCACTCATTGCAGGCCGCCAGCACCGCGTTGCCCAGGTTATAGGTCGTGCGGGAGGAAGCGGAGTAGTTGTCATAGGGGGTAATAGCGGTGTCGCCTTTGGTGGTCCGGACGGCGGTGATGGGCACATGGAACTGGTCCGCCACGATTTGGGTCATGGCGGTGGTAGCGCCCATCCCGTTTTCGTCGCAGGAGATGAAAAGCTGGATCGTGCCGTCGGAGTTGTACCAGACCTCCGCCTCGGAGCGGCCCAGGGGGGTGTTCTGCTTGCCGCCCACGGCGCAGCCCCGGCCCTTCTTCCAAACGCCCATATCCTGCACGGGCTCCTCCTCCACGCCAATCTCATCGGCCACGGCCTGGAGGCACTTTTTCAGGCCGATGGAGGTGATGAGCTCCCCATAGCAGTTGCGCTCCCCATTGTCGATGATGTTTTTCAACCGGATTTCCACAGGGCTCATGTGCAGCTCGTCCGCCAGCCGGTTCATCAGGCACTCGATGCCGAACTCCGCCTCCGGACAGCCCAGGCCCCGGTACTCGGCGGCCGGAACCGTGTTGGTGGAGACCGCATAGGTGTCCATCCGCATGTTGGAGGTGCGGCCCTTTTCCGCCCAGCGGTAGCAGGGCGCGGCGCCGGAGGAGGATAGGCGGCCGGAGAAGAAGGTGTTGTTCAGTGCCGCGCCGATCTCCTCGCAGAGGTAGTAGTCGTTGGCAATGACGGTGCCGTCCTTTTTGGCTCCCAGCTTGATTTTGGTGATGCAGGGCCAGTTGGAGGGAGCGGAGCAGAACACCTCTTTCCGGGTGAAGGTGAAGCGGACCGTCCGCTTGGTCTTCAGGCACATCAGCGCGGTCAAAATCTCGATATAGGGGTTCAGGCGGGAACCGAAGGAACCGCCCATGTAGGGCTGGATTACCCGGACATAGGCCTCCTTCATTCCCAGAATGCGGCAGATGCCCTGCTTGATGACGCCGTGGACGCCCGCGCCGTTGGACCACATGGTGATTCCTCCGTCGCTGTCATAGCGGCAGATGGCATTGGCGCACTCCAGCGGACTGGCGGTTTTCTTTCCGACCCAGAACTCACCCTCCACCGTCACGTCAGCCTTGGCCATGGCCTCCTCCACATCGCCGGAGTTCATATAGAACGCACCCACGATATTGGGGGAAACCCGGTTCGTGGCCCGGTCGGCGGGCCGGTCCTGGAACCCCTGGTCCCGGGTCTCGTAGTCAGGGTCGATCACTGCTGCGGGCTCCGGCTTGATGGCCTCGTAGTAGTCCAGCACGTGGGGCAGAACCTCATACTCCACATGGATCAGTTCTACGGCCTTTTCCGCCAGTTCCTCGGTCTCGGCGGCCACCAGGGCCACCGCCTGCCCGGCCCACAGCGTCCGGTCCGTGGCCAGGACCGCCGCCTTGGGGTACTGGTCCCAGTCGATCCCCGGCTCTTGACCGGTGAGAATATACAGGACCCCCTCCAGGGCCTGAGCCTCGGCGGTGTCGATTTTCAGGATTTTGGCGTGGGCATAGGGGCTGCGTTTCGCCTTGATGTGGGCCATATTGGGGAACTGGTTGTCAAAATCGCTGGCATACAGTCCCTTGCCTGTGACCTTGTCGTAGGCGTCGATCCTCTTTTCGCCTTTCCCGATTAAGGTTTCCATCTTATTTCCTCCTGTTTTTAAATTGTATCATCTCTTCCGCTTGTTGCGAATGTAGGCGGCCAGCATCACCAGCAGAATCAGGCCATAGCCCAACCACTTCCCTGCATCGCCCCATCCCAGAGCCACAAAGAGGTTCGTCAGGCTTTGCAGCACCACGGCGCCCAGGACCACGCTGAGGTAGTTCCCCTCTCCGCCGTTGATGGAGACGCCGCCCACCACCACCGCCACAATGGAGGGCATCACATAGTTGGAGGCCATGTCCTTGGAGGCGTGGCCCAGATAGCCCAGGAGCAGCAGCCCGATCAGGGCCGCCAGGATGCCGCTGGCCACAAAGGCCGCGCAGCGGACTCGCTTGACATTGACGCCGCTGAGATAGGCGGTATTCTCATTGGCCCCGACGCCTAAAATCCGGACGCCCAGGCTGGTCCGCCTGAAGAGTACCATCATAACGGCCGTCACCAGGACCACTACAATCAGGATGTTGGGAAACACACCGGTAAATCTTGCCGCCAGCCACTGGAGGGCCGGGGCGGCGTTGCCCTCAATCGCCACCTTGGACACGTAGGCGTTGACGATGCCCTGAACAATATTTGCCATGGCCATGGTCACCACCAGGGAGGGAAGCTTCAAATAGGCCGTCAGAAGCCCGTTGCACAGGCCGAAGAAGCCGCCGATGGCCAGCGCTGTCAGAACGGAGAGCAGGACTCCGCTGTTCTGACCGTTCATGATGTGGCCGGCGCAGATTCCCGTCAGTGTGGCGATATATCCCACGGAGAGGTCCAGTCCGCCGCCGCCTACGCAGATCACCAGCTGCTGGCAGAGTCCGAACAGGGCCACGAAGGCCGCCAGGCGGATGGTCAGAAACACCTGGGACACGGAGAGGAAGGTCCCGTGGGCCCCCATCACCGCGCCGATGACGATTTCGCCCAGAATGAACACCAGCACGCACATCAAAAAGGCGTTCAAGGTCTTGCTGTTTTGCTGGTAGAACTCCCGGATGGGATGCCGCTCCAGCTGAACAGGGCGGTTATCCATTTCTAACGCCTCCCTTCAACTGGGCTCTGCGCTGCTGGAACGAGTAAACGGAAGAAGTGGCAATGGCGGCAATGATGATGATGCCGCTGACAAAAGTCTGGTACGCATTGGGGATGTTGGCAAAGTAGATGATACGGCCCACCAGGCTCATGATCAGCGCGCCTGCAATCGCCATGAACACGCTGCCCTTGCCGCCGGACATTGCCACACCCCCCACCACCGCCGAGGCCACGGCCTGAAGGGTGAGAGAATCCCCCAGGTTGGCGTTGCCCGCGCCGTTCTGCCCGGCATAGTACACGGCCACAAAGAAGCAGAACAGGGCGTTGAGCAGATATGCGGCGGTCTGGATTTTCGCCGTGTTGATGCCGCTGTCATAGGCATTGTCGTTGTGACTGCCCACCGCGTAGATGTACCGGCCGGTTTTGGTCCTTCGGACTACCCACCAAATGGCACAGGCCAACAAAACCCACAGCAGCGCAGAGGGCACGAATTGCCCGATTCCCGCGAGGCTGGGGATGTTTTTCAGATCATAAAAGCCCCGGAACCAGTCCACCACCTTCCCGCCGGGGGTGGGCGTCACGAAGAGGGCGATGCCCAGCCAGATGTAAGAGGTGGCGTAGGTGGCGATCACCGCCGGCAGACGCAGATAGCCCACCGCGAAACCGTTGACGGCGCCGATGACCGCCGCGGCGGCCAGCCCTGCCACCAGGGCGTACAGGCCGGTAACCGGCCGCTCCGGGTCCATGATCCGGGTCATGATGCAAAGCAGCAGCGCCATAGTCGTACCGCAGGACATATCCAGTCCTCCGGCGATAATCACCACCGCCTGTCCCATGGCCAGCAGAATCAGAGGGGTAAAGGAGTTGATATAGCTGAGCATGGTACGGACGGTAAAAAAGTTGTTCTGAAGGCAGGCGATAATCGCGATCATCACCACCAGGATCAGCACTGTGGAGGTCTCGGCGCGGGAGGCCAGTCTTTTGATCAGTTTCTTGTCATTCAAAACGTCTCCTCCTTCACTCAACCCTCATGGAGCGCGCCACAATGTTGTCCTCCGTGATCTCCGGCCCCGTCAGCTGGGAGACCACCTGGCCCTCGTACATAATGAGCAGGCGATCACAGTAGCTGATGAGTTCATCGCTGTCGCTGGCGTAGAGGATCACGCTCATGTCCTTCTCCCGCACCAGGTTCATGATAAACTCATAGAGGTCCCGCTTGGCGCCCACGTCCACGCCCTTGGCCGGGTCCGCCAGCAGTAGCACCTTGATGTCAAAGGGCAGCCATTTGCCCACGACAATCTTCTGCTGGTTTCCGCCGGAGAGGGTATCAATATCCACGTCGATGTCCTTGGCCCGGACGGACAGGGCCCGGCAGATCTCCTCCGCCTCGGCCCGGTACTGTTTCTCCGGGGTAAAGAAGGGTTGTTTTTTCAGGCCCAGCTTAGGATAGATCATATTGTAGTAAATGGAGTTCCGGGCAAACAGCCCCTCCTTCTGCCGGTCCCCCGGCACCAAAAGAACCCCGCTGCGGACCGCGTTGGAGGGCCGGTTGAGCCGGACCCGCTTCCCGCCAATCTCCACGCTGCCGGAGACTTCCGGATAACTGCCCGCCAGGGCCAGCATCAATTCATTCTGCCCCTGCCCTGCCAGGCCGCCGATTCCCAGCACCTCCCCTTTCCGCAGCCGGAAGGAGATGTCTTGCAGGTATTTCCCGTAGGTCAGACCCTGCACCGTCAACGCCGGTTCGTCGGGAATATCGTGGTATTCTTTGGCGGTGTGGATTCCCTCCGTCTCTCCGGTGATCATCCGAACGATGGCCTCCGGGTCTCTGCCGTCCCTGGAAAAGTCCATGGCGCCCACGTTCTCGCCGTTCCGGAACACCACGATGTCGTCGCAAATCTCCAGAACCTCCCACAGGCGGTGGGAGGTGAAAATCATGGCAACGCCTTCCTTTGCCAGCTTCCGCATATAGGCGAAGAGGCTCTTCACCTCCTCCTGTTCCAGGGCCGCAGTGGGCTCGTCGAAAATCAGCAGCTTCGGCTTCACGGAAATCGCCTTGGCAATCTCCGTGATCTGCTGTTCCCCGGGGTTCAGCTCACAGACCCGGCGGTTTACATCCAGACCCGGCAACAGCTCGCCGATGATCTCCTCTGCCTGCCGGACGGCGGAGGCGTTGTTGAGGAAAAGGCCCTTTTTCTCCTCGTTTCCCAGGGCGATATTCTGCCATACGGTGAGATCGGGAATCAGGCTCAGATTCTGGAACACCATGGAGATGCCGTCCATTCTGGCCTCGTTGGGGTTTTTGTAGGCGATCTCCCGTCCCTCGTAGAGAATCGTACCGCCGTCTTTGGCGTAAACGCCGGTGATGATTTTGGAAATGGTACTCTTTCCCGAGCCGTTGGTTCCCAGCAGTCCGGTGATCCTCCCCGCTTCGCAGGTCAGGCTTCCGCTGCTCAGCGCAACGACGCCGCCGAAGAGCTTTTTGACAGATGTGGCCTCTAACAGGGGCATACGGAGTCTTCTCTCCTTTCCTCCGGCGGACATGGGCGGCGCGATGAGCTTCTCACCGCGCCGCCTCTCCGCGCCGGCAAATTACTTGAAGAAACTCTGGACTTCCTCTTCGGACCAGTACTCCGTCAGGAGGTAGTCGTCGCCCTCGTTCTCAACCAGAGCCTTCATATCCTGGAAGGTCTCGTCGGTGAACCAGGACTTGATGTCATAGATAAACGCTCTGCCGTAGAGGCCGCCCAGCACGCCGTCGGCAGGCTGCTTGCCCTCCGCCAGATTCACCGCCACGCGCAGGCCGGAGGCCACGATGGAGGGAGGATTGGGCTGAGAGCACATCTTCATGGTAGAGCCCTTGTCCAGCAGCTCCTGATAGAGCTTGGCGTTGGCGGTGCCGCACTCCACGAAAGCGGCCTTGGGCTCTTTGCCCAGGTCGGTGAAGGCGCTCAGGCAGCCGTAGCCCATGGAGTCCTGGGTGATGACGCCGTCGATCTGCTGGCCGGAGCCCAAGAGCTGGGAGGTGATGTCCTTGGAGGTTTGGTTATCCCAGCCGCCGGAGGTGCTGGAAATCATTTTGATATTGGGATAGTTTTTCAGCACGTCGTCGGTGGCCCGGATGCGCTCGTTATTGGCGGGATGGCCCTCTCCGCCGTAGACCTGGATGACGTTTCCTTCGCCGCCCAGCGCCTCGCAGATGTACTCGGCCACCTTATGGCCCCAGGTGTAGTGGTCAATGGAGACGCAGTACACGCCCTCCACGTCCACCTCGCAGTCGGCGGCCACAACGGTTTTCCCCGCGGCCACGGCCTCAGCCAGAACGCCGTTGAGGTCCGTGGGGGAATTGGGGTTTACTACAATTACATTGATTTCGTCGTCATTGATGAAATCCCGGATGATGTTTGCCTGTTCATTGGCATCCCAGTTTGTGGTGTTGTTCACAATTTTGTAATCTTTGATCCGGCCCTCGGCCTTGTATTCCTCGGCGACCTTGGTGAAGTCGTCGATTCCCTCCTGGCGGAAGGTGGTGCCTGCGGCGCCGGTGGAGAAACCGACTACCAATCCGCTGTTCTCAGCGGGAGCGGCGGTATCTCCGGTGTCGGCGGGCGTCTGCTCCGCAGTGCCGGCGTCAGGGGACGTGGAGCCGGCATTCTGACCGCCGCTGCACCCGGCGGCCAGAGTCAAGAGCATCAGCGTACTGAGTAAGAGAGCAACTACCTTTTTCATGTTCTTTCCTCCATATGTCGATGTGTTTTACGGATAGCCGACCTGATTCTCGATTCACCTATAATCAATAATCGTTTATCCGTTTGTCAGTATTATACCAAACCGCACCAGGAAAGCAAGTCCAATTTTCTCTATTTTGACAAAACTCTTCTATTTTTGTCAGAACCGCAAAGACAGCGGCAGAAAAATTGTATATTTCCAATAAAGTTTTTGTCGGGAGTTCCGCCCCTGCTCTTGACATTTTTCCCCTCTATCCGTATGCTGATATATAACGTATCGCAAGAGAAAGGGAGGGGATCGCCACGGACACTCCGATCACCAAAGAGGAAGCCGCCTATCAGGCTATCCGGAGCGCGATCATCCGGGGGGAATTACAGCCGGGGCAGGCCGTCACCATCCGGGATCTGGCAGCGAAGTTTCATCTGGGCCGCACCCCCATCACCGATGCCATGAAGCATCTGGCCCTGGACGGCTGGTTGGAGACCACTACCGGCGTGGGCACCCGAGTGGCCAATCTGAACCTCTCGGACCGGTATTCCTACATGCAGGTTCGAGGGGCTGTGGAGGCCCTTTCGGTACGGCTATGCGCCGAGGCCGCCGGACCGGAGGAGCTGCTGACTCTGGAGCATTGTCTGGCCGTGGCCCAGCTGGCCATTGATTCCGGCAATCTTGTGCGGGCCATCGAGGCAGATATCGACTTCCACCGCCTCTGCGCGAAATGCAGCGGCAACCGCTTCCTCTATCAGGTTTACGACCGGATGCTGGCCCAGGATGAACTGGTATTTTTCCGCAACGTTTCCGACACGGACATCCGGGTTCAGTCCCACCAGCAGCATGCCGCCATCGTGGAGGCCATCCGCTCCGGCGACCCGCGGCTGGCGGAGGACGCCTCCCGCCTGCACACCAGGACCATTTTGGACCGTCTGCGGGCAGAGCAGGAGCGAACCTGAGCTGAAAGATATCAAACGGATCCAAGAGAACAAGCCGGGAGCCAAATAACAATACAGCGGATTTGGACAACAGCAAAAGAAGCGGCGTTCCCAGCCGGATTAAGGCGGGGAACACCGCTTCTTTGTTTGATTCATACTATGCTTGTCTGTCGTCCATATCCATTGATTTTCCTATATTTTGAGAAGTGTCGTTATCTAACGCCGCCTTTCGATGGGTCGGGCTGCTTTTCATTCATCGGCGCTTTGGACGGCGCCGCCGCCCAGCCCGAAGTCCTCCTCCGCGCTGCCGGTGTCCCGGCGGAGCATGTGCTCCATCACCCGGATGTCCGAGTCCACGTCCATGGCGTCCGCCTGGTAGAGCTCGTCCAGCTGGTGCTCGAAGCCCTTGACGATGGAGTCCATGGTGTTTTCAATGCGCTCCTTGGCCTGGCGGAGGTTCTCCCCCTCCACCCCGGCGGACTCAAAGGTGGCGTAAGAGTCCAGCAGCTTCTGGGTGGTGGGCAGGTAGTAGTTCAGGAAGGTGCCGATGCGGTCCTTTTTCCTGGGGTCCTCCTCCACGGCCTTGAAGATCTTCGCCGTGATCTCTTCCAGGCGGTCGATCTTGGCGGAGAGGATGGGGTCCGCGATCTGGTCGTTGGCCCGGCGGATGTTCCGCAGGATGCCGGAATAGCCCTCCTCCGCCTCCTTGGGGGCGGCCTTGGGCTCTTCCGCGGCTTTCGCCGCCTCTTCCTGGACGGCCGCCTCGAACTTCCGGCGGAACGCCTCCCCCGCGCCACCGGAGCGGAAGAGATAGCCCAGTTCCATGTTCAGATACGCCTTGCCGCCGAAATAGCCCTTGTCGATCATCTTCTCCAGGTCCTTCTCCACCCGCCGCTCGGAGTAGCCCAGGGTCCGGGCCAGCTCATCGATGGGCATGGCCTCCCGGTCCCCCAGGACCAGGAGGTACTTGGAAAAGCGTTTGATCTGGCGATCCATGGAAACGCCCTTGAACAGCATGGCTCCGCCTCCGGCGGCGAAGGCCAGCCCGCTCAGCAGGTCCTCCACCCACCAATAACTGGTGGCGTAGAAAATAGCGCCGACGGCGTCAACGGTCGCCATAGCGCCGATGGCCAGCAGGATCATGCCGCAAATTTTCAGCCACCGGGCGGTAGATTTTTTCGTCGCCGGGGACTTGGTGACCTTCTTCACCGCCTTGGCGGCCTTCGTCTGCCGGTGGGGTGCGGAGGCCGGGGATACGGTCCCCTG
Organism: Oscillospiraceae bacterium; assembly: GCA_021769865.1. Taxonomy (GTDB): domain Bacteria; phylum Bacillota; class Clostridia; order Oscillospirales; family Oscillospiraceae; genus Oscillibacter. The sequence continues at coordinate 32,228 of JAETSB010000010.1, forward strand.
GAGGGGCGGGGCCTGCTGGGCGGGCTTCCTCTCGTCGTCGGCGAAGAGCTTTCCGAACAGCAGCACCAATCCCACGGGCCAGAGGCCGAGGCAGAAGGACAGGATGATCAGGGGCCAGCCCCAGTCCCCGCCGGAGGTCTTTTTCTTGTTTTCCGCCATGGTTCAGCCCTCTTTCTGTTTCAGCTTCCGCTTGTTGCCCTGCTCGTCCACAATGTAGGTGTGGTCCAGCTGGCCCTTCAAGTTCCCCAGTACGGAGTCGATGTAGGCCCGGCGGAGGACGGCCCGCTCCTCCTCCTCCTCCGGCGTCAGGCCCACGGCCTCCGCCTTGTGGGCCAGGGTATTGATGCGGTCGATCTGCTCCTGTGTCATGCTTGTCCCCCCTGTAACCTTCTCAAACTCATATTCCCAAATCCCTCCATATCTTACTACGGTATCCAAGTCCGTCCTTCTTCAAACGTAGACCTGCAGGACGATGGAGATCCTCCCCTTCCGGGTCAGGCCCCCCACCTCGGCCAGCTCAAACTTTCCATAGCCCCGGGCGGACACCACGTCCCCCGCCTCCAGGAGCTTGTCCGGCTTCACGCACTCCCGCCAGTTCAGCTGGACCCTGCCGCTCTCGATGAGGGCGGCGGCCTTGCCCCGGGCCAATCGGAAGCCGGAGGCCGCCACCGCGTCCAGCCGCAGGGAGCTGACCGTGTCCCGGACCTCTTTCCGCCGGACCGCCGGAATGTGGAGGTTTCCCGGCTCGATGGCCGTCACGCTGAGCCTGGTCCTCCCGGCGGAGGTCCAGCTTTGCAGCAGGAAGTCCGCCACACTCTCCAGCACCAGCAGGTCCGCGCTGCCGCCGGCCACTAAAATGTCGCCGACCTTCTCCCGGACGATCCCCATGCCCATGAGGCTGCCCAGGAAATCCCGGTGGGTCGGTGTTTCGTCCTCCCGGAACGCCGCCCGGAGGCAGCGGATGGGGCTCTCGGCGTTCTCCGCCTCCAGCCAGTCGGGGAGGAACAGGATCACCTGCCGCTCCGCTCCCTCGTAGCCTCCCTGGAACACATAGGCCGTCTCCGGAATTCCCGCCAGCCGCAGACAGTCCTGTGCCTGGGCCCGCTGCTGGGGACTGAGAAAATCCGTGGCGGCGGGGATGTTCCGGTTCTCCACCTGTTCCGCCTTGTCCAGCACCTTCGCCAGGACCAGCCGGTCTTCCCCGGCCAGCCCTAAGCGGTCCAGCAGCGCCCCCTTATCCATGGCGCAGCTCCTGGGTGCGGACCAGGGCGGCGTAGGCCCCGTCCTTCGCCATCAGCTCCTCGTGGCTTCCCAGCTCCACCATCCGGCCGTCCTCGATGACGGCGATGCGGTCCGCGTTCCGGACCGTGGAGAGCCGGTGGGCGATGATGATGGTGGTCCGGCCCTTGGACAGCTTGTCAAACGCCTCCTGGAGCTTTGCCTCCGTCACGCTGTCCAGGGCCGACGTGGCCTCGTCCAGAATCAGCACCGGAGGGTCCTTCAAAAAGATGCGGGCAATGGAGATCCGCTGCTTCTGCCCGCCGGAGAGGAGCACGCCCCGCTCGCCCACATAGGTGTTGAACCCGTCGGGCATGGCGCAGATGTCGTCGTAGATCTCCGCCATCCTCGCGGCCCGGGCCACTTCTTCTTCTGTTGCCCCGGGGCGGCCGTAGCGGATATTCTCCAGGATGCTGGCGGCGAAGAGGAACACGTCCTGCTGGACCACGCCCACGTTCCGCCGGAGGGACTCCTGGGTCACCTGCCGCACGTCCTCGCCGTCCAGCCGGACGGCCCCCTCCGTCACGTCGTAGAACCGGGGGATCAGCTGGCACAGGGTGGACTTCCCCCCGCCGGAGGGGCCCACCACCGCCAGGGTTTCGCCGGGGCGGATGTGGAGGTCCACATCCCGGAGCACCGCCGCGTCTCTCTGATAGGCGAAGCTCACGTGGTCCACGTCGATCTTTCCCTCCACCCGGTCCAGCCGTTTCGCGTCCGGCGCGTCCTTCAACGCGGGCTCCTCCCGCATCAGCTCAATGAACCGGCCCAGGCCCGCTGTGCCGTTAGCGAAGAGCTCCGCGAAGTTGGAAAGCTTCCGGACCGGAGTGACAAAGGTGGTGATGTAGAGGCTGAAGGTGGTCAGGTCGATGACGTTCAGCTCTCCCCGCATGATGAACAGGCCCCCGGCGGCGATGACGGCGGCGGAGAGAATGCAGAGGAAGAACTCCATGGTGGCGTTGAACCGGCCCATGGCCTTGTGGAACGCCCGCTTGGAGGTCTTGAAGGTGGCGTTGGAACTGTCGAACTTCTGGAGCTCCGCCCCCTCGTTGGCGAAGGCCTTCGCCGTGCGGATGCCGGAGAGGCCGGACTCAATGTCGGAGTTGATGACGGCGGTTTTCTGCTTCACGGCGGCGGAGGCGGCGCTCATGGACCGCCGGCAGGACCAGACCACGGCGAAGAACACCGGCACGATGCAGGCGATCACCAGGGCCAGCCGCCACTGGATCGTGAACATGATGATCAGGGACCCCACGATGGTGACGCCGGAGATGAAGATGTCCTCCGGCCCGTGGTGGGCCAGCTCCGTGATGTCGAAGAGGTCCGCCGTCAGGCGGCTCATGAGCTGGCCGGTGCGGTTCTTGTCGTAATAGTTGAAGCTCAGCTCCTGCATGTGGCGGAAGAGGTCGTGGCGGATGTCCGCCTCCACCAGAATGCCGAAGGTATGGCCCCAGTAGCAGATGACGTAGGTCAGCAGCGCCCGGAGAAGGAACGCGGCAAACACCACCTCCATGACCGCGAAGAAGGTCTTGTAGGCGCTCTGAGGCAGCAGCTCGTACATGCACCAGCGGGACACGGCGGGAAAGGCCAGGTCGATCATGGAGATCAGCAGGGCGCAGGCCAGGTCCATGATAAACAGCTTCCGGTGGGGCTTGAAGTACGAGAGAAAGATCTGCAGGGCGGATTTCCGCTGGAAGTCCTGGGTGGTCATAGAAGCGTCCTCCATTATCAGCACATAATATTACAGCTTCGGATTATAGCACAAGTTTCCCGCGCATGCAAGAAACATCCCCGGACGGTTTCGTCCGGGGATGCCCTTGTCTTATACGCTCAGGAGTTCGCCAGGAACTCGCCCTTCATATAGCCGGTGGTGGTCACGCCGCCCACATTGGAGAAGGTGATCTCGTACCAGTCGTCGGTCCCGGTGGCGCGGACCACCTGGACGGAACCGCCGTTGGGCACGGTGGCCAGGATGTCGTAGGTGGTGCCGGGGCCGGAACGGACCCGGACGCCGTTGCCGCCGTTGACCACCGTGGCCCTGCCCGCCTTCAGGGCCCCGCCGCCGGAAGAAGTCCCGGAAGAGGTGGTCCCGCCGGAGCTCGTGCCGCCGGAGGAAGTCCCTCCGGAAGCCGTCCCGCCGGAGGTGGTCCCGCCGCCCGAGGGAGCCGGGGCGGAGCCGCCGGTGACCCGGACGATGCAGATGGCCCGCTTGGACCCGTCGGTGACCACGACGTTGGTGATGCCGGAGGCCACGGGGGTAATCGTGCCGTCGCTGCCCACGGTGGCGACGGAGGGATTCTCGCTGATCCAGGTGTAGGTCCCGGTGCCGCCGGACACCCGCAGCTTATAGGCCCCCTCGGAGACCTTGCGGGTAAAGTCCGTGAGGTTCAAAGTCAGCCCGCCGGGCAGAGCCGCCGCGGAGGCGTAGCTCATGCCGCCGGAGGTCCCGGACCCGCCGGAGGCCGCGCCGGAACTCCCGGTGTCGCCGCTGCCTTCGGGCATCGTGCCGGAGGCGTCCGGCGTATCCGCGCCGGAGGGCTCGCCGGTGCCGTCGGGGTCCTCCGTCCCGTCGGGGTCTGTGGCGGGAGTCGTGTCCGGCGTGACGGGCGGCGCCACCGGCGTGGTGATGTCCGTCTTGCCGCTGTCGTCCGGCGGCGTTTTGCCGTCCTTGTTGAAAAGCTTGTCCCCGTAGAGCAGGTAGACCAGCAGCAGGGCCATCAGCACGATCAGCACGATCAAAATGGGCGTCACGATGCTGTAGGCGCTCCGCCCGCCCCGGCCGCCGGTGCTTCGCACGCCCTCCCGGAGGATGGGGCGGCGGGTGACCTCCTGCTCCTCCTCCCAGTACTCCTCCTCCTCGCAGAACGGGCACTCTTTATATGTATCGGAATATCTCTCCCCGCAGACGGGGCAGCGTTTCATTGCCATGTCGGTCCTCCCGCGTGTCGTTTCGTTACATTCGCATTTTATATGATATCCATTTTCCAGGCCCCCGTCAAGTGCGAATTCGTCAAAATTTGTGAACTTTTCAGGTTCTCCTTGCTTTTTCGCCCCGAATCCATATAATGGAACTTGCGGAATCCAATCGAACCGACGGGAGGTATACGGTCATGAGCGCCATTATCATCGGCATCGCCGGCGGCAGCGGCTCCGGCAAAACCACCCTGACCCGGCACCTGAAGGACCACTTCGGCGAAAATGTCACCGTCATCGGCCACGACAGCTACTACAGGCGGCAGGAGGGCAAGACCTACGAGGAGCGGGCCCTCCAGAACTACGACCACCCCGACGCCTTTGAGACGGACCTGCTGATCCGCCACCTGCGGGAGCTGCGGGAGGGCCGGTCCATCCAGTGCCCGGTGTATTCCTATGTGGACCACAACCGCACGGACCAGACGGTGGAGATCTTCCCCACCAAGGTTTTGATCGTGGAGGGCATCCTGATCTTCCAGGACCCGGCCCTTCGGGAGCTGTTCGACATCAAGATCTTCGTGGAGACCGACGCGGACGAGCGCATCCTCCGCCGGGCCCTCCGGGACGTGGAGGAGCGGGGACGGACCCTGCGGTCCGTGGTGACCCAGTACCTGACCACGGTGAAGCCCATGCACGAGCAGTACGTGGAGCCCTCCCGGAAGTACGCCGACATCATCGTCCTGGAGGGCGGGCACAATCTCGTGGCCCTGGAGATGATCATGCAGCGGATTCAGAACCACATTGATAAAGAGTAAACGAGGAGCGGCTGAAAAGCCGCTCCTCGTTTATCTCCACGGCGCTTTACTGCGCCCTTTTCAGTTTTCTGATCTCCGCGGAGTGGCTCTTGACCACCGCCTCCAAGACATCAAGGCGGTCTTCCGCCTGTTCCAGCGCCTCTATGGGGACCTGCTTTTCTTCAATCAGTTTGATCTGGTCGGCCAGAAGTTCGAACTTGGGCGTGAAGTAAGCCTCCATCAGAACCATCATCTCACTCTTGGCCTGCTGAAGGTCTTCCTTCGTGGCCATGTCTTCCCTCAGGGACGTCAGGTCTTCCTGCATCGTGTCCATTCGCTGGTTCATCGTGTCCATCCGTTGGCCCATCGCCCCAAGCATTTCCAGGACTCTTTCCATATCGCTCATCCTCTTCACCTCGCCCTCATTATATCATACATTTTCCTCTCGTCAAGAAAAACCCTTTTTTCGGAAGCTCCCCCCTTCCTCCGACCCCTCCGGCTTCGCCGTGCCGAAGGCGATGGACCCGCTGCCGTATTTTTGCCGGATGCCGTCCATGGCGGCCTCCAGCCGTTCCTGCTTCCGCCGGTCCTCTCCGGCGGTGAAGAGGTCCTCCTGCTCGTAGGTCTCCTCCTCCGGAGTCAAATGGATCGCCGTCACCGTCAGGGCCCGGACGGGATTCGGGGGCTTCCACAGCTCTCCGGTCAGGGCCAGGGCGGCGGCGGAGATGTCCCGGATCAGATGGGTAGGGGTGGTCAGCTGCCGCTGGCGGGAGCGGTCCTGAAAGGCCGGGTCCCGGACCGTCACGTGGACCCCGCAGGCGTAGAGCCCCGCCCGGCGGAGCCGCCCGGCCACGCTGTCCGACAGCAGGCGGACGCCCGCCGCCACCTGGGCCTGGGTGGTGAGGTTCTTCGGGAAGGTGGTGCCGTTGCCCACGGACTTCACCTGCTCCGGCTGGTGCCGGGCCCGGACCGGGTCCCGGTCGCGGCCGTTGGCGTAGTCGTGGAGCTGGCCCCCCAGCTTGCCCATCAGCTCCTCCAGCATTTCCCGGGGGCAGGCCGCCAGCTCTCCGATGGTCCGCACACCATACTGCCCCAGGAGCTGACCGGCCGCCCTGCCCACGTAGAGCATGTCCCCCGCCGGGAGGGGCCAGACGATCTCCTTCCAGTTCTCCCGGGAGATGACGGTGGTGGCGTCGGGCTTTTTGTAGTCGCTGCCCAGCTTGGCGAAGACCTTGTTGAAGGAGACCCCCACGGAGAGGGTCAGTCCCAGCTCCTTCCTGATCCGTCGCCGGAGGGCGTCCGCCAGGGCCCCGGCATCCATGCCGAAGAGGTGGAGGGTGTGGGTCACGTCCAGCCAGCTCTCGTCGATGCCGAAGGGCTCCACCAGGTCCGTGTACTCGTCGTAAATGGCGTTGACCTTCCGGGAGTATTCCCGGTAGAGCCGGTGGTGAGGCGGCAGGAGCAGCAGCTCCGGGCACTTTTTCTTCGCCTGCCAGATGGTCTCCGCCGTCTGGACGCCGAAGCACTTGGCGGGCTCGTTTTTCGCCAGAATGATGCCGTGGCGGGAGGAGGGGTCCCCGCAGACGGCCACGGGGAGCTTGCGGAGCTCCGGACGGTCCAGCAGCTCCACTGAGGCGTAGAAGCTGTTCAGGTCACAGTGGAGGATCACGCGGTCCATGGAGGTCCCTCCTCTCGGTTTGATGGTTGATGATTTTATAATAGCACATCCGTTCGGTTTTGGAAAGAAAAAAAGATGAAAATTGGGGGTTGCATTTTCTCGCCCGTTGTCGTATACTAACCCCAGGAAACAGAACTGAATACTTTGTCTTCAGGGCGGGGTGCAATTCCCCACTGGCGGTACAGTCCGCGACCGGAGGCCGTTTTCGGCCCCCGCTGACCCGGTGAAACTCCGGGACCAACAGTCACAGTCTGGATGGAAGAAGATGAGTGCGGCTTGGCCGCGCGCAGTTCGCGCGCTTCTTTGCTGCTTGTTCACCTTGGAGAAGTCAAAGGATTCCAGGGTGTTTTCAAGTATGTAAAGGAGTGTTTTTCTTATGTCCAATCTCGAATCCAACGCCAGCGCCATCCCCGCCGCCCGTTCCCGGGTCACTGTCAAGACCGTCACGTCCCTCGCCATGCTCACCGCCCTGACCTATCTCGCCATGCTGCTGAGCAACCTGCTGCCCAAGGTGGCGGGCTTCCTGCAAATGGAGGTCAAGGGCACCGTCATCGCCATCGGCGGCTTCCTGTTCGGGCCGTTGTCCGCCGCTATTATCTCCATAGTGGTGGCCTTCATTGAGATGTTCACCGTCAGCGACACGGGCATCATCGGCTGCATCATGAACCTGCTGGCCGCCTGCGCCTTCGCCTGCCCCGCCGCCTTCCTCTATCAGAGGATGCGCACCCGGAAGGGCGCGGTCATCGGCCTGACCGTGGGCGTCGCCACGCTGACGGCGGTCATGCTTTTGTGGAATTACCTCATCACTCCCCTCTACATGGGAATTCCCCGGGAGACCGTGGCCGGAATGCTGCCCACCGTCTTCCTCCCCTTCAACCTGGTGAAGGGCGGGCTGAACATGGCCCTGACCCTGATCCTCTACAAGCCGGTGGTCACCGCCCTGCGGAAGGCCCGGCTGGCCCCCGAGCGGGAGGCCTCCGCCCAGAGCGGCGACCGCTTCGACGCGGGCTTCCTGCTGTTCTCCCTGGCGCTGCTGGCCACCTTCGTCCTGCTGGTGCTGGTGCTGGCCGGGAAAATCTGAGCGTCAAAGCCATATCTCCTCGAATTCCGGGGCGGAGCCTGACGGCTCCGCCCCTTTTTCGCCGCAATGGCGGAAAAAATTGAAAAAATTTCCAAAAAGTCCAGCGCCTGTGACAAAAGCAACTTGCAATATCTGGAAAACTTTGTTATCATGGGTAAATTAAGCAGAAGGGAGGCGCGTTGTCTTGGTCATTCACGAATCCGCGGAGGATTACCTGGAGTCCATCCTCATCATCCAGGAGCAGTCCGGCCAGGTCCGGTCCATCGACGTGGTGAACAAGCTGGGATACTCCAAGCCCAGCGTCAGCATCGCCATGAAAAAGCTGCGGGAGAGCGGCTACATTACCATGGCCGGGGACGGAAACATCACCCTGACCGACAGCGGCATGGAGATCGCCAGCCGCATTTACCGCCGCCACAAGACCATCACCCGGCTCTTTGAGCTGATGGGCGTCTCTCCGGAGCAGGCCGCGGTGGACGCCTGCAAGGTGGAACACGACCTCAGCGAGGAAACCTTCGGGCGAATCTGCGCCTATGTGGAGGACCTGCCCCAGTGACCATAGGTCTCGCCTGGAAGTTTCCGGCGTTTTGTCTAAAAAGAGGCGGGGAAGTTCTCTGTTTGGGGGCTTGCATTCCCGCGGGCTTTCCGGTACAATAAATTTGATAAGCAAGGATAGATGGCTGCAACGGAGTGCCGCGCGCACGGGCCCGCACCTGTCTCTCCGTGCGAGCCGATAGGTGTTTCAAGTCCGAGTGGATTTGGGGCGCCTTTCTTTTTTACCCAAATATCCATTCAAGGAGGAGTTTTCTTATGATCTTACTGGCAAACGGCAGGCTCATCACCCGGGACCCCGGCGGCGTCGGCTACCTGCCCGACGGCGGCGTGGTCACCGACGGCGGGAAGATCGTCGAGGTCGGCGAGACCGCCGCCCTGAAGGCGAAATACCCCCAGGCGGAGTTCGTGGACGCCCGGGGCGGGGTCATCATGCCCGGCCTCATCAACGCCCACACCCACATTTACTCCGCCCTGGCCCGGGGCCTGTCCATCAACGGCTACGCCCCCACCAACTTCTACGAGGTGCTGGACGGCCAGTGGTGGTACATCGACCGCCACCTGGACCTGGCGGCCACCAGGGCCAGCGCCCAGGCCTTAGTGATGGACTCCATCAAGCAGGGCGTCACCACCATCTTCGACCATCACGCCTCCTTCTGCGAGATTCCCGGCTCCCTGATGGAGATTGCCGGGGTCACTCAGGAGATGGGCATGCGGGCGTGCCTGTGCTATGAGGTCAGCGACCGGGACGGGGAGGAGAAATCCCTCCAGTCCGTCCAGGAGAACAAGGACTTCATCGACTACTGCGAGGCCCACCCCAGCGACATGCTGAAGGCCATGTTCGGCGGCCACGCCCTCTTCACCATCTCCGACAAGACCTTCGACCGGATGAACGCCGCAAACGCCGGCCGGGTGGGCTACCACATCCACGTGTCCGAGGGCATGAACGACGTGTACGACAGCCTCCAGAATTACGGCCGCCGCCCGGTCCAGCGCCTCCAGGACCACGGGATTCTGGGCCCCAAGACCATCCTGGGCCACTGCATCCACGTGAACACGGCGGAAATGGACATCATCAAGGAAACGGATACCATGTGCGTCAACAACCCGGAGAGCAACATGGGCAACGCCGTGGGCTGCTCCCCGGTGCTCCAGCTCTATAAGAAGGGCATCCTGGTGGGCCTGGGCACCGACGCCTACACCAACGACATGCTGGAGAGCATTAAAGTAGCCCTGACCATCCAGCGGCACAACGCCTGCCTGCCCGGCGTGGGCTGGTGCGAGGTGACGGATATGCTCTTCAAGAACAACGCCAAAATGGCCCAGCGGGCCGGATTCCCGGAGATGGGGGTCCTCAAGGCCGGGGCCGCCGCCGACGTGATCGTCATGGACTACAAGCCCTTCACGCCGTTCAGCGACGCCAACATCGACGGCCACATGTTATTTGGCATGACGGGCCGCCAGTGTCAGACCACCATGGTCAACGGCAAAATCCTGATGAAGGACCGCCAGCTCACGGAGATCGACGAGGAGGCCGTCAACGCGCAGATTCTGGAGGTCTCCAAGAAGCTGTGGGGCACGCTGAATCACTGCGAGTATTGATTTTAAAGATATAGGAGGTACAACAATGTCCGAACTGATGACCCCCATCCCGTTCCGGGAACTGATGACTTGGGTGACCGCCGAGTACCAGAAGGAGGGCACCGTCTTCGGCGTCCACAAGCCCTACAAGGCGGGCGTAAAAACCCTGCCCATCTTCGGCGAGAAGATCGAAACCCCCTTCGGCCCCGCCGCCGGACCCAACACCCAGCTGGCCCAGAACATCATCGCCAGCTACTTCGCCGGGGCCCGGTTCTTCGAGCTGAAAACCGTCCAGAAGATGGACGGCGCGGAGCTCTCCGCCTGCGTCAACCGGCCCTGCATCCTGGCGGAGGACGAGTGCTACAACTGCGAGTGGTCCACGGAGCTGTACGTTCAGCAGGCCTTTGAGGAGTACGTGAAGGCCTGGTGCGCCTGCAAGATCATGGCGAAGGTGTACGGCCTGGGCGACCCTAACGCCTTTGTCTTCAACATGTCCGTGGGCTATGACCTGGCGGGCATCCAGGGGCCCAAGGTGGACAAATTCCTCACGGAAATGGTGGACGCCTCCCAGACCCCCATCTTCCAGGAGTGCATCCGGGTCTTGAAGGAATTCTTCCCCGCCGAGGCGGCGTTCATCGACGCCATCACCCCCCACGTCTCCGGCAGTGTCACCCTCTCCACCCTCCACGGCTGCCCGCCGGACGAGATCGAGCGCATTGCCAGCTACCTGATCGAGAAAAAGAAGCTCCACACCTTTGTCAAGTGCAACCCCACCATCCTGGGCTACGAGACCGCCCGCTCCATCCTGGACGGCATGGGCTACGACTACATCGCCTTCGACGACCACCACTTCAAGGAGGACCTCCAGTACGAGGACGCGGTGCCCATGTTCCACCGCCTCCAGGCCCTGGCGGACAAGACCGGCGTGGAGTTCGGCTTGAAGCTGTCCAACACCTTCCCCGTGGACGTGAAGGCCGGGGAACTCCCCAGCGAGGAAATGTACATGGCGGGCAAGTCCCTCTTCCCCCTGACCACCACCATGGCGGCCCGGATCTCCAGGGAGTTCGGCGGGAAAATGCGCATCAGCTACGCCGGCGGCGCGGACGCGCTGAACATCGACAAGCTGTTCGCCCTCGGCATCTGGCCCATCACCATGGCCACCACCGAATTGAAGCCCGGCGGCTACCAGCGCTTCGTCCAGATCGGCGACAAGCTGGACGCCCTGGCGTTCCAGCCCTTCACCGGCGTAGACGTGGCGGGCATTGAGGCCCTGGCCCTGGCGGCCCGGAGCGACAAATACCACGTCAAGGCCGTGAAGCCCCTGCCCCGGCGGAAGCTCTATGAGAAGGTGCCCCTGCTGGACTGCTTCACCGCCCCCTGCAAGGGTGGCTGCCCCATCGGCCAGGACATCCCGGAGTATATTGAGCTCTGCCGGAAGGGCGAGTACGCCTCCGCCCTGCGGCTCATCTGCGAGAAGAACCCCCTGCCCTTTATCACGGGCACCATCTGCGCCCACCGCTGCCAGACCAAGTGCACCCGGAACTTCTACGAGGACTCCGTCCAGATCCGGGCCACGAAGCTGGTGGCCGCCCAGCGGGGCTATGACGAATACCTGTCCAAGGTGAAGACCCCCGCCCCGGCCAATAACGGCAAAAAAGTCGCCGTCATCGGCGGCGGCCCCACCGGCATGGCCGCGGCCTACTTCGTGGGCCGGGCGGGCATCCCCGTCACCATCTTCGAAAAGTCCGACAAGCTGGGCGGTATCGTCCGGCAGGTCATCCCCGCCTTCCGCATCGCGGACGAGGCCATCGACAAGGACGCGGCCCTGGTTTCCAGAATGGGCGCGGAGATCAAGCTGAACACCCCCGCTCCCTCTGTTGCCGAGCTGAAGGCCCAGGGCTACACCCACATTTTCTTCGCCGTAGGCGCGTGGAAGGCCGGACGGCTGGACATCCCCGGCAATGTGGTGCCCGTCATCGGCTGGCTGAAGGATTTGAAGTCCGGGAAGAACGTGTCCCTGGGGAACGTGGCCGTCGTCGGCGGCGGCAACACCGCCATGGACGCCGCCCGGGCGGCCCTCCGGGCCGGGGCGAAGTCCTCCACCCTGGTGTACCGCCGGACGAAGAAGTACATGCCCGCCGACGCGGAGGAGCTGGAGCTGGCGATCGCCGACGGCGTGCGCTTCCTGGAGCTGGTGGCCCCCGTGGAGCAGAAGGACGGCAAGCTCCGCTGCGAGAAGATGAAGCTGGGTGAGCCCGACGAGAAGGGCCGCCGGAAGCCGGAGCCCACCGGGGAGTTTGTGGAGATCGACTGCGACACGGTGATTTCCGCCGTGGGCGAGAAGGTGGAAAGCGAGCTCTTCCAGTCCAACGGCATTGAGGTGGACGCCAAGGGCTTGCCGGACTTTATGACCAACGTGGAGGGCGTGTACGCCGGCGGCGACGCCATGCGGGGTCCCGCCACGGTGGTGGAGGGCATCGCCGACGCCCAGTGGTTTGCCAACGCCGTCATCGGGGAGGCCCACAAGTTTGAGATTCCCTCCCGGGCCGTGGCCTCCCGGGCGGACGCTATCGCCAAGAAGGGCGTCCTCTGCGAATCCGCCAAGTGCGAGGGAGACCGGTGCCTGAGCTGCAATGTGGTGTGCCAGGCCTGCGCCGATGTGTGCCCCAACCGGGCCAATGTGGTGGTGGAGCTGCCCGACGGGCGGCACGAGATCCTCCACGTGGACCGGATGTGCAACGAGTGCGGCAACTGCGCCATCTTCTGCCCCTACGACTCCGCCCCCTACCGGGATAAGTTCACCCTGTTCAAGACCCGGGAGGGCTTTGATGAGAGCGTAAACAACCAGGGCTTCCTGCCTCTGGGCGGAAGCAAGGTCCTGGTCCGGCTGGAGGGGAAGGTCTTCGAGGCGGACTTGAACGCCAAGAACGATCTGCCCGCCGAAATCGAGGTATTCATCCTCACGGTGCTGAACAAATATACCTATCTGCTGTAAGAGAAAGGACCAACGGAGGCCGGGATTTCCCGGCCTCCGCTGACTGTGGAATGCGTTTGCTCTGAACCCCCTTGACAAACCGGAGGGGTTGGGTATAATAGAAATAGAAGGGCGCTGTTGTACGGCGGTTAGCCCGGAATCCACTAGCTCTTACAAGCTAGCCGTTCGGGTACCGGCCGGACGGCTAGCACGCTTTTGGGGCGATGAACAGCATTGCCAAAATGGTAATCACCATGCTCACCACGAAACGCAGGACCTTCATCCCGCGGCCGTTTCCCATGCAACCACCTCCCCCGCTTTGGATTTGCCTCGGGGTCATAACGGTGGGCTAACCGCCTATGATACAACAGCGCTCCTTCTATCCCCCCTCGCGGGGGCTTTTTTATTCTACAGGCTTTGTCGGTTTTTGTCAATTCCGGCCGTCTTCTCCCCCGGAGGACTTTTGGAAATATGACTGGAATTTACAGCCCGTCCGTGGTATACTGTGTCTTACGTGAGAAAATCCCGCAAGTTAGGAGCGTGAATCCCTTGACCCTGCTCTCCTCCATCCTCCTGGGCGTCATCCAGGGGGTCACCGAGTTCCTGCCGGTGTCCAGCTCCGGCCATTTGGCCATCGCCGAGCACCTGCTGAACGTCTCCGGCGTGTCGGACGTCCCGCCCTTTTTTGACGTGCTGCTCCACCTGGGCACCCTGTTCGCCGTCTTCATCGCCTACTGGGAGGACATCCGTGACATGATCCTGGAGTTCTTCTATGGCGTGGGCGACCTGGTCCGCGGCACCACCCCCAGCCGCGTTCCCCCCGCCCGGCGGATGATCCTGCTGATTATCGTGGGCACGGCGCCCCTCTTCGCCGTGCTGCCCGTCAAGGACGCCATCGAGGGCCTGGGAGACAACATGTACTTTGTGGCCTTCGCCCTGCTGGCCACGGGCTGTCTGCTCTTTGCCAGCGACCGCGTGCGCCGGGGGCGGAAGACGGAGAAGACCGCGACGATGCTGGACGCGCTGCTGGTGGGCGTGGGCCAGGCCGTGGCCACCTGCCCGGGGATCTCCCGGTCCGGCACCACCATCACCGCCGCCGTGTTTGTGGGCTTCGACCGGAAATTCGCCGTGCGCTACTCCTTCCTCATGTCCATCCCCGCCATCCTGGGGGCCAACATCCTCAGCCTCAAGGACGCCCTGGAGGCCCAGGTCCTCTGGGAGGAGGTGCCCATTTATCTCGTGGGCGTGGCCGTCTCCGCCGTGGTGGGCTACCTCTGCATCCGCCTGATCAAGCTGGTGGCGGACAAAGGGAAATTCGGCTTCTTCGCCTACTACTGCTGGCTGGCGGGCATCGTCACCCTGGCCTTGATCTTCACGCAGAAGTAATTCATTTCGGATTCTCGGAGGTACATACCGTGGCTTCCACATCACAGAAGAAACCCGCCGCCAAACGGTCCGGCGGTAAATCCACCAAAAAGCCCCCCCAGAAGCAGCCCATCCGCCGGGAGGTCACCGGCGGCGTGCTGCTGGTGCTGGCCCTGTGCGTCTTCGTGGGGTACTTCGGCGTCAACGCCCTGTTCCTGGACTTCTTCGCCAAGCTCCTGAAGGGCCTGTTCGGCTGGGGCTACTGGCTGGCGGGGCCTGCCCTGGTGCTGGCGGGCCTGATTCTGATTTTCCACCGGGGCCGCCCCGTTCAGCTGCGGACCACCTGCGCCCTGCTGCTGCCGCTGCTGTTCGGCGCCTTGACTCACCTGGTCTTCTGCAAAAAGGTCTATGAACCCTCCTTCTTCAAAATGCTGGGGGCCATCTGGGCCGACGGCGTGGCCCTGGAGTCCGGCGGAGCCGTCTCCGGCGTGCTGGCCAACGGGTCCGCCGCCGTCTTTTCCTCCCTGGCGTCGGTCATCCTGTTTACGGTGCTGTTTGTGGCGCTGCTCTTTGTGTCCCTGCGGCTGACCCTGGCGGCCTTCGCCGACTGGCGCCGGGCCCGGCCCCAGTACGAGGAGCCGCCTGAGCCCGCCATCCGCGTGACCCCCGTGGACCCGCCCAAGCGCCGGGCCCCAACCGGTCCCAAGCCTCAGATCGACATCCCCCTGGACGGCGAGGAGCGGCCCGCCAAGCCGGAGAGACCTGGGAAGTTCACCAGCTTCTTCCGCCACAAGGCGGACGCCCAGCCCACTCCGGACCAGGTGCTCCAGGCCCAGGCGGCTCCCGTTCCGGAACCGGAACCACCCGCTCCCGAGCCGGAACGCCCCCGGGCGGCCATTCCCGTGCCGCCTCCCGCTCCGGTGCCGGAGCCAATCCCCTCCGACTCTTCCGCCCCGGTGACGCCGGAGCCCCTGAGCCCTGCCCCGGAGCCGGTCTGCCCGGAGCCGATCCCCGAACCGGAGCCCGCCCCCGCCCAGCCGGAGAAGACCCTGCCCACGGCGGAGACCTTCACCCGCAGCGGCAAGGCCGAGACGGCCAAGGAGGTGGCGGCCCAGACCGCCGCCGTGGCCGCGGAGATCGAGGAGAAGCTGGCGGCGGAAGAGGGGGAATACCCCTACCCGCCGGTGGACCTGCTGCGGGCAAGCCAGGGGGAGAACCACATCGAGGCCGGGGCGGAACTGCGGAACAACTCCCGCCGCCTGGCGGAGACCCTCACCAGCTTCGGCGTGGACGCCGCCCCCGGCGACGTGATCCACGGCCCCTCCGTCACCCGGTACGAGTTTCTCCTGGAGCAGGGCGTGAAGCTTTCCAAAATCACGAATCTGGCGGATGACATCGCCCTGGCCCTGGGGGCCACCGGCGTGCGCATCGCCCCCATTCCCGACAAGATCTCCGTGGTGGGCATCGAGGTGCCCAACAAGCAGGTGACCCCGGTGCTGATCCGGGACGTCATCGAGTCCCGGGACTTCGCCTCCCACAAGTCCAACGTGGCCTTCGCCCTGGGCCGGGACATCGGCGGGCGGAACGTCATCGGGGACATCGGCACCCTGCCCCACGTGCTCATCGCGGGCACCACCGGCTCCGGCAAGTCCGTGTGCACCAACTCCCTCATCATCAGCCTCCTCTACAAGTCCACGCCGGAGGACGTGCGCTTCATCATGGTGGACCCCAAGATGGTAGAGCTGGCCCCCTACAACGGCATCCCCCACCTGCTGATCCCCGTGGTGACGGACCCGAAGAAGGCCGCCGGGGCCCTCCAGTGGGCGGTGTTCGAGATGATGAAGCGGTACAAGACCTTCTCCGAGCACGGCGTGAAGAAGCTGGAGGAGTTCAACCAGCTGGCGAGGACAAAAGAGGACCTGGAGCCCCTGCCCAGCGTGGTGGTGGTCATCGACGAGCTGGCGGACCTGATGCTGGTGGCCGCCAAGGAGGTGGAGGAATCCATCTGCCGGGTGGCCCAGATGGGCCGCGCCGCCGGGATGCACCTGGTCATCGCCACCCAGCGGCCCTCCGCCGACGTGATTACCGGCCTGATGAAGGCCAACATTCCCAGCCGCATCGCCTTCGCCGTGGCCTCCTCCATGGAGTCCCGGATCATCCTGGACAACGGCGGCGCGGAGAAGCTGGTGGGCCGGGGCGACATGCTCTACGCCCCCCTGGGGGCCGGGAAGCCCACCCGGGTCCAGGGCTGCTTCATCACCCCGGAGGAAATTGACCGGGTGGTGTCCTTTGTCAAGCAGACCGGCGAGGCCCAGTACGACGACGACGTCATCGCCAAAATTGAAGAGTCCGTCCAGGACAAGGGCAAGGCCGGAAAGCCCGCCGCCGAGCCCCCGGAGAGCGAGGAGGATGAGCTCCTACCCGCCGCCGTGGAGGTTATCCTGGAGACGGGACAGGCGTCCACGTCCATGCTCCAGCGGCGGCTGAAGCTGGGGTACTCCCGGGCCGCCCGGCTGGTGGACCAGCTGGAGGAGCGGGGCTACGTGGGGCCCTTCGAGGGGTCCAAGCCCCGGCAGCTGCTCATCACCAAGGAGAAGTGGCAGGAGATGAAGATGGGTGGCGGAGCCGCGCCGGAGGAGCCGCCCCTGGAAGAGGACGAATGACAAACAAACGCCGGAGAAGGGAACGTCCTTCTCCGGCGTTTCGCGCGCCAGCAGGCGGCAAACTGGATTTTATTTATAACTTTTTAATGGGAAAAAACAGATAATTCCTCCCGGTCTGCGGACAGGTAAAATCATGAACGGCTCCTGCTAATGGGATAGCATTATCCTCCAGATAGTTGATTGTGTCTGAAAAGGTAGAATCATTTTCACATTCTACATAAATATATTCATAGCCGGGAATCGTCCATTTTGTCCAACCGTTGGGGGCTTCCGCATCCTCTCCGCACTCTACCCCGGCAAGATAAAGTCCTTTGTTGAAATCTTCCCACGGATTGAATGCGTGCGAAAAATCAGACATAGCACCCCATATGCCACTGAGATTTCCATTCTCATCTTTTTTAGCCAAATGCCGGATTTCTTCAAAGTGCGTGTTTGCATCATCCCATAATCTTTGAATAAACCCCTCCCCGTCTAAAGTTGAACCCACTTTTCCTATCACAACAAAAGACTTCTTTACGCACCTTTTAACGTTCATGGTTTCCTCCCGCAAACTGCGATTGATCGCGCGGATTTTCTGGCCCCGCAAGGCCCCGGACCCCTCAGGAGAACGTAACCTCGGCCTCCGAGAACAGCTCCGCCATCCGCGCCGCCGTGGCGGGGCAGGTTTTCAGCTCCGGGTCCCGGGCCAGCAGCGCGTCCGCCGCCGCCTGGGCCTCCCGCAAAAGCTGGGCGTCGCAGCCGATGTCCGCCACCCGGAGTCCCGGCAGGCCGTGCTGCCTCTGGCCGAAGAAGTCCCCCGGCCCCCGGAGGCGCAAATCCTCCTCGGCGATCTTGAAGCCGTCGGCGGTTTTCGTCATGACCTTCAGCCGCCGGCGGGTCTCCTCGCTGCGGTTGTCGGAGATCAGCACGCAGTAGGACTGCCACTCCCCCCGGCCCACCCGGCCCCGGAGCTGGTGGAGCTGGCTGAGGCCGAAGCGCTCCGCGTTCTCCACCACCATGACGGCGGCATTGGGCACGTCCACTCCCACCTCGATGACGGTGGTGGACACCAGAATGTCCGTCTCCCGGGCGGCAAAGGCGCTCATGACGGCGTCCTTTTCCTTGGGCCTCATCTTCCCGTGGACATAGGCCACCCGGAGGTCCGGGAACACCTCGTCTTGGAGCTTGGCGGCGTACTCCGTCACCGCCTTCCGGTCGTCTCCGCCCTCCTCGCTCTCGGAGACCGCGGGGCAGACGATATAGACCTGCCGCCCCTCTCCCACCAGCTTCCGCAGGAATTTGTAGATGCGGGGATGGTAGCTGCTGTCCACCAGGGAGGTCTGGACGGCTCGCCGCCCCGGGGGCAGCTGATCAATGACGGACACGTCCAGGTCCCCGTACAGGATCAGCGCCAGGGTCCGTGGGATCGGAGTCGCCGACATGACCAGGGTGTGGGGGTGATCCCCCTTCCCCGCCAGGGCCGCCCTCTGCCCCACGCCGAAGCGGTGCTGCTCGTCCGTTATCACCAGTCCCAGGCGTTGATACTCCACGCCGCCGGTGATCAGGGCGTGGGTGCCCAGGATGAAGTCGATCTCCCCCGCCGAGAGGCGCGCGGCCAGGTCCCGCTTCTCTTTGGCGGTATTGGACCCGGTGAGGAGGGCGCAGCGGACTCCCAAAGGCTCCAGCAGGGGGGCCAGGCCCTCGTAGTGCTGGCGGGCCAGGATCTCCGTGGGGGCCATCAGGGCCGCCTGGCGGCCGTTTTTCACGCAGAAGTAGGCGCAGGCGGCGGCCACCATGGTCTTGCCGCTGCCCACGTCCCCCTGGCAGAGGCGGTTCATGGGCCGTCCGGACGCCATGTCCGCCAGGGCCTCCTCCACGCAGCGGCGCTGAGCCTCCGTCAGGTTGAAGGGTAGGGCGTTGTAAAATTCCCCCATGTCCACCGGGCGGAAGGGCTCCACCTCCACCTCCTCCCGCCGCCGGCGCAGCCGCCGGAGACCCAGGGTGAAGAGGAACAGCTCCTCGAAGGCCAGCCGCCGCCTGGCCAGGTCCAGGGCCTCGGCGGTCTCGGGAAAGTGAATGTTCTCATAGGCGTAGCCGGCGCGGCAGAGCTGATGCTCCCGCCGGATCTCGTCCGGCAGCACGTCGGGCAGAATGTCCGCGCAGGCGTTCAGCCCCTGGCGGATGGACCGGGAGAGAATCAGCTGGCTGACCCCGGCGGTGAGGGGATAGACGGGGACGATGCGGCCCGTGGCCTCCCGCCGCCCCTCGGGCTCCACGACGGGGTTCGTCATCCGGCGGCGGAGGAGGTTTCCCTCCGCCCTGCCATAGAAGACGTAGGTCTCCCCCGCCCGGAGGTTGTTTTTCAGCCAGGACTGGTTGAAGAAGGTCACGTCCAGCGCCCCGGTCTCATCCACCGCCCGGAGCTTCACCAGGTCCAGGCCCTTGCGCACGTGGGACACCGTGGGGGTCGATGCCGCCATGGCCGCCACGCAGGCGGCCTCGCCGGGGACCAGGTCCGCGATGCGCCGGACCTCTGTCCGGTCCTCGTAACGCCGGGGGAACCAGGAGATCAGATCCCGGAGGGTATGGATGTCCAGCTTCCCCAGGGCCTTGGCCCGCTGCTCGCCGATGCCCTTGATATAGCGCACGTCCGTTTTCAGGTCCGCCATGGGGATCCTCTCCTTTCCGCCCGGTTTTTCTCTCCCATATTATACCGTGGGGCGGAGGGAAAAACAAGGGACTTCCGGGAACCGGCGTTCCCGAAAGCCCCTTGCGGTCTCATCGCTCCAGCTTTGTGTTGACGTACTCCAGGAAGCGGAACTTCATGCCGTCCTCCTCCATGGGCTCTCCTTCGGAAATCACTTTCCAGTTCGGCAGCTTATCCAGGTTGGGGAAGAAGGTGTCCGACTCCTGCACCCGGGTCTCCACCCGGGTGACATACACCCGGCTGCACCGGGAGAGCAGGGCGGCGTAAATGCTTCCGCCGCCGATGATCCAGAGGTTCTCCGCGTCCGGCCCTCCGGCCAGCGCCAGGGCCTTCTCCGGGGAGGAGACGCCCTCCGCGCCCTCCGGCAGGGCGGAGGGGTCCCGGGTGACGACGATGTTCCGCCGCTGGGGCAGGGGCGCGCCCCCTGTGAAGAACACCAGCCGCTCGGGGCCCATGATGACGGTGCCGTTCCGGGTCAGGGAGTGGAAGTGCTCCAGGTCCGTGGGCAGGGAGAAGAGCAGCCCGCCGTTCCGGCCAAAGGCCCAGCGCTGGTCTGCGACTACGTAAGCGTTCATACATTCACCTCATACAGTGTCGGGAATTTGGGCGGGTCTATTTTACACAATTACTATAGCAAATTTCAAGAATCCCGTGTGCCCAAATTTTTTCTTCCCGGAGCCCGGGTTTTTGCCGCTTCCGCCAAAGATGAGGAAAATCTTTTCCCAGGTTTGTTGGATATTCGGATTGCGAGGGGGCAAAAAGTGCGCTAGGATAGAGGTCACAAACCGGAAGAGGAGGAGGCCGCCATGACCGTCGGGGAGACCGCCAGCAAGCGGGGCTATTTGAATGAGGACTTCCGCCTCTTCCACCTGAAGGACAGCCGGGCCCAGAAGGTGGACTACCACTACCACGAGTTCGACAAGCTGATCCTCCTCCTGGGGGGGAAAGCGGCCTACCTGGTGGAGGGCGTCACTTACTTCCTCCAGCCCTGGGACATCCTGCTGGTCCAGCACAATCTCATCCATCGCCCCATCATCGACCCCTCGGAGCCCTACGAGCGGGTGGTAATCTACCTGGGCCGGGACTGGCTGGCCGCCCGGAGTGACCCCGGCGAGGCCCTGGACGCCTGCTTTGACGCCGCCCGCCGCCGGGGCTTCCACCTTCTGCGGACGGACGCGGAGCGGCGGCTCCAGTACATGGGCGCCGTCCAGCGGCTGGAGGAGGCCCTCCGCTCCACGGAGTTCGGCGCGGCCCGCCTGGCGGACACCCTCTGCCAGCAGCTTTTGATCGGCGTGAACCGGGACATCCTCCGGGACCGCACCGCCCAGGAGGAGACGGACAGCTACCGGGTGGACCCCAAGATTGAGGAGATCCTCCGCTACATCGCCGGAAATCTGGACGCGGACCTGACGGTCAGCGCCCTGGCGGGGCGGTTCTACTTGAGCCGGTACTATCTGATGCACCGCTTTAAGGCCGTCACCGGATACACGATCCACCAGTATATCAGCCAGAAGCGCCTCCTCCGGGCGGGGGAGCTGATCCGGTCGGGGGTGCCGGTGATGAAGGCGGCGGAGCAGGTGGGCTTCTCGGAGTACTCCACCTTCCTCCGGGCCTTCCGGAACACCTTCCATATGAATCCTAGGGAATTTCGATAGGTTTGATAAGGAGCGCCCATGGAACCGAAACCGATACAGATTGATTTTACCAACCGGGACCTCCGGCGGCTGATTGTCCCGCTGGTCATCGAGCAGCTGCTGGCCATCACCGTGGGTCTGCTGGACTCCGTCATGGTCTCCCAGGTGGGGGAGGCGGCCATTTCCGCCGTGTCCCTGGTGGACACGGTGAATGTGCTGCTGGTGGGGGCCTTCGCCGCCCTGGCTACCGGCGGCGCGGCCATCGCCGGGCAGTACCTGGGCCGGCAGGAGCGGGACAAGGCCGGCCACGCCGGAGAGCAGCTGCTGCTGTTCATGATTGAGGCATCCCTGGTAATCATGGCCCTCTTCTATCTGGGAAAGGGCTTCGTGCTGAACGTGGTCTTCGGCCAAGTGGAGCCGGATGTGGCGGCCTACGCCAACACCTACTATCTCATCGTGGAATCCTCCGTCCCCTTCCTGGCGGTCTACAGCGCCGGGGCGGCCCTCTTCCGGGTCATGGGGAACTCGAAGATCTCCATGTGGGTCTCCCTGGTGATGAACGTCATCAACGCCGTGGGAAATGCCCTGCTGATCTTCGGCTTCCGCATGGGGGTGGAGGGTGTGGCCATTCCCACGGTGGTCTCCCGGGTCTTCGCGGCGGCGGCCATGCTGGTCCTCCTCCGGCGGCCCGGCCTGGCCCTCCAGGTGGAGAAGCTGACCCTCCGCCATGACCGCTACATTGTGAAGAACATCCTCCGCTTCGGCGTGACCAACGGCTTGGAGAGCAGCATGTTCCAGCTGGGAAAAATCCTGCTCCTCTCCACCGTCTCCGTCCTGGGCACCGCCTCCGTGGCCGCCAACGCCATCGGCAACACCTTCGCCACTTTCCAGTGCGTGGCGGGCAACGCCCTGGGCCTGGGCATCGTGACGGTGGTGTCCCAGTGCGTGGGGGCCGGGGACTACGGCAAGGCCCGGTTCTACACCAAAAAGCTTCTCAAGACGGCCTACGTCTCCATGGACCTGTGCATCCTGCTGGTGTATCTGGCCATGCCCCTGGTCCTCCGGGTGTACAACGTCTCGCCGGAGGCCGAACATTACGCTCGGCAAATTGTCTGGATGCATGGCTTCATGGGCATGCTGTTCTGGCCCCTGGCCTTCACCCTGCCCCAGGCCCTCCGGGCCGCGGGGGACACCCGGTTCACCATGGTGGTCTCCTCCGTCTCCATGTGGACCATGCGGGTAGGCTTCGGCATCCTGCTGGGGCGGGTCCTGGGCTTCGGCGTGGTGGGCATCTGGATGGCCATGTTCACGGACTGGCTGCTCCGCATCACCTTCTTCCTTCCCCGGTTCCACGGCCACCGGTGGGAGACCATGGCCCTGTGAAGGGGCACACATTTCAGGAGGAACCGCTATGTCTTACATCTGGCCCATCGCCCTGGTGGTCGCGTCCAATATCCTCTATCAGATCTGCGCCAAGTCCGTCCCTAAAGAGATGGACGCCATGGCATCCATGACGGTGACCTATCTGGTGGGGGCGGCCTGCTCGGCGGTCATGTTCTTCGTTGTGAACCGGGACGGCAGTCTGCTCCGGGAGTACGCCAAGCTGAACGCCGCGCCTTTCCTGCTGGGAATTTCGGTCGTGGGCCTGGAGGTGGGCTTCATCTACGCCTACAAGGCCGGGTGGCCCGTCAGCACAGCCTCCATCGTGCAGAGCGCCTTCCTCTCCCTGGCGCTGATCTTCGTCG
The DNA here is from genome assembly GCA_021769865.1 of Oscillospiraceae bacterium. GTDB lineage: Bacteria > Bacillota > Clostridia > Oscillospirales > Oscillospiraceae > Oscillibacter. The sequence continues at coordinate 55,169 of JAETSB010000010.1, forward strand.
GGGCCCTGCTATACCAGGAGGCCGTTACCCCCAGCAAGCTGATGGGCGTGGTCATCTGCCTCATCGGGCTCTACTTTATCAACAAATAAACCGAAAAAGGGCCGGACGGGAGCTACCGTCCGGCCTTGCTCACGGCTTTTTCTTCCCCACGAAGGACTCCCGGTATTTCCCCGGCGGCATTCCCACGTGCTTGGAGAATTGGAGATTGAAGTAGTTCTGGGTCTCGAAGCCCACCTGCTCCGCGATCTTCGCCATGGGCAGGTCCGTGGAGATCAGCAGGTTCTGGGCCTCGCCGATCCGGCGGCGGAGGAGGTACTGGGTAGGGGAGTAGCCGCTGGTCTCCTTGAAGACATGGGAGAGGTAGTAGGGGCTGACGTGGAGGGCCTTCCCCATGTCCTGGAGGGTCAGGGGCTCGCTGAAATGCCCGTCGATGAACGCCTGGACCTGGCGGCCCAGGGTCCCCGTCTCCACCCGGTCCCGCCGGGGCGCGTCTCCGGTGATATGGAGAATGCGGCCCAGCAGCGCCAGCGTCAGATGGTGGCACAGGTTCTCACAGCCCGGGCGGTCCTCCTGAAGATAACGGTACATCATCTCGAAGAGCAGCCGCAGATCCCCCGCCTCGGTCCCCGCGTGGAAGAGGGGCGGAACCCCGTCGGCGGTAAGGGCATTTTCCCGCAGCCCCGGCAGCCGCAATCCGGCGATGGCCGCGCAGTAGGCGGAGATGGCGTTTTCCGCGCTGGAGAACTCGTCATGAACCACGCCGCTGTTGTAGAGGAGCAGGTCCCCGGCTTTCACCTCATAAAAGGTCTCCCCCACCAGGAAGCGGCCCTCGCCCCCGCAGATCAGCAAAATCTCAGCCAAGTCCTGATGGGCGTGAAGAATGCTGTGATAAGCCCGGTCCGAGGGCAGGGTCCGGCTGACATACACCAGCCGGGGCATGTCTTCCGGCGTGAAGAGAGGCCGCGCCTCTCGCTTCACAAAGCATAAAATCCGTTCGTCTGCCAACAGGGGACCTCCTTTCCTTCCGGAAGCGCAAGATGTTATAAAGCCAGCGGCTCTGTTTTCCTCAGACCGGGGTCCTCCCCGGGTAAACCCGGCAAGATATTGAATGTCTTTTCCCCCGGGACGTGGTATCATCATACCAACATCAAGGAAGAAGGAGGTGCCCCACATGCTGTACACGCTGTTTTCCATCGTGGTACTGGGCGGTGCCGTTTGCCTGAACCGCTGAACAACTGAACCGACCCGCCAGGCGGCCCCGGAACAGGGGCCGCCTTTTTCGGCTCTCAATAACCCCTGGTCCGGTCCACCAGGCCGTTCAGGGGCCGCCCGGCGGCGTAGTTCTCCAGGTCCCGGCAGAACAGCTCTACGTTCCGGTCACAGGTGTAGCCCAGGGTCATGTTCCCCGAGACGTGGGGGGTGAGGATCAGGTTTTTCACGCTCCACAGAGGATGGTCCTTCGGCAGGGGCTCCGGGACCATCACGTCCAGGGCCGCGCCGCCTAAGGCCCCGGCGTTCAGGGCCTCAATGAGGGGCTCCTGCTCCACGGCGGCGCCCCGGCCCACGTTCACCACATAGGCTCCCCAGGGCAGCAGGGCGATGCGCGCCCGGTTCAGGATGTGGACCGTCTCCGCCGTGCCGGGGAGGGCCATAATAAGGTTCCGGGTCCGGGGCAGCATCTCGTCCAGCCGGGAAATGGGCAGCACCTCGTCAAAGCCCTCCCGGGCCCGGCCGCTGCGGCTCAGGCCGGTGATCCTCGCGGCTCCCATGCCCCGCAGGCGGTCCGCCACGTTCACGCCGATGTCTCCCGTGCCCAGGATGGTGAATTCGTTATCCCGGATGGATCGGATGGGAAGCTGGTTGCTCCACTCCCGGTTCCGCACCACCTCCTCGTACTCCGGCATCCGCCGCAGCAGCATCAGCAGCACCATGACCACGTGCTCCGCGATGGTGACGCCGTAGCAGTTGGAGTTGGTCAGCAGACAGTCCGGGTTGGCAAAAAGGGTCGGGTCCTTGCAGTAGGGGTCCACCCCGGCGTAGGAACAGCAGTACCACTTCAGGGACGCCGGGGCCGCCCGGAGCAGGTCCGGGTCGTGGGCGTAGAGAACCTCGCAGTCCTGGAGACAGGACTGCGCCTCCTCGAATTGATCCAGGCGGAAGAAATGGGGCATGAAGCCCAGGGCCTCCGCGGTCTCCCGAATTTTGGCCTTGTGAGCCTCGGTCAGAAACTCCTGGCAGATACAGATATTTCTCATGACGGATCGTCTCCTTGTCGTAAAGTGTTCAGCAGGGCCTCGGCGGCCCGCATGCCGTCGGCGGCGGCGGAGAGGATGCCCCCGGCGTAGCCCGCCCCCTCGCCGCAGGGGTACAGGCCCCGGAGGGCCGACTGGCCGTCCGGCCCCCGGGGAATGCGCACGGGAGAAGAACTGCGGCTCTCCACGGCGGTGAGGACCGCGTCCGGCGCGTCGTAGCCCCGGAGCTTTCGCCCCAGAATGGGTAGGGCCTCCTCCAGCGCCTCCGCCACAAAGGGAGGCAGGCAGCCGTGGAGGTCCGTCCAGGTCACGCCGGGGCGGTAGCTGGGCCGGACCCGCCCCGGTCCCGTGGAAGGACGGCGGGTCAGGAAGTCCTCCACCCGCTGGGCGGGGGCCCGGTAGCCGCCGCCTCCCAGGGTGTAGGCCGCCGCCTCCAGCCGCCGCTGAAATTCCACGCCCGCCAGGGGAAACCTGCCCCAACCGAAGTCCTCCGGCGTGACGTTTACCAGAACCGCGCCGTTGATGTTCTCCCGGTCCCGGGCAAATTCGCTCATGCCGTTGGTGACCACCCGCTCCTCCTCCGAGGCGGCGGCCACTACTTCTCCGCCGGGGCAGACGCAGAAGGAAAATACGCCTCGCCCGCTGGGCAGGTGGCAGGAGAGCTTGTAGGTGGAGGCGGGGAGACCCGGGTGTCCGGCGTACTGTCGGTATTGGGCGGCGTCGCAGTCCGCCTGGCGGTGCTCGATGCGCACTCCCACGGCAAAGGGCTTGGCCTCCATGGGCACACCCCGGCGGTGGAGCATCTCAAAGGTGTCTCGGGCGGAGTGGCCGGGGCAGAGGATCAGCCTCCGGCAGGGAATCGTCTCCCGTCCCGCCGGGCCGGAAAGCTCGACGCCCGTGAGTTCTCCGTTCTCCACCCGCAGGTCCTCCAGCCGGGTCTCGAAGCGGATGTCCGCCCCCAGGGCGGTCAGCTCCCGGCGGAGATTTTGAAGGACCTTATAAAGGTAGTCCGTGCCTACGTGGGGCTTGGCATCGACGAGGATGTCCGGAGGCGCGCCGCAGGAGACCAGCCGCTCCAGGATGAAGCGGTGGCGAAGGTCCTTGGTGCCGGTAGACAGCTTCCCGTCGGAGAAGGCCCCGGCCCCGCCCTCGCCGAACTGGACGTTGCTGGCCGGGTCCAGCTCCCCTGTGGACCAAAAGCGCTCCACGTCGGCCCTGCGGGCCTCCACGGGGCGGCCCCGCTCCAAAAGGACGGGCCGCTGGCCCGCCTCCGCCAGCACCAGGGCGGCGAAAAGCCCCGCCGGTCCCGCGCCCGCCACCACCGGGGGCTGTTCCGGCGAGGGCAGGGGCTCCGGCAGGCGGTAGGCCGGGCTCGGCTCCCAGCGGCTGATTTTCCGATTCCGGCAGCGGCGGAGGGCGGCGGGCTCATTCTCCAGGCCGACCGCCAGGGTGTACGTCAGGACCACGTCTTCCCGGGCGTCCACGCTGCGGCGGAGGATCTGGAGATTCCGGAGATCCGCCGGGCAGAGGCGCAGCAGCTTTGCGGCCTGGGCGCGGAGGTCCGCCTCTCCGCCGCCGGGGAGAAGGCGGATGCCTTCAAGCTTGATCATGGGCGCGGTCTCCTTTCGTGGGGATGGGGATCGTATTTTGATTATAGCACAGTTCCGCCGCCGGGAGGAAGGGGGAAGGGGCGGATTTTTCCTCAAAAAAGAAATTTGGGAAAAAATCCGAAAACCCCTTGACAAGGCGGCGTTTTTTAGTATAATGGTAGCTGTTCCACAGAGATACAGCGGGTTTGTGTAAAGGTAGCACAGCAGACTCTGACTCTGTATGTGAGGGTTCGAATCCTTCACCCGCTGCCATAAAGGTGAAACAATCTGGATATTCTAGGCTGAACGCTTAGAGTCCCAATTGTTTCACCTTTTTCTTTTTTGGGATTTCAAAATCCCGCAAAATGGATATTTTCAGGTTTTCAAGGCGGCCGGTGAGGTTCGAACTCCCCTTTTTCCGCATTTAATCAGATTTTGAGCCGTTAGCGCCCAATTTCATCGGCCCAATTTTTGAGTCCCTCCCACAAAAAAATACACGAAGTTTCAGCGCTGGATTGCTGTCATTCTCAAACACCAGAGAAACGTCGGATTTTCCATCCCAATGGAAGCTCTGCTTGACCTTGCTCTGGTCGGGGCTTTTCGTGTAGCCGGAGGGCGGGGTGACTTCTTCCGCGACATAGCTGCCGATGGGCATCGTATCCCAAGGCACGTCGGTGAGCCAACCGCCCTCGACGGTGGTGTAAGTCCCGACAAAGCTGTTGTCGACGCCGGTGATCTTGATCACCGCCCCGGCGAGGCCCTTGGTGGGGTCATCGGCATCCACCTTGCGGATGCTGCCCTCTCCGGTGATGGTGGTACTGTCCCGGAAGGTGACGGTCACCGTTTTGTTCCCATTGCTGGGCAGAGTGACGTACTGCGGGGCGGCGCTGTCAATCACGTACCCGCCCGGAGGAGGCGCCGTTTCAGTCACGGCGTAAGTACCGGCGCTGAGGCCCCCGATCCGGTAGCTGCCGCCTTCCCCCGTAATAATATCCTTGGAGTAGGAGCCGTTGGTGGACTCAATATGGAATCCGGCTCCAGGGAGGCCCTTGCTGGGATTGGTGGCGTCCACCTTCTTGACGATGAGGGCGTATTCTTCCTGCTCGATATGCTCCACGGTCAAATCGCCCAGGATGATCTTCTGCACGGTACCGGCGGGATGAGCGCTGGAACCGGCGCCGGTGAAGGTGTATTCGTACACGGCGCACTTGCCCCAGACGCCCTGGCTGCCCAGGTCGAGGATAAATTGCGTCCGGTCCCGGAAGGAGCTTTCGCCCTGCTTCTGGTCGATGCTGGTGTAGTGGGTGCCCTCCAGGGTGTTGTAGACGGCCATCAGCTCCTCGGTGCAGGCGACGACGGGGTCGCTCATGCTGCCCTGGCAGTATGTTGAAATATATTGAATGGGATGGTCAGAGTTTTCCGCAGGGAAAACGGCGGGCGCAAAGCGGGACATACCCCTGGCCGGCAGGACAGCCTGGGAGCATAGTGGAAGTGAATGAGAAAGAATTTACGTATTTGCTGAGCAAATCAATCGTGCCATTCAAAGAAGAAAAGTGCTGTGATAGTTGAAATCACAGCACTTTTCTGATATAATATGAGCATGAATACAGAGATAAAAAGCCACGCCGAATGGCAGGCGCTACTTGATAAAAAAGAAGATGAGATCACCGCGCTGCACAGGCAGGTGGAATGGTTGACCCAGCAGCTTCGCCTGACGCGGGGGCAGAAATTTGGCGCGTCCAGTGAGCAGACCCAGGTGCTTTCGGAGCAGATCAGCCTGTTCAATGAAGCGGAGACGTTGGCGGATCCGAAGGCGGCTGAACCTGACCTGGAGCAGATCACCTATAAACGGTGCAAGCGGGCCGGGAAGCGGGAGATGGATTTCTCCGGCCTGCCTGTGGAGCAGGTGATCCACGAGCTGCCGGACGCTGAATGTGTCTGTCCGGAATGCGGAGGCCCGCTACATAAATGTGGGCAAAGCGTTTTACGGCGGGAATTGGTATATGTGCCGGCCAAATACACGGTGGTGGAGCATATCCAGGCCGTGTACAGCTGCCGCCGCTGTGAGCGGGAGAACGACCATGTCCCTATGAAAAAAAGCGAAGTTCCCACCCCGATACTGCCAAACAGCGGCATTGTTTCCCCCAGTCTGCTGGCCCATATTTTAAACAGCAAATACACGCTGGCGCTGCCCCTGTACCGGCAGGAGCAGGAGCTGGCCCGGATTGGTGTTCCCATCTCTCGGCAGACTATGGCCAACTGGATCATCGCGGCACATGAACGGTGGTTCTCTGATTTTTTCCAGGTACTCCGGCGGGAGCTGATCTCCAACGATATCCTCCACGCGGACGAGACCACGCTGATGGTGCTGAAGGAGCCGGGGCGAAAAGCGCGGCAGAAAAGCTATGTGTGGGTGTACCGCACTTCGGGGGATACCGAACGTCCTGTGGTGCTGTATGACTACCAGCCCAGCCGCACGGGAGAATGTGCCAGCCGGTTTCTGGAGGGCTTTTCCGGGCTGCTGCACACCGATGGATATGGCGCGTACCACTGCAAGCTGCCGCCAGAAATAACAGTAGCAGGCTGCTGGGCGCATATGCGGCGGAAATTCACCGATACGCTGAAAAGCCTGCCCAAGGATCTGCGGGACAGATCCCCGGCAAAAACCGGCCTGGACTATTGTGACAAGCTGTTTCATATGGAGGACGGTTTTGCTGAGCAGAAGCTCTCTTTCGATGAACGATATCAG
>JAETSB010000039.1 GCA_021769865.1 Oscillospiraceae bacterium
ATCGAGGCCCTGGACTACGAGGACCTGCGGGGCCTGGTGGACTGGGAGGCCCTCCAGGCGTTCCGCCGCCAGTGCCTGAACCCGGAGCACCCCACCAACCGGGGCAACAACGTCAATCCGGACATCTACTTCCAGTGCAAGGAGGGCATCAACGAAACCACCGCCGCCCTGCCGGACACCGTCCAGCATTACATGGACGAGATCAACAAGCTGACGGGCCGGAATTACCAGCTCTTCAACTACTACGGCGCCGAGGACGCCGAGGAAGTCATCGTGGTGATGTGCTCTGCCTCCGAGGCGGTGAAGGAGACCGTGGATTACCTCAATGCCCAGGGCCGGAAGGTGGGCCTGCTGCAGATCCACCTGTTCCGCCCCTTCTCCGTGAAGCACTTCGCGGCGGCCCTGCCCGCCACGGTGAAGAAAATCGCCGTGCTGGACCGCAGCAAGGAGCCCGGCAGCGTGGGCGAGCCGGTGTATCTGGACGTGGTGACGGCCCTGGCCCAAGCGGGCCGGGGAAACATCCAGGTGGTGGGCGGCCGCTACGGCCTTTCCTCCAAGGACACCACGCCGGGCCAGTTCATCGCCGTGTACGACAACCTCAAACAGGACGCGCCAAAGAACAACTTCACCATTGGCATCAACGACGACGTGACCCACACTTCCCTGGATTACAAGGAGATCGAGCTGCCCCATCCCGGCCAGGTGTCCTGCAAGCTGTGGGGCCTGGGCGGCGACGGCACCGTGGGCGCGGCATCTATCTCCTGAACTGCCCCTGGAGTGCAGAAGAGCTGGAGGAGCGCCTCCCCGGTAAGATGAAGCGGGATCTGGCGAAGAAAAACGCCCAGTTCTACATCATCGACGCCGCCAAGCTGGCGGTCCAGGTGGGCCTGGGGGCCAACCGGACCAACAGCATCCTCCAGGCCGCCTTCTTCGCCCTCACCAAGGTCATTCCCCTGGACATGGCCGTAGAGGACATGAAGAAGAATAACTACAATTCCTACTTCAAAAAGGCCGGGCAGAAGAT